>JAILGH010000086.1 GCA_024697025.1 Pseudobutyrivibrio sp.
GGAAATAATCTTGAAGCATAGCAAGTCATTTAATGGCACACTTTCAGATATTGAGTGCATCAAGCTCACAGGGCTTAGCAGGAATACATATTATAAGTACAAGGCAGAGTTGAAGGGAGACATAGACTGATAAATATGGAAATTGGTCAGCAGAAGAGAAGAGAGAAGTAGTAACACACTCTCTTTTTCTCGTTCTCTTTCAATTCGAATATACTGTCGAGCTATAGTTATTTTATATAATAAAAAAATAACGTCAATATAACTATATTTCAAGTTAAACTGACGTTATTACAAAAACATTTCGTCCAAATGTTAGTTAGACGTTTTTGGCTATCATTCTTTTCTTGACCTACTCCAGTTACAGTATCTATGTACTAAACGTGCGTTATCAGGAATTGTTTTGCCACCCATCCAATACTGCTCTATATGATCTACAGCACTATCATCAAGTGACGAAATATGCTGCCCACAAATTGCACAAGTCGAATTTGCATCATATAGTTTTTGCTTAAATGCTCTGGAAAAACACCTCTTATCAGCCTTATCGTCTTTGATAACTTCATCTAGTGTATCATTCCATATTTTGAATCTCTTTTTTACTATGGTAGCATCAGATGTCTTGAAGGATATCGCATCTATGAACTCTTGGTTAGAGACCATTAAGTCAATATAAGCTTCTCTTATAGAATCCAAATGACGCATTAGTACAGTGGTTGGAATTCTAGCCATAGAATCCATAAGGATGTCATATAACGCTACATTGAGTATTTTACTTTCCCAAGTATATTCTCCATCATTGAGCTTAAATCTTCTAAAACAACACTCACCAAGTAAAGAATATATGTTGGTAACAGCTGTTTTAAATGCTGCTTGTATATTTTTCATATCAACATCGTCGATATTGGCATACTCACGCATGGTATCGTTGAAAAATAGCTTCATAGTTCCCTTGTAATTTATATAAGTCTTTTTATAGAAAGAAATAAATCTGAGAACCAATTCAACATCTTTCATTCGGCTATGTGGCTCTTTATATCCTAATAAAGATAAAAAATCTTTGTCTGAGGCAAGTTGCTTTATAAATTCATTGAATTTACCTCTATATATACAGTTTCTCAACTCCTGATCATTAAGAGATACAGAACCACTATTTAATCTTGTAAAAATCTCATATTGAAGGTCTGGATCTGAATCTGAAGAAAATGTTATTGTTCTTATTGAGTAATCTAGTAACTTATTCTGCTCTATTTCATCTAAGTCCTTAAATGTTTTATTCTTTAATCCGGTAAGTACTTGAAGACCAGTAAGCTTAAAAGCTTTTCCATCAGGAAATACTCCATCTATAAAGCTAAAAATAGACGTTAAGCGTTGCTGACCATCAATAACATTTATCTTTCCATCACTTGTAGCTGCGAGATAAATAATGGGTATAGGAATATTCATAAGTATAGATTCAATTAATAGACTAGCCTTCTTAGGGTCCCAGACATATTTTCTTTGATAATCTGGCTGTATCAACAGACGTCCTTTTTGATACTGACGATATAATCCATCTATATCAGAATCCTTACCAGAAAAGTCTATTTTCTTACGATCCGATAAATCAATATCCTCATCCTCTTCTTCAGTGATTATTTCTAATTCTTCAGACATCAATACGTCCCTCCTACAATTGATAACTGCGGATGATATACTTAATTATTAAACAAAACCTCATTATTCATAATACTGAGGGCTTCCTGTTCACACATATACGCTTCATACCGCTTCTTATTTGCTTCAAGAGCAAGTTCATTAATCCGCTGTTGTTTCTTTTCATCTTTCAATATTGGGATTGGTATTTCTCCAACTTGATTATCATCAATTTCATCGATAACCGAACCATATGTATGTTTAGTTATCAAATAATACCCATATTGAGATTCAAGAAAAACATATAAATATCCAGCAATTTCTTTACTTGCGGGAACTACTCTTATAATATGATCACTTGCAACCCAATTTTCCCAATGTTTTGGAGTTAATGCAACTCTACCTATTGTTCCACTTCTTGTAATAAGAATTGTATTTTCTTTTATTTCTAATTTCTCTCTATACATTTTGTCATGAGCTTTCAAAGACAAATACTTTTTATTGGAAGGATCCAATTCATATATTTGTTTGCCTCCAAATAATACTCTTCCATGTCCAGGCTCAACATAAGTTCTTTTAAAACGTGGCGGTAATATTATATTCTCTGACAACGAGCTATCGGATAATGGTAATACTTCCTTAGCTTTAGCTTTCATACTCTGAAGAATAATATCTTGTATAGGAAGGTGGTATGATCCATCTAGCCTATAATTAAGATTACTCAATGAAACACTAAAGAAATCTCGTTTATCCAATTCATATAATTTACCTTCGTCCGGAAGCTCTAATTCTTTTACCAGTAACGATTCTGCCTGACTAATCAAAGCATTTGATTGATCCCTCAAGTCATAAGATTTGACAATCAAATCGTTTATCTTTTTTCTAATAGAAACTGGAGCATCTGGAATACGCATCTCATTCAAGTGCTCTGGTTCAAGGTGCGTAATAACTGAACCATATCCATTAGTTTGCAGGACCTTACTACCAGCATCTGACTTCAAAAAGGCATAGCAATATCCCAGATCATAGTCGTTCTTAAAAGTAACTCTTATTACATCATCAGAAAACACTTTTCCTTTAAGCGTTTCAGACACGTATCCCACGTTTCCTATTGTTCCAGATCTTGTCAATAGAAGTGTTTTTTCCTTTAGCCTTAGTTCACTCATATCGCATTTCGTCAATCTGGAAATACGCTTATCAACTTTAGGAAATATATCTCCCATTTGGGATGGCAAATAGAAAGGCTCGCCGCCTCTTTCTGTATAAATACGCTTAAATCTCCCTGGATAATACGCTTTTTCAATTATTCCATTTTCTCCCATTAACGGAAGGCTTTCGTATCTACCATGAATAACGCTTTCCCAAGCCTTTTTTGCATCTACATCAAATACAGACGCTTCCAATCGATATCCTTTATTTATTACTTCTTGAACAGATACAGAACACCATTTGAGAGTATCTTCACCTGTGATTACCATGCGATACCCTCCTTTGTTTTCCATTTTTTGAAAGCATTTGGAACCTCATAAGTCTGGTCATCTTCTATTTTGACCATCTTTTGCTGCGCTCCGCTATCTTCACTATCTGTAACTTCAGGTACAAGGATTTCGTTACCATCCGCATCTCTCTTAAACAAAGGGTTTCCTCTTCTATCGTGGCCGACCTTTTCTACCATTGACATAAAGATATTATAATCAGCCATTTCTCCGCTCTTTGCTTCCTTGTCCTTTTGTTCTTCGCTTTTTTTCTCCAATACAAGAACTGATGTCTGTGTGCCATTTCTGGGTTGGAAAGTATCTACATGTAAGTCAATACTTGCAACTATCCTGTGATTAAGAATTAACCACTCTCTGATATATCCCAACCCCGGAGATCCAAGAATAGCGTCTGGCAATACAATAGCCATTCTTCCTTTTTCTTTAAGAAACTGTGTACATCTTTCTATGAACAATATCTCAGGAGGCACCGATGATTGTAACTTATCTGACATTGTCCATCTTCCCGTTTTCTTATCTAGAGTCCATATATGTGCAAGTTCGAACTGTTCAAGTATAACCGTATCCTGCACAGGTATACTTGCTCCAAAAGGCGGATTTGTTACTATTACATCAAAAAATCCTATAGTTTTATGATTTTTAATGTCTTGTTTTTTTATCTGTAATGCTTCTGACAATCTTGTTTTAAACTCATCCGTCCATTCATGAGGTGGTAATAATGAATTCGTTTGAAGAATATTTCCACTTCCATCATTATTCATAACCATGTTCATTTTGGTGGCTTTAACCAAATCAGGATTAATATCGAACCCAAAATAATTATTTGCTGCCATATCAGATATACGATTCTGGTATGAAACAAGTACTTCACCATCCCAGTTTTCGTATGTCTCTCCTAATTGTTCCTCTATCTCAGCCCTTATTTTTTCTATACAATGAGTCATTGCCATCGTTATGAAACCGCCAGTTCCACAAGAACTATCTAAAACTTTCTCATCAATCTTGGGATCAACCATCTCAACCGCCATCTTCATAACATTTCTAGGTGTGAAGAACTCTCCACGATCACCACGAAGATTAGCACCAACAATTTCCTCATATGCCTTACCTTTAATATCTATATTAGTTTTTAAAAGGCTATACTTTTGAAGTTCGCTTACGATATAGGCAAGGCTTCTTGGCGACAACTTAATTTCATCATTAGCATCAAATATCTTTCCATGCCTCTTTTTAACAGCCTCAAAAATCTTTGAAATACGTTTCATAACTGTTAATTGTCCATCTGGATTAGATCTTTCTTCAGATGTTGTATAAAAATCAAGTGGTCTTGGTATATTTCTTTCATCTTCAATCTTGCAGAATATTATCTTCAGTAGCTCAAAAAATGCCGGCTGTTTTTGAAAACCATCATTAACAAAAATATGATTGTGACATGCCTTAAAAACAAAAAGAAGATTGTCAGATGAAGCATTTTTTAGGCTTTTACGACTGGGTCTGTTTACGTCATCTAAATTACCATCAGCTGATGGAATATCGTTATACTCCATGAACGCAACTTTACCACTGTCATCAATATACTTTTTATAAACGAATTTCTGCAAACTGTTCGTCCATAATCCCCACTCACAATTAGGGCATACTGACATATAAGATTGAAGCTGTGCTATGCCATCTTTTTTGCCAGTCGGGCTTACGGTCTCTTTCTTGCACTCAATACATATCTTAATATTTTCTTGTGTAAGATTTGTTTCGCCTTTATCCCAAATAGCGATGTCTACCCTCGGTTTGTTAGATCCCAACTGAAGTGTATACTCCACCTTTACTTGATTTGTAGAATACTTATGCTCATTAATAAGTCTCTTTTCAATTATCTGTCTTACGTACTCTTCAGGAGTATCCGGTCGAAATTTTCCATCAATGTAATCACATATTTTTCCATCAGGAACAACAATTACCTTATTTGCCATATTCACCTCTCCATTCTTATCCCATTAGTTATCCAATAATTGTCTTTCTAATTCATCGTAGTTATAGTCATTTTGTAAGAAGCTATTGTAGTTATTGCTTTTCCTACTTATATGACTTGCTGTCTTTGCTCCTTGCTGTATCATTTTGCATAGATAACCAACCTTGTCATCTATTGGCTCTAATGTTGTATCATCAAAGCGTTGCTTAAACTGCATTATTATCTGCGTCATAAACATGACATCTTTATTTAGTTTTTTAGCCTGCTTATATACTCTGCCAATTTCATCATCCGTGAGTTCAATATTAAATGTT
>JAILGH010000105.1 GCA_024697025.1 Pseudobutyrivibrio sp.
ACTATCAGATGTATTAAGAGATACTAATTTCGGAGATGGTACACTCAATAAGCTTTCATATGGAGCAGCCACAACCTTAGACGTAACAGAGACTGTCTGCGATGTAATAAACGTTGCTGATATGGCCAAGAACATGTATAAGGCAGGTCCACAGGTTAGCGAGAGGCTAGATATATCATCAACTAATGCCGCTGGAGAAAAACAATTTGTAGACAATCCATTTGATGAAGCGGGAAATCTAAAGCCTAATGTTAAGTATACATCGGGCGAATTTGGATATAATTATGAAACAGATGATATGGGAAGACTTACTAACTGGCAAGCTGATGAGTTACATTTGACAGATAGAACCAGTCGTTTAAAACATGACGCTAATACTCCAGGAAAGTTAGCGGGAGATCATGCAGGTCACTTGGCAGGCGATCGTTTTGGAGGGTCACCAAAGCTTGACAATTTAGTTTCACAAGATAGTCATGTGAATTTGAGCGATTATAAGAAAATAGAAAATACATGGGCAGATGCATTAAAAGAAGGTAAAAATGTTAGCACAAATGTTAGTGTTGTTTATGAAGCTAACAGTGTACGTCCATCGAAATTTATAGTAGACTATAGCATAGATGGTGAATTATTTTCAGCCGAAATATTTAATTGATAACTAGGAGGTATGTAATGTTGTTTGGCAAGAAAAAATCTTTTGAGGATATGTTTACAGATTTGCAAAAGGATATGATTGAAATTGGGTTGGAATACGTGAACGACAACGCTCAAATGATTTATATTTATTGTTCGTGTGAGGGTAATACACTTGGTGGAGATATTTTTTATAAGATAAATGATAGAGTATTAAAAAAACATAAGTTAAATGATGCTGGTAATGGATGTGAATATGATGTGTCACTTAATGTGCAAAAACAGGTTTTGCAAATTATAAATGAGGATATACATAAGATTAAAGATTTGTGTGAGTCTAATGGTAGACCTATGCCTACGCAGATAAAATTGAAATATGATGTTTTAACGAAAAGTGTTAATGCTGATTATAGTTATGATTTGATATACAGTGATAGTAATGACAAAACATTTGTTGATGCATTTAATGAATGGTTTGAAATGGAAAATTCAAACTAGTTTTAGATAAAAAAATTGATTTTTCCCATATACTCGTCAAAATAATGGAGTGGCCTAAATGAAAAATATAAATTCCTTTGTGGCAGATAAATATAAAAAGTTAGAATCAGGCTATGTTGAAGTTGAAGATGCTATATATAAAAAGAATGAAATTGGAAATTTATATGTAATGTCATTGTCATTTGAACAAGAACTCGTATTAAATGAAGGTGTTGATGCATCAGATATTTCCCAATATCCTTTGGAGGATATTCTTGATAGGTATAATTGTTATATTTCAGATTTTTTTGCTGAACTGAATAAGCAAGGTTCAGAAACCTGTTATTTGGAATTTGCGTCTTCCAATTTGGATGATTTAAGGAATCTTAGGACGATTATAGGAAGGCATGTCTATAATAAAGATATTGAGAGAGATGGTTTGGTTTTCGCTGAGTTAATTGTAGAATAAAAAGTATAAACTGCAAAGTCGTTAGACTTTGCAGTTTTTGCAAAATGGACAGATAAAATAATGAGAGATGATTTTAACAATCAAGAAATTTATGAAAAACTAATAGAAAAAGATAATACAGAATTAGAGCATTACAAAGAATTGATTCAAAAGGCAATTCAACTTAACGGTCCAGATAGTAGAGGTGTTAAAAATGGATATATTATTTTAAATACTTCCTACCAACGCGTGGTTAACACAATGTATTCAGCAGGCTATGCCATTAAAGAAATCAAAGAAATCTTTAAAGAATTATTGGTTAATTATGTAAATATTTGGAGTAGCGAAAGTGGATATATTGAATTAGTTAAAGTGATATCATTAGCGGTTTTATTGGGCTTCAATTCGGAAGATATAAAAACATTAGAAGATCGACTAGTAGAGGAAAAGTTTGACGATTGTATTATAAACTTTTTGATTAAGTCAATTGATGCTTCTTGGGGTTTCAATGGTAATAACTATGAATATTCAGTTTATGAATGTTTGGGAGATGCTATTAATAGTGTTCAGGTTTCAGATGATTTATTAAAAGATTATCTAGAAAAAAAGTGGTACAAAATTCATAAAGAATGCTCTTGGTATGATATTCACAAAAAGAGTCCAGAACTATATGCTGGTTATTGGAGTTTTGAAGCAGGGGCAGTTGCCAAGATACTTGGAGTTGACGATTCATCATTAAAAGATGAGCAATATTATCCATATGATTTAGTTCACTTTGAAGGATAAGAAGGATAAAGAGTTTTAAATGTGTTATAATGTTCATTAGTATTTGTGCAAAATATTAGCACAGTACTAGTGATATTAATATCAAAGGAAGGATGGAAGAATAATGGAAAACACAAATCAAACACCAAACGAGAATCAAGCACCAAATGTATTTGATGAAGAAGCTGAAAAGAAAATGGAAAAGCAGGTAAAGCTTTCATTTATTGCGAGTATTTGTCTTATTATAGTTGCTTTATTAGGTACATATTACGCTTCAATCATTACACTTTTGTTAGCTGCATTTAATGTAAATGCATTAAAAGTTGAAAGATTTAAGAAGGATGCAACTAGAAACCTAATTCTTTTAGGAATTTCTTTTTTGATTGCAATTATTAAAATAATAACTAGATAGGCTATTAACGAACAGGTTCTTAAAGGAGCCTGTTCTTTTGTTATAGTTTTTAAGGAGTGAATATGAACAAAGGTAAAACACATTATGAATTTAAGTTTAGTACTGATGCAAAAACAGCAGATGAAATAGTTAAATCATGGTTGCAAGCAAATAAGTTTAATCTGATAAACAAGTATGATGAAGAATTTTACTTCTTTAATGATCCTTTATTGTATGGAAAACGAGGATTTCAATACAAGATAGATGGGCAGACAATTAGTGTAGATGCATGGACAATAGGTGTTGGTAAAAAGTTTTATATGCTTGATTCAGGGGCTATGAACAATATGGCAGGGGATAGCTATAAAAGCATTTTACAGACACTTTTTAACAAAATATGCGAGACTAAGGATATTACAGAATCAGAGAATATGAATGAAGCACAAGTTGAAGGCGCAGATAATAATGTAAGTGCGCAATTTACTAAAGAATTTGAGAATGAGAACTATGCTAAGCGCGAGAAGCTTTGTTTGGCGGGCTTTATTCTTTCAATTGTAGGTGTAATATTACCTTTTTTGGGAGTTTCATTCGGAATAATAATTTATATATTAGTATACTGTTTGGCAGGACAGGGTCTGTCTACGCCTAAAAAGAAATTGGCTATAGCAGCCATAATAATAAATACGCTAGCATTTATAATTCTTGTAGTATCATATTTAGCATTGCTTTATGCTCATTAAATTAGACACTAACGTGATTTAATGAGATTTGGAGAATATATGTGAAAAGAGGAGAACCACATGAAAAACACAAAGATTTTAGCAGTCTTCATGGCACTAAGAGTGTGAGAATAGAAATCGGTGAGAATCTGATGAATAAAAATGATTAATAAAAACGCCTAGGCACTTGCCTAGGCGTTAAATCATTATTAGCAGCTCGTAGCGGAATCGAACCGCTGTTTTCGCCGTGAGAGGGCGACGTCTTAACCGCTTGACCAACGAGCCATATATTGTGTTGCTGTAACTTACCAGCAACGAAATATATATTACTATGGCATGGCCTTTAAGTCAAGGGGATTTTGAATATTCTTTTAAAAAATCTTTAATTGGTAGCGGTGGGTTAAAATACATGCCCTGCAGCAGGTCGCAACCGCACCTTTCCATGGCCTGTGCAAGCTCCTCTGATTCAATACCTTCAGCGGTTACAGAGTAGCCAGTTTCCTTAAATGCCTCTATCATCTTTGGCACGATAACACCAGGGTTATTTCCGTATTCCCATACAAGAGACATATCTAGCTTGATATTGACGAAAGGATATCTCTTTAGGCGAGCTATATTAGAGTAGCCAGTTCCGTAGTCGTCAACCACCAGATTAAAGCCTTTCTTCTGCAAATCGAGAATTTGGCCGGCCATCAGTTGTTCATCAACCATGGCAGCTTCAGTAAGCTCCAAGTGAATCTTATCTGGTGTGAGGCCGTACTGCTCTAGGATTTCCTCAAATCTAGTTGCCAGACTATGCTGCATAAACTGGATTGTAGAGACATTTACATTAATCCACTGCAAGCCCATAGCAGCAATGTCGTTTTCTTTTATAAACTTACAGGTCTTTTCAAACATCTGCTCGCCAAGGAGAGTGATGTGACCGTTGTGCTCAGCAATGGGAATAAACAGCCCAGGAGAGATTACGTTACCATCTCTGTCGCGAATCCTGCAGAGGGCCTCAGCGCCCACCAATTCTCTTGTATGTACATCAACTATAGGCTGCAAAAAGACCTCGGTTTCCTTGTGCTCTAGAGCATATTCAAGGCACCGCTTAACTTCAATAAGTTTTTCTGTTTCAAGAATCGTATTCTCATCGATTACTGTACAATTCTTGTGTCTGTCATTATCAAATTTAACAAGTTCATGTATGATGGTAGGCAGAATGCTATCAGTCTCTACGTTGACTAAATCAAAATCGCTTGTCACCACTCCAATTTCCAGATAAACTTCCGCATTGTTAGAAACCCATGGTTCCTTAAATCTATCTAGCAATTGTTCCTTAATCTCTAGGAGACGCTCATTATCTTTTCCTAAAAGGACGAATCGCCCATTTCTATAATAGAAGGACAGTACGTCAGTATAGTTTTTAAGGAGATACCGGCCAATGATCATGATGGCTTCGTCCATTTGGCTAGGGCCATAGACCTCTCTTGCTTCGCCATAGTTTTTAACGATAAAGGCCATAATGTAGTGCTCTTTAATGGTATTTTTCTCAGAAAGCATAGAGCGCAGAGCCTCTGATGTAAAAAGGTTTGAACGCTTATCCAGGTAAAAATCAGGGTTCATAAATACCAGATTAATCAAAAGCACAGCCATTACGCAGAATGTGTCAAATATAAGCACCTGTGGGAAGAATATTCTAAATAGCAGTCCAATGAGAATCGTGAAATTATATAAAAATACACAGACTGCCTCACGCTTTCTGCGGAGCCTGTCCTTGTGAACAATCAAATCATAGAAGGTCAGTGCCAAGAAATAGAAGTAGCAGACATAGATAATGTCATAGTAAGGCCCGCGAACATAGCCCGCCTCTGTGATTGCAAAAACAGCACCAGTCCAAGGGGAGCTAAGGACTATAATTTCAGAAATTATAATAGGGATATCTTTGATAAATGCCCTAAGCCTATGGGTATAAGGGTCCAGCCTAAAAATATTGCTGGTGATGGAATAGAACATCTTTATACGAATAAGCAGGGATACAAAATAGAGCATATTTAAGGCAACTACCAGAGAATGTGGCAGCTGACGATAATTCTGATCTGCATAAGAGGCAAGGATGTCTGTAACAATAACGACGGCCTCAACAACCATCAAACCAACGAAGCAGCGATTGATTCGTATTGGCAATCGTTTGAGAGTGAAATAGTAAAAAAGCAGAATCCACAATATTAAGATGCTAGGTATTACATAATTGTATGACCACATACAACCACCTGAGCCTTCCCTCCCTTATAGCCTCATTTTACGAAAATCCAGCCCTCAATCCAATGAAATATCTGTGAAAAATGCTTTGGACATAAAAAATTTAAAAAATAATGTTGACAAGCTACGGCAGTCGTAGTATAGTTACTACATCAGATGAAGTACCACGTCGGACGTGGTATCTGAAAGACATTAAAGAAAAATTTTTCTAGATGGAGGAAAGATGAATAATAATTTTAAGCCAGCAAAAGCTTGGCAGTACAAGAGAAAGGAGAAATAACGCATGGGGGAAATAAGTAGTGATGTTATTCGTGGTTATAATGACACTATGATTCTTAGCATCCTCATCAGGGAGCCTTCGTATGGGTATGAAATTTCAAAGCAGATTAAAAAGATTTCCGATGAGAAGTACATCATTAAAGAGACAACACTTTATTCTGCATTCACACGAATGGAAAAGAACGGATACATAGAATCATTTGTTGCAAACCAGGATTTAGAGGGTAATGGAAAGAAGAGAACTTACTACCGAGTCACAGACGCTGGCAGAGAATATTACGCTAGCAAATGTGAAGAGTGGGACTTAACCAAAGAAGTTATTGAGCATTTTATTATCAAGTAGAGGAGAAGAAAATGGATACAATAAAAGATTATCTTGAAGCAATGTTTGCTAGCATGCCAAATACAGCAGAAGTTAGAAAAGCTAAATCTGAACTTCTTAGTATGATGGAAGATAAATACAATGAAATGATAGCAGACGGAATTAGTGAAAATACAGCAGTAGGTACAGTTATTTCTGAGTTTGGTAACCTAGATGAATTGGCTGATGATTTAGGTCTTACCAAGGAAGTTGAAGTAGTTAAGGAGCAGCACGCTGACAACAGACGTCTTGTATCATCAGATGAGATTCAAGGATTCCTTGCTACAGAGTCTAAGAACGCATGGAGAATTGGTATTGGAGTTCTCCTTTGCATAACATGTGTAATTTATCCAATGTTATTGCAGAACAAATTTGGCCCTTGTGGAATGTTCCTTTCAATTGGTGTAGCTGTTGCATTATTTGTATTCAGCGGTTTTTCAAGACAGGAATGGGAGTACATTCAAAAAGAGCCATGCCGCATTGATTTAAACACAGCAGAGGCAGTTCGCGCCCAGCGCAAGTCATTTAAGTCAATCAGAGCTCTTTTGACATCCGTTGGCGTTTTACTTTGCGCAACATGTTTTGTTCCTGCAATTGTTACGCATGAAGGTCCATTATCAGGCGGTTTATTATTTGTCTTTATAGGTTTAGGAGTATTCCTCTTCGTATATACGAATGTTATCAATAGTAGCTACGACCAGGTGCTTGGCATCAACGATGGTCGTACAATCAGTGGCAGATATGGTAAAGAGCCAGAAGAGAATCGTGTTTTTATCAACAAGAAGGCTGAAGCTGTTATGTCAGTTTATCGCCCAACAGTAATTTGCATATACTTGATTCTCAGCTTTTTAACTATGGCTTGGCATCTTACATGGCTGATATTCCCTGTGGCTGCCGTAATTAGAAAAATATTGAACATTGCGTTAACAGAGGAGGAAGAATAAATGAATAAGAAGAGATACCTTTTAATTATATGGATAATTACATTGATTTGTATTATAGCTGGAATACTCATTCACTTTGGTGGATTATTCACTGGCGTTTCATTTTTTCATTATAGCACTACAAATGGAAAGTTTGTTACAGACGTTCAATCATTTGGTAACGTGGATGTTGGCGAGATGACTATCGATGCTGACATTGCAGATATTGATATTTCATACGGAGATAAGCTTGAAGTTACTTCTATTTATCCAAAGAAATATCTCCCAAAAGTAACTTATAAGGATGGTGTTCTTAACATTAAAGAAAGCTACCATAAGACAATCAATTTAAGCCCTAGTGTTATAAATAAAGATAAATATTCAATGAAAATAGTTATTCCTACGGATGCGGTAATTAAAAATGCAAATATCACCCTTAATTTAGGAGACATCAATATTAATGATGTTGACAGTGAGAAGCTTTTTATTGACAACAAGTTAGGTGACATAAAGATAAAAAGCGCAGAGGGTAAAAATGCTGACATCTCCCTTTCTTTAGGAGATTTACATCTTGATAACAGCAAATATGATGCGGTAGATGTTAATAATGACTTGGGCGACATCAACTTAGATGGCGATTATGCAGATATGGATTTAGCATGCTCTATGGGTAGTGTTAAAGTTAGATCCACAGGAAAGGCCAACAAAGTCAAGGCTGTTAACGATCTTGGAGATATTGAGTTAGATGGCGATTTCGATATTATTGACGCTTATTGTGATGCTGGTGACATTGATATCACTACTAAAGGCGAGGTTGACAAGAACAAGATTACAGCTCGTTGCGATTTAGGTGATGTTACAGTAAATGGAGAGGATTATTAACGTCAGTAGAAGGAAAAGATATAGTGGGCCGTGGCGCTTGCTGTGGCCCGCTATTTTTATGCCCAAAACGGGTTGAAATAATAGACTAAAATAAAGATTTATCCACTAAATCAGGTGGTAAAAATATAATTAAAGTAAAGGAGAAAAAGATGAATAATATTTTACGAATAGTTAAGTACCTAGGAGGTGCTATATTAGGAATTGTACTAATGTTTGTATTACCGGGAATGATTGTACCATTATTTAAAATTCAGGATGCTTTTATTATGGAGATAGTGTATGTATTAGTTATCAATGTTATTTTAACAGCTATAATCATTGCATTTGGGCAAAAGGATGTATTTAAGTTTTCTCTTAAAAGCTTTAAAAGCACCTTTGTTGTCGGCGGCGTAATGACAGCGTTTACAGTATATTACCTTATCACAAACATGTATAAATCTATCAGAGATTATGGCACTCCAACTACAGATGGCAGGTTTATTGTGCTATGTTTAGTATTCCTGGCTGTGGGAGCAGGTATCCGTGAAGAGTTGCTCACTCGAGGTTTTTTAATGACCTTTATCCAAAAGGCTTTTGGAAATAGTAAAGCATCTTACATCGTTGCTATGGCTGTATCATCAATTTTCTTTGGTTTACTCCATACTAGCAATTTGAAAGGTGTAACTGATCCTACACCAATCTATGCTCAAATTATTTATGCAATTGGAGTTGGATTCTTCCTTGCGGCAGTTTATTTGAGAACAAAAAACCTTTGGGGAAACATGGTGCTCCATTTCTTATTTGATTTAGGCTTAATGGTTTATCCATATATTTATCAGGGTAGATCAGATTTGGATGTGCTTATTGCTGAGTGGCTTGGTTCAAACATTATTCTCAAGTCAATTATCATAACAGTAGTTTCTGTGCTTATAGGATTGTTCCTCATCCGAGGTAGCAAGTTCAAGGAGGCTGAGTAAAGAGGATTAGAGTTATATGTCGTTCTAGAGAGGGGCAGAATTCTTGTAAGAAAATTTATCTTTTCTGTGGAGGGGTATGACTTTTGGAGAAATTCAAAAAGTGATACCTGTTGATTTGGTGAATCTCTGGGATTCACAAAGATAGAACACACTAGCGAAATGTAGAGGTTGAACTAAGCCTCAACTAGATAAAGTGTGCGGTTTAAAGCAGAAAAAGGAGTATGACTTTTGTATATACGCAGAAGTCATACTCTTTTTTATATGAAACTGCTTTGCAAAGAAAAAACTCTTTTCTGTAAAAAAAAATGGAATGATTTGGAAAAAAATAGATAATTTTTTTTGAAATATAAAAGTAAGAGGTATAAAAATAGCTAAGCATAGTACAAGGAGGAATGGGAATGAGAGATTATCATACTATAAAATGTTATTTAACGTGGATTAATTCTTTAGCAAAGGAAGTGGCAAAGGTAAGTAAAGATTGCGTTAATTGTAGTAATGAAGTGATTAGAAATGTGGAAATGGGAGCTCTTGATGAAGAGGATGCATTACAAAAGGATATGAATGATTTGGCAAATAATTATAGGGATAAATTACAGGAACTAGGAAATATAAGCATAGTTGTTAATAATCTTCATTTTATAAATCTGTTGGATGATCAGGCGATGAGAATGCTTTTCCCAGAGGAAATATATGATACAGATAACAAAAGGAACGAGGCCGTTAACTTTAAATTGGATAACCATATTGATGAAGTAAACAACGGTCTTGATAGAATAAAAGAAGGAATTAAAGAATTAAATGACAAAAAGACAATTCTAGATGAGAGATTTCTAATAAAGAGAAATTTGCAAGCGCTACCATTAATTATCAAAAAGAATAGAACATATAATATTTTTAATATAAATAAGCAAATCGATTACATGGCACTATGTTTTGCCAGAAATTATCTGCAATATAGAGATTTACGATTAATAAAGGGAGATAGTTTTAATGACAATTTGGATCGACGAAGCCTTGAACGTAAATATAAAAGAATAGGTGTAGTACGCGCCCAACTAGATGGTTTGGCTCGTAAATTGAGTGGATACGAGAGCAATGTTCTTTCACAAATAAATTCAATTCTGGCGAAACAAATGAACGAATATTTTGATTTATACCATGGAATTGAAGAAAGGAATACGTATATTGAGGATGAACCTCTGGTAACGTACACAGAATATCCTGGTGAAAATGAGCGAACAATAGAGATTATTCCTTTACCAGCATATACCAATAACCTAGAGCTTAATAATATTTCTAATAACGTGTCGTATGGCCAAAATAGTAATGTAACAGAAACAATTACAAATCAAACAAATAATAATTTGCAAACCCAAGATCAAGCAATCGATTGGTCTCGTAGTAACGCATTGAGACCTTCGAGCCATCAAACATGGTGCGGTTGCGGGCGCCGAGGATGACAGATACAACTGTCTTGCCTTCCTTGGCTGCTACTGCAACCAGGCATTGGCCGGCGCGGTTGGCTGTGCCGGTCTTGCCGCCAATTACAGATGGATTGTAATATGGTGTAGCAGGATCCAAAAGGCTGTCGGTATTTTTAAATGTACGTGTAACAGGGCAAAGGTTTGTTGCAGGTATTGAGCCCTCAGTCAATCCGAAAAACTGGTTAAACAAAGGATGCTGCATAGCATTTGCTGTAATCACGTAAAGGCTAGCTGCGTTTGTGTACATATTTTCATCTGGGTAGCCCGATGGGTTAGTGAAATTGGTCTTTACACATCCAAGTTGAGCTGCTTTTTGATTCATGAGATTTACAAAGTTTGAAACGCTGCCAGCAACTGCCTCTGCAAGCACGTTGCATGCTGCACAATCTGAGCTAACCATCATGGCAGACATGAGCTGCTCAACATTTAACACTTCACCTACCTGGAGTCTCTGCTCCAAATGACTTGCATCTGATGGGATAGTAGCGAGGGCTGTTTCAGACACAGCTACAGGAGTATCTAATGTTATCTGACCACTTTCGATTGCCTCAACAACTAGTAAGGCTGTCATAATCTTAGTTGTGCTGGCTGGCTCAAGCTTTGCATCGGCACCCTGAGCATAGATAATCTTGCCAGTGGTAGGGTTTACAACCAAAGCTCCAGCCGCATCAAAGGATGTAAGTCTGTAGGCTGTTGAGTTTGGAATAGTTGATAAAGCTTGTTGAGAAATGTATCTAGTCTGACCATCAATAGTTACTTGCCAGAAGTTGTTGTTAGTTCTTCCGGTTACCTCTACAGGTGTGTTTACAGGAAGTGTACTGATATATGTAGCAGGGTCTGCGTCAGAGAAAACTTCGGCGCCATCGCCTGCAAGAAGCACGCCAGATTCAGGTGTAACAGTATAAATCGCTGCAGCTTTAGCTTCAATGGCGGTAGATAATGGGCCAAATGAAATTAATGCTGCAGTAAAAAGTGTGATTGTGCACTTAATTAATCTCTTTTTTCTAGTATAAAACTTCAAAATAGTGTACCTCCAAATTTTGCATTATAAAAACTCCATAAATAGTTTAACAGACTGAACCCTATTTTTTGAAGGGAAAAATTAATTGTTAATGGATTCTTAATAATATGTCCAAGAAAAAGTTCACAAATTTTCTGTTGACAAATCAAATTCAATTGCGTACAATCTAATTATAAAATTAATTGCGCACAATCTAATGTTAAATTTTTGGTTTATTTTCTTAAGGAGGAAAAGAAATGGGATTTTATGATTTATCAGTAGAAAAGACTAATGGTGAGCAGCTTTCTATGGCAGATTTAAAGGGCAAGGTAGTTCTTGTAGTAAACACAGCAACAGGCTGTGGCTTCACACCACAGTACAAGGACCTTGAAGCAATCTACGAGAAGTATCATAATCAGGGCTTGGAGATTATTGATGTACCTTGCAACCAGTTCGCAGGTCAGACACCAGGCGATGCAGAGGAGATTCACGAGTTTTGCCAGCTTCACTACAACACACAGTTTGAGCAGATGAAGAAGTCTGATGTAAATGGTGAGAATGCAATCGAGCTTTTCAAGTACCTCAAGTCACAGAAGGGATTTGAAGGCTTTGGCAAAGGCCCAGCAGCTCTAGCTATGGGTGTGATGCTCAAGAAGATTGATAAGGATTATAAGAATAACGCAGAAATCAAGTGGAACTTCACAAAGTTTGTGGTAGATCGTGAGGGTAACGTTGTTGCACGTATCGAGCCTACAACAAACATGAAGGAAGTTGAGAAGTGTGTAGCAGCTCTCATCTAGTATTGGAATTATTCCAATTGACTTTTGATTCCCATTTTTTATAATGATTTATGCAGAAATACATTATTAAAAATGGGGATAGAGAGATGATAAATGCTGTTAAAAGATTTATAAATAACGAAATCGTTTTATGTGTAGCTTTTGTCTTGGCGGTTATTTCAAGCTTTTTTGTACCACCGGACAAAAGCTATTTGGGGTATATTGATTTTAGAACCTTAAGCATATTGCTGGCGTTGATGATTACGATGGCTGGCTTGCAGAGGCTATCAGTCTTTAGACAAATTGGTGAGCTTTTGGTTTCCAAAATGAGTTCTATTAGAGGCGTGGTCTTGGTGTTATTGGGGCTATGCTTCTTTTCAAGTATGTTCATTACAAATGATGTGGCACTCCTTACTTTCGTGCCATTTTCTATCGTAACTCTATCCATATCAGGCCGGAAGGATTTGTTTATCAGAGTTATTGTGCTAGAGACCATTGCAGCAAATCTAGGCAGCATGCTGACGCCTCTGGGAAATCCGCAGAATCTTTATCTTTATTCTCTTGCAGGAATGAGCCTTGGAGAGTTTATTAAGTTGATGCTTCCATATAGTCTGTTATCCCTTGTGATGATTTTGCTTTGTGGCATTTTCTTTGTAAAAAAGGCACCAGTTACTCTATCAGAAAAGAATGTG
Organism: Pseudobutyrivibrio sp.; assembly: GCA_024697025.1. Taxonomy (GTDB): domain Bacteria; phylum Bacillota; class Clostridia; order Lachnospirales; family Lachnospiraceae; genus Pseudobutyrivibrio. Next base: position 13,031 of record JAILGH010000105.1, read on the forward strand.
TATGAGAGAAGCAAGAAGGACAAGCTGATGATAGCAATGTATCTTTTTACATTTTTGGTATCAATTCTTGTTGTTGCTCATATGTTGGATTACAGAATAGGACTTATAATCGTGCTAGTGCTTGTATTGGCTTTTGATAGGAGAGTCCTGAGAACGCCAGATTATTGCCTGTTACTTACCTTTATATTTTTGTTTATCTTCATAGGAAATATTAAGCGAATACCAGCATTAAGCGACTCCATTGGACAGCTTCTATCAGTAAACGAAGTCATTGTTTCAATCATCCTAAGCCAGTTTATTAGCAATGTACCTGCCGCTATTCTTTGCTCTGGATTTACCAAAAATATTTCAAACCTCATTATCGGAACTAATTTGGGCGGTCTAGGAACCCTTATTGCATCAATGGCAAGCCTAATTTCATTTAAGCAGTACGGATACATTGATGGGGCCGATAAGAAGAAATACATCGGGGTGTTTACGGTGATGAATCTTGTGTTCCTAGGGATTATGCTTGTATTTTATATAGTCTTTCCTTTATAGATAAAAAATGTCAAATACTGACCTGTAAAATGTCAAAAATTTAATCACAACAATCCTTAAAAATGGTAGAATAGAATTCAATAATGGAACTAATATGTATTATTAGACTTATATTATTAGACGGGGTATGATTGTGGAATTATTAGGTTACATGGCCGATTGTTGGCCAAAGCTTCTGGCTGGGGGCTGGTTTGCCCTATTTAATATTATTTTAAAGTCTGCTTTTTCTGACAAGCAGAAGTATAAATTTGTGCGTTTCGTAGGCCTATTTTTGGTGTCTAGTGCATTTCTTTCAATCGTAGGAGAGTTCTATACTCATAGGTTCTATAGTTTTATCCTTGAAAATACTAATTTAAAAGATGAATATAGTTTTTTATTTATTTTTATAAATATTTTTGGCGATGGACTCATGGTCTTTTTAGGTAGTGTTTTCTACACCTATGTTAACGACATGAAAAATTATCTTGGAGCCACCTTATATTTGGAGTTCGTATGTATCGAGAGACTGTGCTTGGTACTTGCGGTCGATCCAGTTAGTTATCTAGTAATTATGCTGGTAGTGCAGTTTATTTTTTATTTGGCACAGCGAAAGTATCTGCCATACTTTTTCAATAATTCTCCAATAGATTGGAAGAGAATATACATATATTTAGTTGGCCTGTTTTTGGTGCTTGATTTGTTGTATGGTGCCTTTTATATTTTCCCGGAGCTGGCAACCAATTCTGTAGATATGAAAAATATATTCTGGCTTGATGTAATGGCTCTTATTAATACAGGATTTGCAGTTGGCTATCTAAAAATAAATATTGCAGCAGCCAAGGAAGAGGAAGAAAAGGACAGCTACTTTAAAAAGCTGCAAAGTAGCCAAGAGGATATAATCGCCTCTTTGGCTGAGATTTCTGAGGCCAAATCTGGCGAGACTGGTCAGCATGTCAGAAGAGTTGCGGAGTATAGTAGGATAGTGGCAGAAACACTTAATTTGTCCAAATATGAGGTTGCAACCATTCGCATTTCTGCTATGATGCATGACCTTGGAAAGCTGATGATTAGAAAAGAAGTTTTGGAAAAACCAGGACGACTTACACCTGAAGAGTTTGAAGAAATAAAAATGCACACCAAGTATGGTTGGGAGTTACTAGCAAATTCAGAAGGGGATATTATTGATATGGCAAGAGTGATTGCTCTGCAGCACCATGAGAGATGGGATGGCAAGGGCTACCCTGCCGGTCTAAAAGGAAATGAAATATCAATCTACGCTCAGATTGTGTCTGTCACAGATGTGTATGACGCTCTTACAAGCGTGCGTTCTTATAAGGCGGCATGGACGCCGGTGATTGCCCTTGGCGAGATTTTAAATCAGCGTGGCAAGCATTTTTCACCGGCAGTAGTAGACGCCTTTGTAATATGTTTTAACCAAATCGAAGAAATACGAGTGGCATATTCGGATATTGATTCTAAAGAGATAATGGGATTGGACAAGAAAAATAAAAAGCTACTCAGCTCCTAAGATTTTCTTGGCATTTGCTATGCGCTCCGCCGTAGGAGATTCTACTCCATCAAGGCGGTAAGGGATGCCCATATCCTTGTACTTTGCAATGCCTAAAGTGTGATATGGCAACACTTCAACACGCTCAACAGTCTTGAGAGAGTCGATAAATTCACGAGTACGCTTTAGGTACTCGTCATTGTCGCTTCCGCCGGGTACAAGTACGTGGCGAATCCACATTTTTACACCCATATCAGACATTTCACGTGCCATCTGAAGAATGTTTTCATTGTCGACACCCGTGAGCTCTTTGTGAGCCTGTGGGTCGATATTTTTAATGTCAAAAAGTACAGTGTCTGTGAGGCTCATAAGCTCTTTCCACTTGCTGTAGAATGGCTCTTCATGAGTAAATGGTTGGCCGGCAGTATCAATGCAGGTGTTGATGCCCATGGCCTTGGCCTTCTTAAATAAATCCAAAACAAAATCAATCTGAAGCAAAGGTTCACCGCCGCTGACGGTAATGCCACCTTCATTCTTCCAATAAGGCTTGAATCTAAGAGCCTTTTTCAAAAGCTCATCTGCAGTATATTCCTCACCGCAGCCTTCAGCCCAGGTATCAGGATTGTGACAGAATGCACATCTCATCTTGCATCCATTTAAGAAAATCAAGTATCTAACTCCAGGCCCATCCACAGCCCCGAAGCTTTCTAATTTATTTACATATCCGATTACATCACTCATAAATTACCTCATAAATACAATGCTATATTCCCCCTAGCAGCCAGATGGAGGGATATTTTAGTTCTTTCAACTAAGCTCTTTAATCCCTTAGAACTATGATTTTTATCTAGAACCATACCATATAAATCCTTGGAGGGGTATAGAAAGAATAAAGCCAAGAGATATATCTAACTGCATTAGCAGACCTTAGAGCGCCGTCCCTACTTGGCAGACATATTTATATGACTGCCTATGTAGGGCAACGAGCGCGGCCAGAGCGAAAGCGTGTCTGCTAAGCAGTGGATATATTTCTTGGCTGTAGGTTACTTGTTACCTAAAAAATCTTAAAGAGCCTCGTGGCAAGTACGAGAAATTACATCCATCTGCTGCTCCTTAGTTAAGTCGATGAACTTAACTGCGTAGCCAGATACACGGATTGTAAAGTTAGCGTACTCAGGCTTCTCTGGATGCTCCATAGCATCGATAAGCTTTTCTTTACCAAATACGTTTACGTTAAGGTGATGAGCACCCTGATCGAAGTAACCATCAAGAACGTTAACAAGGTTGTTAGTACGCTCTTCATCAGTGTGTCCAAGAGCACCTGGGTTGATTGTCTGTGTATTTGAAATACCATCAAGAGCCTCTTCATAAGGAAGCTTAGCAACAGAGTTGAGGGAAGCGATAAGACCGTTAACCTCAGCACCGTATGATGGGTTAGCACCTGGTGAAAGTGGCTCACCAGCTGGACGTCCATCTGGAAGAGCACCAGTAGCCTTACCATAAACTACGTTAGAAGTAATTGTAAGGATTGATGTTGTAGGCTCTGAATCTCTGTATGTATGGATGTGACGAAGTTTTTCCATAAATGTACGAAGAAGCCAGATTGCGATTTCATCAGCTCTGTCATCATCGTTACCGTAACGAGGGAAGTCACCTTCGATTTCGAAATCCTTTGTGATTCCGTTCTCATCTCTAATAGCCTTAACCTTTGCATACTTGATAGCTGAAAGTGAATCTACACAGTGTGAGAATCCAGCGATACCTGTAGCAAATGAACGGCGTACATGTGTATCGATAAGAGCCATCTGGCATGCCTCATAGTAGTACTTGTCGTGCATGTAGTGAATCATGTTAAGAGTACCAACATAGAGGTGTGCAAGCCAATCCATCATCTGGTCGAACTTCTGCATAACCTCATCGTAGTCAAGGTACTCAGCTGTGATAGCCTTGTACTCAGGACCCACCTGGTCGCCTGACTTCTCATCAACACCACCGTTGATAGCGTAAAGTAAGCACTTAGCAAGGTTTGCTCTAGCACCGAAGAACTGAAGCTCCTTACCTGTCTCTGTAGCAGATACACAGCAGCAGATTGAGTAATCATCGCCCCATGTAACACGCATTACATCATCGTTCTCGTACTGGATAGAAGATGTAGTAACAGAAATCTTTGAAGCGTACTTCTTGAAGTTCTCAGGAAGACGGCTTGAATACATAACTGTAAGGTTTGGCTCTGGTGAAGGACCCATGTTTTCAAGTGTGTGAAGGAATCTGTAGCAAGTCTTTGTAACTTGGTGACGACCATCAAGACCGATACCACCAACTTCAAGTGTTGCCCAAACTGGGTCACCAGAGAAGAGCTGGTTGTAAGACTCGATACGAGCAAACTTAACCATACGGCACTTCATAGTGAAGTGGTCTATGATTTCCTGTGCCTCTGCCTCTGTGATGATTCCCTTTGCAAGGTCACGTGTAAAGTAGATATCAAGGAATGTAGATACACGACCTACAGACATAGCAGCACCATTTTGAGTCTTGATAGCTGCAAGATATCCGAAGTATAACCACTGTGCAGCCTCTTTAGCTGTTCCAGCTGGCTTAGAAATGTCGATGCCGTAAATAGCAGCCATTTCCTTCATGCCTTTAAGAGCATTAATCTGGTCTGTGATTTCCTCACGAAGCTGGAAGTCGTAGCGACGCATACCCTGACGAGCTGTTGCTGCGAAATCTGCCTGCTTCTTTTCGATGAGGTAGTCGATACCGTAAAGAGCTACACGACGGTAGTCACCTACGATACGTCCACGACCGTATGTATCAGGAAGACCTGTAAGAATCTTGTTGTGACGAGCCTTCTTCATCTCTGGTGTGTAGATGTCGAATACGCCCTGGTTGTGTGTCTTGTGATATTTAGTAAAAATCTCATGAAGCTTCTCGCTTGGCTCATAGCCATACATCTTGCATGACTGCTCAGCCATTGTGATACCACCGAATGGCATGAAAGCTCTCTTAAGAGGCTTGTCTGTCTGAAGACCAACAATCTGCTCTAAATCCTTTGTCTCCTCAGCGATGTAGCCTGGTCCATAAGATGTAAGTGAAGAAACAATTTCTGTCTCCATATCAAGTACGCCACCTTTAGCACGCTCAGCTGCCTGAAGCTCCTGAAGCTTGCCCCAAAGAGTGTTAGTAGCCTCTGTAGGGTCTGCTAAGAATGACTCGTCTCCATCGTATGGAGTGTAATTCTTTTGGATGAAATCGCGAACGTCGATGTTGTCTTTCCAAACACGACCTTCAAATCCATCCCACTGTGCGAAATCGTGATTTGCCATTATATTACCGTCCCTTCTTATTAAAAAAATAAATAATACACAAGCCAATTGGGGTTGGTTAGGTACACCTAACGCTGGCTCAAAGATAATATACCACAGACTTGATAGATTTTTAACAATGTATTCATTTAAATACATTATTATTGTGTATTTCTATAAGAACATTCGGTAATCAATTTATTTATTCAAACAAATCCTTCGCATCTTCGCTATTAACATCTAAGCAACCAACGGAATTACCGTCTTTATCTTCAAATCCAATCCAGCCGTTTTCGTCATAGTAGCTTGGATATATTTTGTCACCTGCTTTAAGCTGCTTTGGCTCTTCGCCAGACTCATCCATACTTAGTTTGGTGTCAGCCTTTAAAGTGAAAGGCTTTGCATCAATAATAGTCTGAGCCTTATTCATTCCAGCTTCTGGCTCAAAATCAGAGCTTTCATCGCCGGTAAAATAATAAGCATCAGCAACCTCTAAAGTTTCAAAGCATTCTACCTCTTTTTTCAAATATAAATATCCGTCAGTGATTTCGTGTACAAGCTCACCGGAAAATTCCTGTACCTTTTCAAGTGAGGAGTCCTCCACCTTAAATACAGAAGTTGAACGCTTGCCTGCATCACCTTCTATTGATACGAAAACATAGTTGCTGTCCGCTTTATGAGCAAAATAATAGGTGACATCCATGGTCATAAAGGTTATAAAATCATCCTCTGTAAATAGGCTTGATGTCTGGTCGTTGATTTTTACATCGTAAACATCATAACCATAGGAGCTTGTGTCCTTTTCATTTAACACAAGTGAGAGTTCATCATCCTGGCCATCCTTATCTATATCTGCTTTCTCAACCTTGTCCGTAGTTAATTCCATAGTAAAGAAGTCTCCCTCTTGAGACTGTAAATCAGAATCATCCTCAGAGTCAGGGGTTTCTACGGTATCATCCTGTGGTGTTTCAATTTCGGCAGAGGGTTGTTCATCCTCTGGGATTTGGTTGGTTCCGCAAGCAGAAAGTAGTGACATAGCAAGTGTAAGTGTTATTGTCTGTAAAAATTTTCTTTTCATCATTATCCTCCTTGTGCCAGTTAAAAAATTACTGGACTTAAACTGTGCATTAACAGTGATAGTAAAAGTTGATTCTCCGATAGCCATTACTCAAGGTGCTCAAGCTTATATGTAGAATCCTCCACACGGACTACCGCATATCCGGCCTCGTTCTTCTCATAATCTGAGTCTTTAGAAGCCTCCTCCTGTGTCAGACTGTAGTCAATTTCCTTGCCTGATAGATATGCATCCAAATCAAGAGAGTAGCTATTATAATAAAGTTTGAGCCTGTCATCACCTAAATCCTCCACTTTAGAAATAAGTGAAAAACCTGTATAAGCTTCTCCGTCACCGCCAGGTAGATAAAGGTATCCATCCTCATAAAAGAAGCTGCGAAGCTCTCCGTTCTCGGTCTTTACTCCCTTTAGGTCCTCATCCTTGAATGTAAAGCCAAGATATTTATCAGTGATAAAGTTTAGATTATCAAGACTGATTCTTGTTTCAAAGAATTCGTACTTTTTGTCCTTCAGTTGGTGGTATTCCAAAAATTCATTTTTGTTGATGTTAGACCAGGTATGGGCCCACCATAATATGGCGTGTAAATCCCGATTATCCTTATCATATTCAGTTAGGCCTGCTTCAGAAAAATTGCTCAAGAATACGTTCATTTTCTTGCGAGTACTTGCATCCACGGTTATTTCTTTGCCGGATGGTTCAGAATACTCACTTGAACTACTAGAATCAGCTGCAGAAGTCTCCTCTGTGTCCGCACCAGAGTTGTCTTGGGAAATTGTTGTCTCGTCAGCATCTTCCAATTCTTCATCTGTAACATCACTTCCTATTACTTCAACGTCTGGTGAAGCTGGTTCCTGTTTGTCAGTACAACCTAAAAGTGAAATCGCAAAAATTGAAACTGCCAACATTGGTATGAATCTTTTTTTCATAATTTTATCCTCCATTATTCTCACTATATAATGAGGATAGAATAGTTTTAAAGGAGTGTCAAATTATCATGCTTTTGGATATATTTTTATCAAGAGTTTGTGTTAGAATGTTAGAGACGATAAGAAAATGGAGATAATAAGTGAGCACGACTACTAAACAGACCACTAAGAAAAAAGGACCTAGTCAGACAGCACCAGCCGGATTCAAGGGAAAGAATCAGGCTTTTTTGGATGCAGAATATTTGAGCACCCGGTATAAAAAGAGCTCTATCGAGGATGTCATCTCGGTTGGAGTGGTAATTACTAACCCAGAGCACCAGGAGTTGGATAGATTCTACTCTACAGTTCAGCTTACCAGAGGGCACAAGCTTCCGCCTTTGATTGTGGAGCTTACGGGTCTTACCAACGAGGAGTTGGAGTTTGCCCCTACCTATGAGGAGGTCATGACAGAGCTTATTGCCCGTATCAAGAAATGGCAGGTTGGTAAAATCTGCGTTTGGGGCGGCGATAAAAATAGTTTTCAACGTGACTTCGAGGCGAGAAATCTCGAGAAGCCTTTAAAGAGAAGCGTTGCAAAGTTTATCAGCACCTTTGAGAACATTCAAAAGGAGGTAAGCCTTGATGTGACGGGGGGAATAGATGCCAATCTTTCTCTTGCAGATTTAAAGACTATCTGCGGTCTTGGCGGATATGTGGCCCACAATGCCTTAAACGATGCGGAGGATATGCTTGAGTGCATTCGTATCATAGAGACTGACCGCATGAAATACGACGGCGTTGAGGCAGCAGAGTACAAGCGCTTCCGTGGAGAATACGTCAAGAACAGAAGCTTTGGAGATGTCCTTGAGGATGAGGACCTTGTCATCGAGTCAAAGCTTGGTGAGGAGTTTTATGCCGAGCTAAAGAAGAGGGGATTTGAGGAAGATCCTAAGACCAAAGCCTTTATGGATGATTTGGGCTTCTTGCTTGGAAAGGGAAGCGTATATATGGGTACCTTCTCAGAAATGATTACAGAACAAGAAAATGATGCTTCAAATCAATCAAAGTGATGGTTTAGAATATTAAGAAAAGACCAGGGATTATTTCCCTGGTCTTGTTTTTTCTTTAAGTTCAAATATTAATGAAGAAACTGTATTGTCACTCTTGCTTAATTCAAAAGAAATATGAGTCTGGTCAAGGACTTCACCGCCCTTAAAGCCCAGGCTTTCATCATTGGAAGGGGTGACAGTAATGTTTCTTCCGTCAACGGCATATGTGCCGGTACCCTCTATAGTTTCAAGCTGTGCTACAAAGGCCTCTATAATTGATTCCTTTGACTCTTCATAGGACTCCTGGAAAAGCTTCTCCACATCAGCTGTGGATTCTAATCCGTAAAACTTGGCAAAGGACTCAGGATCTCCGCCGACGTAGGATTCATAGGATTTATCGATGTTAACATCCATAAGCTCTGCGATTGAAGCCTTGGTTGTTTCTGGATTCAACTCTATCTTGTAGGAGCCATCTTTCGTTAGCTCCAGATTAAACTCCACCTCTGTACCTGAAAGGAAATCGTAGCCTTCATTGGAAAGCTCAGCTCGTTCATCCTCTGAGCTGACAGCGCCAAATGATGTAAGAACGTTATATTTTCCTGAAATATCACGGGTGCAGCCTACAAACAATGCGGAAACAATAACCATTAATGCGAATAATACTGCAAACTTCTTTTTCATAAAAACACTCTCCTTCACGTAGAATCGATTAACAATCTACCATAAAGGAGAGGACATGTAAATACATTATTAAATTGTAGCAAGTATAATGTTAGCGGCTAACGTATACTGGCAAGCCATCCTTGTACTCAACGTCTGGGAGACCTATTACAAGTGGCTTTAAGTACATTACCATGTCGCTTGTGACACCGTTGTGCTCAGGATTAATCCAGCTCTGTGGAACCTCCTTTGCCTCGTTGGCAATGTCATGAATCTTGGCATAGTCATACTTAATCTCGTAAGGTGCGTTGCTGATGCGCTGCATTGTAACCATTGCGCCAGTAACACCTTCCTCAGCGATGTTTACAGCCTTTTTGCCGATTTCCTCAGACTCGTTGATGTCAGTAAGAGAAGACATGTGAGCAGCTGCACGCTGTAAAACATTAACCTCGATTGAACGAACCTTGACGCCGAGCTTATCCTTAACAAGATACTCCAAAGTCTTGCCTGCACCAGAAAGCTGTGCGTGTCCAAAGTTGTCAAGATTGCCGGTGGCAGCAGAGATGTATTCCCCATTTTTATCCCTGATACCCTCAGAAACTGCTACAACAATGTTGTTCTTTACCTTGAGAAGATTGCTTAAGTCATTGATGAACTGCTCCTTGTCAAAAGCAACCTCTGGAAGATAGATGAGATCTGGTCCATCGCAGCACTCCGTCTTAGCAAGAGAAGTAGCGGCGGTGAGCCATCCAGCGTCACGACCCATAACCTCGATTATGGTAACACTAGGATTGTTGTAAATCTGTGCATCAAATATAACTTCCATTGTTGATGTAGCAATGTACTTGGCTGCAGAACCAAAACCAGGTGTGTGGTCGGTAATGCACAAGTCGTTGTCTACAGTCTTTGGAACACCTACGAACCTGATATCAGAGCCGATAGATGCCGCATAAGTAGAAAGCTTGTCCACAGTATCCATTGAGTCGTTTCCTCCGATATAGAAGAAAGCCTCGATTTGGTATTTGTCAAATTGTTCAAATAATGTATTATAAATGTTATCATTTGAATCAGGTGCAGGTAGCTTAAAGCGACAAGAACCAAGATACATTGCGGGAGTAGTTTTGAGACGCTTTAAGAAATGTGGATCGCTGCTGACAATGGCAGATAAGTCAATGATGTTATCATCGCGAATACCAAGAATACCGTTGATAGAACCATAGATTTTGTCATAACGAGAGCCTAATGTGCCCTCGATAACACCAGCGAGGCTGGCATTGATAGCCACGGTAGGGCCACCAGATTGTGCTACTATTACGTTACCCATTTTTTGTAAATCCTCCCGTATTTGGATTAATATATTACTAAGCAAGATTTTACCACAGGAGGTTGATTTTATGAACACACTTTTATATCAAATTGTTGATTATATTACAAAAGTACATAATGATTTACTGACACTTAATGATGCTTATGAAGCAAACTTCACAGATAAGCAACTCCATTTCCTTGTGATTGGTTGCGTCGGCATGGCTATGATTTTTGTTATACACCCAATTTTTAAGTTTTTGGCAAACCATGGTGCTGTACTTACAATCAGCTGGATATACGTATTTACGTTGATTGTACTTATGACCTTTGCAATTGAAATTGGCCAGAAAATCACCCACACCGGTGTCATGGACTTCAACGATATTGTCTTTGGCGTCTGGGGATTTATGCTGATGTTTGCAATCTTTGCGTTGATTAGGTTTATCCTGAAAGGGATTGCGAAGCTTTTCAGAAGATAATGAAGAGTGTAAGTTTTGAAATTTTAAAGTGAATATATAAAAGGGAAGTCCTCGCAGTTTTGGTGCTGCGAGGACTTTTGGTGTATCTATTTATTTAGGCTTAGCCACCTTGACGTTGCCCTTTTTGGGGGTTATTTTTTTAATATCTGTATTATTTTTGCTAGTGGTAGCTTTAGGAATAGTTCCTGGAGGTACTGAACCAGCTACGTTATTGTAAACTGGACGTGTGGCACTTGGCACATCGGTTGGTTTATCGTCGGTATTTTTAACGATAGGCGGGCAAAACGTACTAGATGCTATACTCAAATAAGCGCTATATCCATCGAATGATTTTTGTACATTACTCAATTGATTTTGTAAATCAGTCAAATAAGCTTGATGGAAAGAAAGTTTTGGGAAAAAATTTGAATAATATTCATTCCCATTATTAATTCTATTGCAAAATACATTTATAAATCTCTTTATACCTTTTTCTGCCATTTTATGAGTATCCTTTATTTTTTCTCTGATCTTGTTTGCAGCTTCACTATGATTTGCTTTTGAATTAAAAGTTTGTAAATCTTTTTCATATTTTTTCAATAAATCGATTGATTCTTTAAAAGCTTCAAGAGTTATGTCGCTTCGTATAAATGATTCGCGTACGTCCGTAGTTAAACTCTTGAAAATATTTAATTTGAGCAAAGTTAGTTTAAGCGTATTTAAATCCGTTGAGCGGTCTACTTTATATAATGATTTCTTTAATTCGTCAATTATTTCGTGCGTTCCCGTAAAAACTCTATATACGCATGAATCTCCAAGCATATTATAATATGAATTAGATTTGTCCATGCACGCTAGAGTCTTAGAGTTCAGCCTATTAAAAATATTGTTAATAAGCTCATCTGCTTCATATTTATCATTATTTTGAGAGGTATTATAGCTCTGCTTCGAAGCATTAATTATTTTTTTAATTTGATTGTTACAAAAATCTATTTTTTTGATACAATTATATTCATTTAATTTTTTGTTAGCGTCTTTGAGCGTTATTTTATTATCGTTGATAGCTGAAGATATAATCATAGACATATTTAAGGAATTAAAGTTTAGTGTATGAAGTACTGAAACTGCTTCCTCAAACAACATATGGTTGCGCAAAGAAACAATATTCTCACAAATTGCATTATGAGTATTTCGGACGGCTTCATTTGCTTGATTTAGTTTATCTGTTAATACCTCTGCCTTATCTTTTTTTGGTGTCTGAGGTTTTTCTTTTGGGGAGCTGTTTTTTTTGTTTTGTGGTTGCCGTTGTGTTGTTTCTTGCGTTGGTTTTTGTACAGTTAGTTGTTTTTCTTCATGAGGTTTTTCCTGCACTGCTTCTGTTATTTCTTGTGTGTCTTTTTCGTCGGTAGTATTTAGCAAAAGTGTATACATGTTAGCAAAATTATGTAGTACATTATTATTTAGTGCGGATTCGTGGGATTGATTTACTTTTTTAGTGGAAAACAATGATAAAATGTAATCATCTATATTAGTGTCCTTAGGTGGGATTTTCCCTCTTAAGTTATATACATGTAGGGCACCTTCATTCTTGATAAAGTCAACACAATTTCTTACGCTACTCTCATCTTCAGGACTCAAGTCATAATGAGTTGATTTCCATCGCATAGTTGCTTTTAAATTATCTAATATCGTAGCTTTATTCTTTTCAAGCCAATCTAGTTCGGTTTTGACAGTAGAATCATTAGTTTGATATTCCTCGAGCTCAGTCTCAGGAATAAGAACGGCATTTTTTATCAGTAATCTTCCAATGGGATTATTTTCTTTGTCTCGGATGAGCAAACATCCAATTCCCTCAGCTTCGTTTTCGGCAAATTGAGAAGACAGTGGGATATAATAGGTTTTGTCATTATTTTCTACAGCAAAAAGTGGGCGACCATCTTTATTCCATTCAACTTTTTTATCCACCCTTAATATGTAGTCAATATAGGCATCTTTAGCCTTTACTAGTTTATTTTCTGACATTTTTTTCTCCTTTCAAATATTCATTGTTTGTTATCTATAGTTCAAAAAAAATTATTGTTTTTTTCCATTTTGAAGAAAAAAACATATGGAAAAAAATGAAAAATTTTTTTGAATTAATAATAGAGCGAAACTTAGAACAAAAATATGAACATATAAACTTTTTTAAAGAAGGAGAACCAAAATGGCAGAAAGACAGCTGAGTGAAAAGATAGAATCAATAATACAATATTTAGATGGCCTAATTGAAAATCAAAATAAAGAGCTTGCGGCGGCTAAAAATAATTGGGGAAGATACTTTATTCCTAAGAAGAGGAAGGAGTACAAGCACAATAAAGAGCGAGGAAAGAATACAATAAAGGAATGTGAAGAATTTAAGGATTGTATGGGTAGATATAAAGCTGCCATACTTGATGCAGAAGAAAAATTAAAAGAAATTAATGTGGCGCTAAATAATGAGGAAAAAGCGGATTTAAAAAATGCAATAGCAACTGGTAATAATATATTTGATAGCGATTTACATATCAATACTTCTACAAAGAATTTTTTTGAAGATCAAATATCTAATCTAAAAAAGATAAATGAAAAGATAAATGAAAAGATAAATGAAAAGAAAAAATTAATAGGATTATCTGAGGAGATTAGGAAAACGGTAGACACATACGCAAATATTCCGGAAGATGATATGCGTAAATTTTATGTCGATAAGATGAATAGGTGTCACAAGTCTTTAAATAACATTATAGCTAATTATGGTAAATTTGGTGGTGATGAAAATAAATACTATGATATATGTAATAAGTTATTTGAATCATATAAGAAGGGTATTAGTAGAACTGAATACTTGTATTATAACCCCGAAAACAACAAGATTAATCAATCCGATTTAAATAATGATATTAAGGAACTGGCTGCTAAGGTTGATCAATTTATTGTAGACTATAGATGGTACAAAATTGATCCTAAAGATATAAATAATACTATAAAATTTGACAAATTATCTCCTATATCGACAACATTAAATACACTGATTTATGATACTAGTGCACGTAGAGGTGACTTGAGCCAAGAAAAATTGGTTTCAATCAATAAAGTCTATAATGAATGCTTGGAAGAATACAATAATATTATGAATGTTCGCCAACCGGTTGAAGAAAATCAACCTAAAGCTGTGAAACTCATTGATAAGATTAATGATTCGAAACAGAAGGGAAAACTACCTGCTCAAGACCAACCTTATTCTCATGAAAAAGATAGTAGCATAGGATCGTATGACACACATGAAGAAATGTTTAATGTGCAGAACATGAGCAATTCGCCAGCCTTGAAGCGAAAAAATTCAAGAATAAATAAAGCATAAATAATAATAAAAACCGACCTAAAAATGATATTTACCCAGAATCCTGGACACATATTTATTAATTAGGCGGAACACATGGATGCTATCCTGTATTGTACAGGTGGCATCCATTTTGTTTTTGGCAAGATTGTTCTATTTTTGGCAAGATTGTTTTCTGTATTTGGGAAAACGGGAAATATTTTTTTGAATTATAAATAACCGAGGATAGAGACTGGAAAATGAACTGGAAACTTATAGTAAATATAGGAGGTGTCAATAATGGCAGTAGATAAGATAGGTGAACATATTAAATTTTTAAAAACCAACGGTAAAAACAGGGTCGATTTCGAAAATGCGCGTGTACTAGAAGTAATTGTTGAGAAATATAATAATATTCATTCACAAGAAATCTTGAATAAAGATGATTTAGAGGTTGAAAAAAATTCTTTAGATTATGATAATCTAAAAAATTATGAAAGGGAAGTTTTAGGCGCAAGAGAAAGATTTGATGACGCAATAAATGAATTGAATGATTTAATGCCTTTTGAGAACGAAAAATTTGAACGGACAATACAAATAATAAATGATATTAATCAACTGGAAGAAAATTTTTGGTTCTGTTTTGATGAAAAACCATTAAGGCGTGATATAAATAGGGTTAATAATAATCAGCAAAAAAAAGAGGAGCTATCAAATCAGGGGACAAGCCAAGGAGAAGATAGGGAAGAAGTAGGGGGAAAGGCATCAACAATACGTAGAAGAGGTGCTTTAAATGGAAAAAAGGGCGAGATACAAGGAAACAATTCGCTGAACAATAACAGGGCGGAGCATAATGAGATTTCAAAAGAATTGAGCGGCCTAGAACTGGCCCAGGTAATTCAAAATAAAATTTCTGACGTTATGAATCAAGTGGATAAATATTCTAAATTAATTAATGAAATGGGGGATGATGAATTAAAAGGTAAGATAGAAGAATTACGATATTTTAATGGGTTCTCAGGGCGTGGTATTCAAGAACAAGGACTAACAGAATATGCAAACAAATTAGTAGATGAAGTTAATTTTGGATTAAAAAAAATACTAAACATAAATAGACAAAATCAGAGTGTTGAGCAAGCAGATACTAGAGATAATGATGATATTGAAAAAATGATAGATGCTATGGGGACTATTATAAAACCTACAAAACCAGTTGTAAGCGCATATGATAAAAATAGAAACTATCTTACGAAATTAAGAGGAATGTTTGAAGAAAAATCGCAGTTCTGTGTAGATTCTATAGAAAAGCTAAAACGTATTAAATCGTACTATGAGAAGTCGAACGTATATGGAGATAAAATAGATAAAATAAAAAGAATGCTCACATTTCTCGAACAAATGAAAAATTATTTGAACACAAACATACCGGAGCTACTTAATGAATATAAAAAAAATAATGAAAAATTAAAGGATACATCTAGTTGGCAAGAAGCGAAAGATGCTTTATCTAAAATAGAGTTCATAAATAAAGATATTAATAAGACATTAGAGTATTTGACAGCTTGTAACAGAGATTTATCTAGTATTGAGAACGAATATAAAGGGCAAACTCATAATGTTAACAAAGGAAAGGGTAAGAAACCAATTAGCGATGAGGTAGATTCTTCAAGCGAAATGAACATCAAAGATAAAATTTCTTATGCTTTGAACCTAGTGAAAAATAATCGTAGATTAATAGATGAATCTGGTAATTCTGAATTAAACAATAATATAGAGGATTTACGAGAATGTCAGGAGGCTAGCGAAGATTTTCTACAAAGCGAAAATATTAAATCTTATGTAGAAAAAAAAATAGATGCAATTTATTCTGGAGTAAATACTCTGAAAAGTTTGCAAATAAATGAGATGGGGACTCTTACGGGCCCATTAAAACCAGTTAAAAATGGTGGGGAAAACTCAATTCCGAAAGGCACTAGGAATAATCGATTACGCGGAAATGGAACGACTAGTGCAAGGCTATATAATTCTAATCCGTCTAATCCTTCTAATGTTCCTGTTACTAATAATGTGCGAGATGTTAGTAATAGCAATTCAAGTACAATCGCGTCAAGAAGCTATGATAGAGCGGGTTTATCAGGAACTAATCGGACACCATCCGAAAACCCATTTATAGAAAACCGCCGCACTTTTGGAAGAAGTAATGGTATGTAATAATATAATTATAAGCCAAAAAGCTCTTAGCATAAAAATGCTAGGGGCTTTTTCCATACTTATGGAAATATTTTTTCTGTGTTTTTGGAAAAAAAACGGGAAATTTTTTTGAATTATAAATAGCATGGAATAAGAACTAAATAGTGAATTGAGAAAAAAAGAAACCTAATTTTTAGTGAAAAGTTTAATGAAGGGGAATAGAAATATTAATTATTTGAGTAAAAATTTTATCTAAAGTAGGAGGTATAAGAAATGAGTGAACAAAATGGACAAAATATAATTAACGAACTAAGTAATGCAAAAAATGATGTGATGGAATTATTAGACTTCATTAATCATTTAGAAAAACAAAGCGATATAGATGTTTTAAAACCAGAGGAAAAAATTATTTTAAGAGAGGTTCTAGCTGAATATGGAACAGAAATGGAATTGACAATTGATAATGTGAATATATTTAAAAAGGAATTAAATGAAACATTGAAAATTTTGAATGATTATTCAAAAATCGAATCAATGGTTAATGATGAGGAAAACAAAAGTGAAGTCCAAGAAATAGAAGCTGAATTGCAAAATATATATATAATGCAACAAGATGAAAGGTTGCAATTGATTAAGGCGCGAGAGAGAGAAATAGAGCAGTTGAAAATAAAAAATGCTATATTGGCAATTCAAAAAAAATATAATGGAAAATTGAGGGAAATCGACAACACTTTAAAAAATAATATAGATGAACGCAAAAAATCGAAACTTTTAAAAGAGCGTGAAGAACTTAAAAAAACGTTGGATAAAATGCCTGTTTATTTAGATGAGGTAGATAATAACTTAAGACAAATGAAAGGGAAAAATACTGTTGATTACGACGTACGAAATAGAAGAAGTCAGAGTGATAATAGCAGTATTAATTCGGTCAACTCAAATGAAGATGTAAATTATAAGATTGGTGGTTATACAGAAGATAATGCTATGAACAGAATCACAATTAACGAACTAGTTGAAGGGAAAAATCATGTAAACGATGTACTAGAGTTTATAAATTATATTGAAAGTCAAGATGATATAGATAAATTAGATAAAGATCATAAAGAAATTTTGAGAGAAAATCTAGCGGAATATGGAAAACTAGATGGGGAAGAAATGGAATTAACAATCGATAATGTGAATATATTTAAAAAGGAATTAAATGAAACATTGAAAATTTTGAATGATTATTCAAAAATCGAATCAATTGTTAATGATGAGGAAAATAAAATTGAAGTCAAAGAAATAGAGGCTGAATTGCTAAAAGAGGGGCAAAATGATAGGAAGTATGAGAATGCAGAATGGCAAGGGGTAACAACAGACACGCTGCAAAATCAGCAAAAGCGAAAAGGAAAAGAGGTTGCTATTGATAGTGAAGAGGAAATAAGTAGATATTACGAAAAGAGCGAAGATGTCGCAGCGACTGAAGAAAAAATACAAGAGGTAAAAGCTAAAAGAAAATTAGATTCGTCAGCTTCTAATAGAGAACAAAACGTTAATAATGATGTGATTAAGCATTGTACAGAAAATATTGATGGGGGCGGAAGTAATTTTAGAGTTGTAGCTACAGAGAATAATAACTCAACTGTAAACAATAATTTAAGTCAAGCAGTATATGATAATAATGCGCGAAATGATACGGAAAAAGAATCATGGCGAAGAAAACTCTGGAGAAATATAAAAAAACCACTCAAGAGTAATCCACTCAATGCATGTTTTGGTAGATGTATGGGTAGAAAATAAATAATATATAATCCAAAAAGCTCTTAGCATAAAAATGCTAAGAGCTTTTTGTTGTGAACACATATAAAAAGAAAGTTTAACTAGCTAAATCACATTCAACTGCAAACGGTTGTAGTCCCTCTCCTCTAAGAGTGAGAGTACCCTGCGGGCTCTAGAGTACTGAGTACGGTTGATAGATATGACGCACATCTTGTTAGCGCCGTTGTAAGAGCCGCGTTTAAAGAATGGAATGCGACGCCAGCTTTTGGTGAAGGCAACTGACTGCTCTAGAAGCAAATCCGAAGTGCGATTGGAAACTACGCGATTAGTGGTCTTGCAAAGGACTACATCCTTGCCTACGTTCTTGGAAAGTTTAGGTTTTCTTCTCATAACAATACCTCTTAAAACATCTAAAACTTCTACTACTAATTCAAATGAATTTCTATCTTTTTCCCCAATGACTCTGCAACCTTAACCAAAAAATCTAGTGAAGGATTGTACTTGCCGCTCTCCATACGGGAGATGTTGGACTTTTGCGTGCCGCAAATATCGGCAAGGGCTGACTGTGTCATGTTAAGGGAGTGGCGTGTGTCACGAAGCTCCTTGGCGATGGAATGTCTAGCCTGCAAAGCCTGGGGCGTGACAACTCCATCTGAATAACGATTCTTCATGGCAACACCTCATGCAATTTTTATGATATCAGGTTATCATATATGATAACAAAATGCAAGGGCAGATGCAAGAACCAAATGATTTCCTCGTATTTATAACGGTTATTACACTAAAACCAATGCTTTTTTTAAGGTTGGGAATGTACTATAATCTTTGTTAGGTATGTAAAAGAGGGAGCGAGTCAAAGCACTTATTTAATCGCAAAAACTTAGACTTGGAGGTGTTTATATATGGTTTCTAAAAAGCAGAAATTTAGAACAGTTATTTTAGTATTAATTCTTGCAGCAGCCATCGTTGGTGGTGTGTTTGCAATCAGTTATTATAAGGGCGGAGTTACATTGCCATGGGAGCTTTCTACTGGCGCAAAAGAGGCTGAGCAGGTTCAGGAAGAGCCGGAGAAGCCACATGAGCTGGTGGTTAGAGTTGAGGAGGCAAAGCCTGAAACTACCGATGAGGATCCAAAGCCAGAGCAAGAGGCAGCACCTACAGTATCTAAGTTGGACTATTACGGCCCACTTGCTGTTTATGATTCTTCACTTGTGGATTCCAAGGGCAATCCAGCTCAGCTTACTGGTGTTAGTTCTCACGGCCTTAGCTGGTTCCCAGAGTTTATCACTGCTGATTCAATCAAGTCACTTAGAGAAAACTGGGGTATCAACGTTATCAGACTTGCAATGTACACCAGCGATTTCAACGGATATTGTGTCAGCGGAACGGACAATCAGCAGGTTTTAAAGGACAAGATTGACGAGGCAGTCAAGGCCGCTACAGACAACCAGATGTATGTCATCATAGATTGGCACACACTAAACGACAACAATCCAAACACATACAAGAGCGAGGCTATTCAGTTCTTTGGTGAGATGGTTCGTAAATATCAGGACAACGAAAATGTCATCTACGAGATTTGCAACGAGCCAAACGGTGACACCACATGGGCAGACATCAAGGCATATGCAAACGAGGTTATCCCTGTAATTAGAAATGTGGATAGGGATGCCATTATTCTTGTGGGTACACCAAGCTGGTCAAGCGACCTTGCTTCAGTGGCAGCAGATCCACTTGCCTTTGAAAATATAATGTACACATATCATTTCTATGCAGCCAGCCACAAGACGGTAGAGCGAGACAAGCTTGTAGAGGCACTTGATGCAGGACTGCCTGTATTTATTTCTGAGTATGGCTATGTTGCAGCAGATGGAAATGGCAGCGTAGATACTGAGGAGGCAACCAAGTGGAATGATGTCATTAGGGCTTACAACCTTTCTTCTTGCATCTGGAACCTTTCAAACAAGGATGAGGGCTCTGCATTGATTAGTGCAGGCAGTGATGCCAAGGTTGATTTCACCTATGATGATTTGTCTGAGCAGGGCAAGTTCTTCTACGACAAGCTTGTGGCTGACAAGGAGTACAAGGCTTCAAACGCAGATAAGTCCGATGATTCTAACACAGATAAAAATGATAAAGAAGATTCTAAGGACAAGAGTTCTAAGGATAGGGATTCCAAGGATAAGAATTCAAATAGAGATTCCAAAAACAAGGATTCTAAAGAAAAGGATGCTTCAAGAAGAAGCAACTAATATGTAACGTGGAGATTTGAGAAAATGACAACTAACGAGAAAATTGCCAAGCTTAGAGAGCTTATGAATGAGCGCGGGATAGATATGTATCTCATTCCTACAGACGATTTTCATTCTTCAGAATATGTGGGCGAGCACTTCAAGGCCCGCAGCTTTATAACAGGCTTTACAGGCTCTGCAGGCACTGCAATCATCACTCAAAAGGAGGCCCACCTCTGGGCTGATGGCCGTTATTTTGTTCAGGCGGCAAAGCAGATTGCAGATTCAGAAATTATCTTGGAGCGCATGGGAGAGCCAGGGGTTCCTGAGGTAAGCGAGTTTATTGATAGTCACTTTTTAGATGGAGGTTGTCTTGGGTTTGATGGCCGCTGTGTTTCAGCTAAAAATGCGGCAAAATATTTTGATATAGCAACCGAACGAGGCGGAGAGCTCTATACCACAGAGGATTTGGTGGACATGATTTGGGAGGACAGACCAGCTCTGCCACAGGCCACTACATGGGTCCTTGAGGATGAATACTCAGGGGAGAGCATGCACGCCAAGATTTACCGCATCCGTGAAAAGATGAAAAAGAAAAAGGCTGACGCACATTTGATTTCTAGCCTTTATGACATTGCATATATTCTTAATATCAGAGGCAATGATATTGAAAATGTGCCGGTTTTCCTTTCATTTTTATTTATCACAGATGACAGCGTAATTCTCTTTACTGACACCACCAACTGGCCAGAAGAGGTGATGAGCTATCTTAACGAAAACAGCATAAAGCTTTACCCTTACAACATGGTTTACCACTATATGCAAAGTGCAGACGTGGCAGATCGCAGAGTACTTCTTGATACTAGCGTTATAAATTACAATCTGGTAAAGGCCCTTAAGAGCTCAGCTAAGATTGTTGATGGAAAGAATCCATCGGAGCTTATGCGCGCAATCAAAAATGAGACAGAAATCAAAAACACCAGAATTGCTCACATTAAGGACGGTGTAGCCTGCACCAAGGCAATCAAGTATGTTAAGGAAAACATTGGCAAGATTCCAATGACCGAGATTACTGTTTCAGATTACTACGAAGCCAGAAGAAAGGAGCAGGAAAACTTCCTGGACCTTTCATTTGATACAATTTCAGCCTACGGACCAAATGCGGCAATGATGCACTATAGCGCCAAGCCAGGTTCTGAGGCAACCCTTAAACCGGAGGGATTCCTCCTTGTTGATTCAGGAGCCCACTTCCTGGAAGGTACAACAGATATCACACGTACCATTGCCCTGGGTCCACTTACTCAGCAGATGAAGGAATACTACACTGTCGTTTTGAGATGCCATCTTAGACTTATGGCGGCAAACTTCCCAAAGGGAGTTACTGGAGCCAATCTCGATGTGCTCTCAAGAGGTCCTGTCTGGGATATGGGGCTTGATTATCGCTGCGGCACAGGTCATGGCGTCGGTCACATTCTCAATGTTCACGAGGGACCAAACAGCTTTAGGTGGAGAGTGGAAAAGGGAGCAAATGCAGCAGAGCTGGTTCCCGGCATGATTACTACAGATGAACCGGGACTCTATATTGAGGACGGTTTTGGTATACGAATCGAGAATGAACTTCTTTGCGTAGCGGGCGAGACCACAGAGTATGGTGATTTCCGCCATTTCGAGGCAATCACTTACTGCCCAATTGATCTTGATCCGGTTATTCCAGAAATGCTCACAGAAGCAGAAAAGCAAACTCTCAACCAATATCACGCTATGGTTAGAGAAACATTAAAGCCTTACCTGACAGCCGAGGAGAATACTTGGCTTGAAAAGGAAACTAGAGAAATCTAGGCTTCCCCCAGGGGGCAGGCAATAAATAAAAAGGAACAACACTATGAGCAAACTACTTTTAATGGATGGCCACAGCATCCTCAACAGAGCATTCTACGGCCTGCCAGATTTAACAAACTCAGCAGGAGAGCACACAGGAGCCATCTTTGGCTTTCTAAATATGATGTTTAAATTTATAGAGGATGAGCAGCCAGACAATTTTGCAGTTGCATTTGATGTTCATGCTCCAACCTTCAGACACAAGATGTTTGATGGCTACAAGGGCACAAGAAAGCCTATGGCGCCAGAGCTTAAAGAGCAGGTGCCACGCATCCAGGAGATGCTTAAGGCTATGGGCGTCCCTGTTATTACATTAGAGGGCTGGGAGGCAGACGATATTCTTGGCACACTCTCACGTATAGGGGAGGCTCAGGGAATGGATGTCACCATAGTTTCCGGCGACAGAGATTTATTGCAGCTTGCCACAGAAAAGGTAAAGATTTCTATTCCAAAGACCAAAAAGACCGGCACAGAAATCGAGCAGTATTTTGCAAAAGACGTATTTGAGCTTTATGGAGTTACTCCAAAGCAGTTTATAGATGTTAAGGCGCTTATGGGAGATGCCAGCGACAATATTCCTGGTGTAGAGGGGATTGGTGAAAAGACTGCCTCTGCACTTATCGCCCAGTATGGCTCAATCGAAGAATGCTATGCACACGTAGAGGAATTAAAGCCACCTAGAGCATCAAAGAATCTGGCTGCCCAGTGGGATACAGCTGTGCTTTCAAAAGAGCTTGCCACAATCAATCTTGAGGCACCAATAGAGCTTGAAAAGGACAGTACCAAGCTTGGCAACCTATTTACCGAAGAGGCATATTTGCTTTGCAAACGCTATGAGCTTAAGAAGCTTTTGCCTAGATTTGAGCAGACTGACACAGCAAAGGTACAGGACAACACTTCCGAGTCCTTTAAACGTATATACGAATTGGCTGACGTTGAAAACTTCTTTGACAGCCTAAAAAAGACAGGCAAGGACTTTATCGGAGCCAGCATAATGGCAGATGATAATCTTGTTATAAAAGGTGTTGCACTTTCTTCCGGAGATGCAACCATTTACGTGGATACAGCGGGATTTATCACGGCAGACTATTTGGGGCACAAGCTTATTGATGTCAGCAAGGCAGGAGTTAAGCTTTGCTTCTGGAATCTCAAGGATGCAATGCATGTGCTTTACAATCTTATGAGCGACTCTGAAAAGCAGGCAGTTGCAGAAAAGGGAGGCAAGGCTGAGATTTTCCCTAACGCTGTTGACGTGGCGGTGGCTACATATCTGCTTAATCCAACCAAAAACGAATACACTGCAGACGATGTGGCAAATGAAATCCTGGGCATGATTATTCCTGCACAGGCAGATTTGTTTGGAAAGAAAAAGCTGGGAGACGCCCTTGAGGATGACAGCTTAATCCAGCAGGTTACCACCTACGCTTGCTATAATGCTTTTGTGGCACAGGCTGCATTTGGCAAGGTGATAGAAGAGGTGAAAGAAGCTGGAATGATTCGTATATTCGAAGAAATAGAGATGCCTCTTGTGTATACTCTTTTTGATATGGAGATTCAGGGTATTGCCATGGATTCCAAGGAGCTACATGATTTTGGCCAGAAGCTTGCAATTCGTATAAGCGAATTAGAAAAAAGCATTTATAAACAGGCGGGCGAAGAGTTTAACATCAATTCTCCAAAGCAGCTTGGAGTTATCTTATTTGAAAAAATGGGTATTGAAGGTGGTAAGAAGACCAAGACCGGTTATTCCACCGCAGCAGAAGTCTTAGAGGAACTTTCTGCCACAAATCCTATAATATATGATATATTAGAGTACAGACAGTTAGCGAAGCTAAAGAGCACCTATGCAGATGGCCTTGCAGCCTGCGTTGACAGTGACGGCAGAGTTCGTTCCACATTCATGCAGACTGTTACAGCTACGGGGCGCATCAGCTCGACAGAGCCAAACCTACAAAACATTCCTATCAGAATGGAGCTTGGCCGCCAGATTCGCAAGGTGTTCTATCCAAAGGATGGCTGCATTTTTATTGATGCGGACTATTCACAGATAGAGCTTAGAGTGTTGGCCCATATGTCAGGGGACGAGAATCTTATCAATGCCTTCAAGGCGGGACAGGATATTCATCGTTCCACAGCATCCTTGGTTTTTAACACACCATTTGATGAGGTTACTGATTTGCAGCGACGTCGCGCAAAGGCAGTTAACTTTGGTATTGTTTACGGCATCAGTGCCTTTGGTCTTGCTAAGGATATAGGTGTTGGTCGTAAGGAAGCACAGGAGTATATAGACAACTATTTCCTTGCATATCCAAAGATGCATGAGTTTTTAGAGGGGCTTAAGGCATCAGCAAAGGAGACCGGCTACGCCACAACCATGTATGGCAGACGCAGACCTATACCGGAGCTTAACAATTCCAACTTTATGACAAGGCAGTTTGGCGAGCGAGTTGCCATGAATTCACCAATTCAGGGTACAGCGGCGGATATTATTAAGATTGCCATGGTCAATGTTCATGATAGACTTTTAAAAGAAGGCTTGAAGTCAAAGCTATTGTTGCAGGTTCATGATGAGCTTTTGATAGAGGCGTTGGAGACAGAACGCCAGCAGGTTGAGAAGGTAATAGCCGAAGAAATGGAGGGGGCAGCAACACTTGCAGTTTCCTTAGAAATTGATATGAATACTGGAAAGAATTGGGCTGAATCGCATTAGAAGCCAGGCGATAAAGCTAAGGATTTTTGGTATTGATATATAATTCTTGTTTTTAAAAGATATACAAGAACGAGGGGAGAAGGATTCTTGTTTTTTATCTATAAAACAGGAATCGTAGATTGTTAGTAGGGAAAAATTGAGTATTAGGAGGATAATTTAATCATGGAATTTCCAAGAAAACAAATCAAGGCTAACGCTAGAGCAGCCCTTAAAGGGTATTATTGGCCTTGTGTAGGCTACCCGCTTCTTGTAGGTTTAATTATTGGAGCAGTTGCAGGAGCTGCATCTTTTGCCGTTGCTGCAGTTACAGGGATTGGTTATGGTACAGGCTCTTTAGGTATGCTTACAGTCGGATTCATAATTGCTATCGCAATTGATTTAGCGATAACTTTTGTGTCTTTGGTGATTGCAGCAGGACAATGCCTATTCTTTTACAGAGCATATCGTGCAGAGCGTCCAGAGTTTGAAACATTCTTTGCAGGCTTCAAGAATGGTCAGGCATGGCACATCATTGGTGGGTTATTATTAATGTGCCTTAAGATTTTCCTTTGGAGCTTATTGCTATTCATTCCTGGAATAATCAAGTCTTATGAGTACAGCATGGTACCATACCTTTTGATTGATGAGCCAAACCTTACAGTTTCAGAGTGCTTTAAGGCGTCAAAGCAGATGACAACTGGTTATAAGGGTGGTTTGTTTGTATTAGACCTTTCATTTATTGGATGGATGCTTTTGGCTTCAATTACAATGTGTTTAGTAGGAATTTTTTATGCATTCCCATATTACACTCTTGCATCAGCAGGCGCTTATGATTTCTTAAAGACAACTCGTTTTGAGCAGTCATCTCAGGAGGCAGTAGCTGAGCAGGCGTAAGATTTAGAGGTTTTTATCACTATATGAAGTTTATAGGGATTACAGGGGGCATCGGAGCTGGAAAGAGCACGGTGCTCTCTTTGTTAAAGGATAATTTCAATTGTAAAGTTTTGCTGGCAGATGAGGTGGCAGCAGAGCTTATGACACCGGGGCATCAGTGTTTTGATGACGTGGTGGCTTTGTCGTGGCCAGAATCGATTTTGTCTAAGGAAGGCACAATCGACAGACCTCTTATGGCAAAGTTTATGTTTAACGACGATAGTTTGAGACAGCAGGTAAACAACATTGTACATCCCGCTGTAGAAAAAGAAGTACTAAATCAAGTGGCTGAGGAGAGGAAGAAACACAAGATAGAGTATTTTTTCTTTGAAGCTGCATTGCTCATAGAATGTGGATATGGTAAACTTGTGGATGAGATGTGGTACATTCATGCCAGTCCCAAGGTGCGCACTGAAAGGCTGATGGAGTCCCGAGGATACTCCAAGGAGCGCATCGAAAACACATTAAAAGCTCAGCGTTCAGACGAGAGCTTTAGAGCAAACAGCGATTGTGTTATTGATAATAGTGGCACTAAGGAGCAGACTCTTGCTCAACTTAGGGTCTTACTTAATAAAAGTTAACGTAGAGGGGATTGTTCTATGGAAAAGAAGGATATAGTATTTGGCTTGGATATCGGTACCAGAAATGTCATTGGTACAGTAGGATATCTTGATGGCGATGAGTTTCATGTAATCGCCCAGTGCTTAAAGGAGCATGACACCAGAGCAATGTTGGACGGTCAGATTCACGATATTGCCCGTGTTGGTGTTACCTGCGAGGACGTAAAGGTTGAATTAGAGCAGATGACAGGCCTTACTCTTACAGAGGTTTGTATAGCTGCTGCTGGTCGTGTTCTTCGTACAATAACTACACATGTAGATATGGAATACCCTGAGGAGACAGTGGTTACCGGAGAGGATTTGCATACCCTTGATATGATGGGTATTGAGCAGGCCGGCAAGGAAATCAAGGGTGACGAGGATAACAAGTACAAGTTTTTCTGTGTAGGTTATTCTACTGTCAAATATTATTTGAACGGCGATCCATTCACATCTCTAGAGGATCACAAGGCAGATGTGATTGGTGAGGATATAATCGTAACATTCCTTCCAGAGGATGTTGTAGATGGTCTTTATGCAGCAGTGGGCAAGGCTGGCCTTTCAGTTGCCAACCTTACATTGGAGCCTATAGCTGCTATCAATGTTGCCATTCCACAGAATTTTAGAATGCTTAACATTGCCCTTATTGATGTAGGCGCAGGCACATCGGATATCTGTGTTACAAGAGATGGCAGTATCATTGCTTACGGTATGATTCCTATGGCAGGCGACGAGCTTACAGAGGTACTTGTTCACGAGTATCTAGTTGATTTTGCTACAGCCGAGTCAATCAAGAGAGCCTCTACCGAGGGCGGCGAGATAACCTACGAGGATATCATGGGTATCAGTCACACAATCAATTCTGAGGATGTTTGGAAATTAACTACTCCAGTTATGCAAAAGATTGCAGCAGAGGTTGCATCTAAAATTAAAGAGTTAAATGGTGGCAAGTCTGTTTCTGCTGCCTTTGTAGTTGGTGGTGGCGGCAAGATTCATGGCTTTACAGACGCCCTTGCCAAGGATTTAAAGATTGTTCCAGAGCGTGTTGCCCTTCGTGGTGAGGAAGTAATGAAAAATATTGTCTTTGAGCAGGACGATATTGAAAAGGATTCACTCCTTGTTACACCTATTGGAATTTGCTTGAACTACTTTGAGACTAAGAACAACTTTATCATGATTCACTTTAATGGTGAGATGATGAAGCTTTACGATAATGGTCAGCTTACAATTGTGGACGCAGCTATGCAGGCAGGTTTTTCTGCAGAGCAGCTCTTCCCACGCCGTGGTCGCGAAATCAACTTTACAGTCAACGGCGTATCCCGCATGATTCGCGGTACCGAGGGCGAGTCAGCTGTTGTTACAATGAACGGCAAGCCTGTTGGTATCAACACTCCACTGGAGTTCAACTGTGAGATAGAGCTTACACCTTCAACTGTTGGTGCAGGCGGCAATGGCACAATCGCAGACCTTGCAGAGTTTACAACTGAGTATCTATACTTTACAGTTTGCGGACATCGCGTTAAGTGCCCTAAGTTTGTAGAGGTCAACGGTTCTATGGAGCCTCCATCATATTCTGTAAAGGAAGGTGACGTCATCGAGACTCGCCCATTCTATACAGTAGGCCAGTTGGCTGAGTTTATGGATGTTACTATAGACGAAAGATACGAGATATTAGTTAATAATCGTCCATCTTCAATGGACTCATTAGTATACGAGAACTTCGTAATCGACTGGACAACAACCAGTCCTACTGCCTATGCTAATCAGTATATGGTTGCAGACGGCGAGGGTTTGCCAGAGGATTACGAGCCAGCACCGGCTGAGCCGACCAACATCACCGATATCCGCACCAAGATGAAGGTTGAGACCGTTGACATGCCAATCAAAATCAACGGCAAGGAAATGGTGCTTTCAGGCAAAAAGGATTACATCTTTGTAGATGTTTACGACCTCATAAACTTCGACCCATCCGAGAGCAACGGACGACCACTTGTCATCAAAATCAATGGCCAAAAGTGTGGCTACGCCGCCGAACTCCACTCTAATGATGAAGTAGAAGTTTATTGGGAAAATGACATTTAAAATCGAGCAAAGCGAAGATTTTGAACATCAGGAGGCCGAAGGTCGACGACAAAATGAGATTATATAATAGTTAGGATTTAAAAGAATGGATTTTTTTAGTATTGCAAGTGGTAGCAGTGGAAATTGCATTTGTGTGGGTGACGATAGTACCCACGTAATGATTGACGCTGGTATTTCTGGAAAGCGTATAGAAGCTGGTATGAACAGATATGATTACACCACTTCTGATATGGCAGGACTACTTGTCACTCATGAGCATTCAGACCACGTGTCTGGCTTGGGAGTAATTTCTAGAAAGTATCACCTTCCAATCTATGCAACCGCTGGTACCATTAAGGCAATACGTTCTATGAAAAGCCTCGGGGCTATTGATGACACTCTTTTTCATGTCATAAGGCCAGACGAGGATTTCTCTATAGGTAGTCTTGAGATTCACCCATTTAGAATCAGCCATGATGCGGCAGAGCCAGTTGCATATCGTATTGAAAATACCAAGTCCAAGGTGGCAGTATGTACCGACTTGGGTTATTTTGATGATTATATTGTGGGCAATTTAAAGGGCTTAGATGCTATGCTTTTGGAGGCCAATCACGACATACATATGCTTGAGGTGGGCGCTTATCCTTATCCACTAAAGCAACGTATTTTAGGAGAGTTTGGACATTTATCCAACGAGGCCAGCGGCAAGCTCTTAAGTCAGGTGCTTCACGATGATATCAAGCATGTATTCTTGGGACATCTCAGCAAGGAAAACAACTACCCAGATCTTGCATACGAGACTGTCCGTCTCGAGGTTACTATGGATGAAAACACACCATATTCAGGTGGTGATTTCAACATCACAGTTGCATCTCGCAGCGACGTTTCAGAGCGAGTAGTTTTATAGAATTGCACTTAGATGGCTATAGTGTTAATAGTTTTCGCATAAAACCAAGAAATTTTGGACTATTTAAACAATACTATTTATACTCGTGTTGGTATAAAATTAAGAGAGCATTTTTACCCACAGAACTTATTTTAGGAGGAGTAGCAATCCAATGGAGAACAAAGTTATTATTACTGTAGTAGGCAAAGACACTGTAGGTATCATCGCACGTATTTGCACATATCTTGCAGATAATGGAGTGAATGTACTTGATATTTCACAGACTATCGTGCAGGGATTTTTCAATATGATGATGATTGTAGATATTACAAAGGCTTCTCGCAGCTTTGATGATGTCCAGAAGGATTTAGTTGTTTTAGGCGACGAAATCGGAGTACAGATTAAGGCTCAAAAGGAAGAAATCTTCCAGAAGATGCATAGACTATAAATAGGAGAATTGCATGGTAAACATAAATGAAGTAATCGAAACAAACAAGATGGTGGAGGAGCAGACTCTTGATGTCCGCACAATCACCATTGGTATTAGCCTTTTAGAATGCATCGATTCAGATTTGAAAAAGGTTAACGAAAATGTATATAATCGCATCACTACTGTAGCCAAGGATTTGGACAAGGTTGCAAAGGAAATCGAAAGAGACTACGGTATTCCAATTGTAAACCGTCGTATTTCTGTTACTCCAATTGCCCTTATCGGTGGTGCTGCATGCAAGAAGCCAGAAGATTTTGTCACACTTGCTCACACACTTGATAAGGCAGCTGAGGCTGTTGGCGCCAACCTTATCGGTGGTTACTCAGCACTTGTTTCAAAGGGAATGACTACAGCAGACGAGATGCTTATTCGTTCTATTCCACAGGCTCTTTGCGAGACTGAAAGAGTTTGTAGCTCAGTTAATTTGGCTTCAACTAAGACTGGTATCAACATGGATGCTGTTCGCCTTATGGGAGATATTCTTCTTCAGGTGGCAGACCGTTCAAAGGATAGAGATTCTGTAGATTGCATGAAGCTTGTTGTATTCTGCAACGCTCCAGATGATAACCCATTTATGGCTGGCGCTTTCCACGGTGTTACAGAGGCTGACGCAATTATTAACGTGGGTGTTTCTGGTCCTGGTGTTGTTAAGAAGGCCCTTGAGCAGGTTAGAGGAGAGAGCTTTGAGGTTCTTTGCGAGACAATCAAAAAGACAGCCTTTAAGGTTACTCGTGTAGGTCAGCTTGTTGCACAGGAAGCTTCTAAGCGCCTAGGTATTCCTTTTGGAATTATCGATTTATCACTTGCTCCAACTCCAGCAGTTGGCGATTCAGTTGCAGATATTCTTTGCGAAATCGGCCTTGAATATGCTGGTGCTCCAGGTACTACAGCAGCACTTGCGATGCTCAATGACCAGGTTAAGAAGGGCGGCGTTATGGCAAGCTCATACGTTGGTGGTCTTTCAGGTGCATTCATTCCTGTATCAGAGGATCAGGGTATGATTAACTCAGTTGAGGCCGGTGCAATCACACTTGAGAAGCTTGAGGCAATGACTTGCGTATGTTCAGTAGGTCTTGATATGATTGCTATTCCAGGTGACACTCCAGCTACTACAATTTCTGGTATGATTGCTGATGAGATGGCTCTTGGTATGGTTAACCAGAAGACTACAGCAGCTCGTCTTATCCCAGTAATTGGCAAGGGCGTTGGCGACACAGTAGAGTTTGGCGGACTTTTTGGATACGCGCCAATTATGCCAGTTAACAAGTTCTCTTGTGCTGATTTCATTAACCGCCAGGGTAGAATCCCAGCACCAATTCATTCATTTAAGAACTAGTGGATAGTTGATGAAGGATTTTATTTTTATCTGACGAGCAAGACTTAGATATAGAAAAGTATTAAATAACAATAAAGAGGAAATCACGTAATGTGGTTTCCTTTTTTACCTTATAGGAAATTGCTTTGCAATCTCCTATAAGGTAAAAAACACACTTCGTGTGAAATATGTGTCTCGGCGACAGAAGAATTTATTTGCTTACAGCAAATGTCGCCTCGCACTGCTGGAGTTTTGCGTAGC
>JAILGH010000002.1 GCA_024697025.1 Pseudobutyrivibrio sp.
CCACTGCTTTTGTGTGTAGCCCTTAATAAGCTTCTCATATACATCTGTACCAACAAGTGAAAGAGCCTGCTCTTCCAAGTTCTGTGGCTCTGTGATGTTAAGCTCCTTAATCTGCTCGGCAATCTTTGCCTTTGCCTCTGCAGGAGTCTTGATGTTCCACATCTTAGAGAATGTATTCATGTTGAAAGGAAGGTTGTATAACTCATCCTTATATACTGCAACTGGAGAATTGATGTAGTTGTTGAACTCAGCAAACTGGTTCATGTACTCCCAAATCTTCTTGTCGCTAGTATGGAAAATGTGTGCACCATAAACATGAACGTTAATATCATCTTCTTTTTTGGTATATATATTTCCGGCAATGTGGTCGCGGCGTTCAATTACAAGAACTGACTTACCACGTTTATTTGCCTCGTAGGCGAAAGTCGCACCAAAGAGACCTGCACCTACTACTAAATAATCATATTTCTTCATCTAAAAATCTCCTACCCCTAGCTTATGCGCCCCATCAAAAGAACGTTCATCTGGTCCACAACCAGATAATCTGCTACAGGCTTATTTAATACAATATCATCAAAAATATTATATTTAAATGTTTTATAAAATAACTTTGAAACGAAATGTAGGCATCAAGCTATTTGTACTCTGAAGGTGAACGTGTTAGTCACCTAAAGAGTATAAATGCTTGTAGCCGTAACATTTCGCACTCAGTTTATATTATTTATTAGAATACATATCTGAGTAGTACTTCTGGTAATCACCAGATGTAACGTTCTTCATCCACTCTTCATTTTCGAAGAACCAAGCGATAGTCTTCTTGATACCTTCTTCAAAGCATGTCTCTGGCTCCCAGCCAATCTCTGCCTTAATCTTGTCTGGAGCGATAGCGTAACGTCTATCATGACCCTTACGGTCTGTTACATACTTAATAAGGTTCTCAGATACAAGTGCCTTACGTGGGTCATTCTCTGGAAGCATCTCCTGAAGTGTATCAAGGATAATGTGTATAATCTGGATGTTCTGCTTTTCGTTGTGACCACCGATATTGTATGTCTCAAAAAGCTTACCCTGTTCCTGAACCATGTCGATTCCCTTAGCATGGTCCTCTACGAATAACCAGTCACGTACGTTCTTGCCATCACCATATACTGGAAGGTCCTTGCCCTGAAGCGCATTGTTGATAATAAGTGGAATGAGCTTCTCTGGGAACTGATAAGGGCCATAGTTATTAGAGCAGTTTGTAATGTTTGCAGGGAACTTGTATGTATCCATATAAGCCTTTACAAGCATGTCTGAACTAGCCTTTGATGCTGAGTATGGTGAATGTGGATCATATGGTGTTGTCTCATAGAAAAATGCATTGTCATCATCTGGAAGTGAGCCGTAAACTTCGTCTGTAGAAACGTGAAGGAACTTCTTGCCTTCCTTAAATGAACCATCAGGAAGCTCCCATGCCTCCTTTGCGCAGTTAAGCATTACAGCTGTACCAAGTACGTTTGTCTGAACGAAGACCTCTGGGTTTAAGATTGAACGGTCTACGTGTGACTCAGCTGCAAAGTGAACTACTCTATCGATATCATTCTCTGCAAATACCTTGCGGATTGCTTCCTTATCACAGATATCTGCCTTTACGAATGTGTAGTTGTCGCGGTTTTCTACATCTTTAAGATTCTCAAGGTTACCAGCGTATGTAAGCTTATCCACGTTTATGATGCGGATTTCGTTATCATACTTCTTAAACATGTAATGGATGTAATTTGAGCCGATGAAACCAGCTCCTCCTGTTACTAAATATGTTCTCATTTTTAAATTCTCCTTCTGCGATTCCCCAAACAATATCTCGCTTGTCACGGTCTCAAGCCTTAGATATTTCCTCCGTCGACTAGATGTCTCCTTCGGAAACACTAAGAGCTTTATACCTACAAGCTACTTTTACTCTTTTGGAAAATCCCACTTTAAATTTCTTGTAAATTGATAATATATTTATAAACACACAAAAGCTTGTTTCATGCGTCCATTAGCGTTTTAGCCGAGGTATTCCTTCAAGGCATCTTTCCAGTCAGCCATGCGGTAGTCTGTTGTGAGACGAAGCATGTAGTTGTCTAGGATGCTGTAGTGAGGTCTGTCGGCACTAGCAGGGTTCATACGCTTGTACTCCTCGCTAGTCACGTGATTGACCTTAACATTTATGCCCTTTAGACGGAAGATTTCCTCTGTGAAGTCAGCCCAGTTGGTATCGCCTTCGCAGGTGCCATGGAAGATACCATAATTGTCTGTAGGCTCGATATGATGAATCATTCTTGCAAGCTCTACAGCAGATGTTGGTGAACCAAGCTGGTCGCAAACCACTGAAAGCTCATCGTGAGTCTCTGCAAGAGTAAGCATTGTCTTGACGAAATTCTTACCATCGCCATAAAGCCATGCGGTACGCACTATAAACCACTTGTCTGCAAACTGCTGAACAAATTTCTCGCCTTCGTATTTGGTCTTGCCATAGGCGCTAATTGGTCCCGGCTGATCAAACTCTGTAATAGGCGCTGACGCGTTACCTGGGAAAACATAGTCTGTACTTACATGTACAAGCTTTGCTCCTACCTTGGTAGCTGCTATAGCTAAATTTCTAGGGCCAAGGGCATTAAGCTTGTAAGCAAAATCCCAATCCTTTTCGCAACCATCAACATTTGTTGCCGCCGCACAGTTGATGATTACGTCTGGCTTTTTGTCCTCAACAAAGCTAAGCACTTCGTCTAAATCCATAATATTGAGAGGTGAAATCTTATCACCCTCCACAACATCAGTCAAGATAAACTCAACTTCGTTGCCGTACTCCTTTTGGATTGCACGACCAAGCTGGCCATTACATCCAGTTACAAGTATTTTTCTCATTTTTATAGAATACCTCATTTATCCATAATCTATGCTATGGTTTATCCTCTTCCAGCCAAACTCAAAAACTTGGCTGAAAATCTAATTTATATAATCAATCCAAAAGACCTTAAGGCTCCATCCCTACTTATAAGGTGCGTAGCAGCTTATTAGGTAGGGCAATGAGAGCCGCCAGAGCGAAAGCGTGTCTTTGGATGATTATATAAAGTAGATTTTATTCAATATCTACATTGTTTGGCTGAATTATACGTAATCCTTTGCCTTAGCTATAAGTCTATTGTATGCAGAGAACATACCGCGGATAGATGCGCGTGTGATGTTTGAGCTTACGCCAACACCAAAGGTTGTGTTGCCGTGACGTTCATCTCGCATCTCAATGTATGCTGCAGCCTTGGCGCCTGAGCCTTGGCCCTGAGCAAGTGTATGCTCTGTGTAATCGATAAGTGTGTACTCAAGCTCTGGAACGCACTGCTTGATTGCAAGCTTAACTGCATCGATAGGTCCGTTTCCTTCAGCCTCTGAGTGGAACTTCTCGCCGTTGTAGCTGAAGTCAAGAATTGCAACTGTATCGTCGCTTTCCTTGCTATCTTGAATCACCACATACTCAAGAGTAAGTGGCTCCTTGTTCTCAAGATACTGAGACTTAAACGCCTCCATGATGCGCTGTGGTGTAACCTCGCCACCCTGCTTTTCAGAAATATACTGAACAACATCAGCGAACTCACGCTGCATCTTCTTTGGAAGCTTGAAGCCATAAACTGTATCCATTACAAATGCTACACCGCCCTTACCAGACTGGCTGTTGATACGAACAACTGGCTCGTACTTGCGGCCAATGTCTGCAGGATCAATTGGAAGATATGGAACCTCCCAGTACTGATTCTGACGGTCGCGCATTGCCTTAACGCCTTTGTTGATAGCATCCTGGTGTGAACCAGAGAAAGCTGTAAATACAAGTTCACCGGCATAAGGATGTCTTGCATCAGTCTGCATCTTTGTAACTCTCTCACAGACTTCAACAATTTCTTTAATATCGTCTAGTTCAAGCTCTGGGTTAACGCCCTGAGAGAACATGTTGTAAGCAATAGTAAGAATGTCTACGTTACCTGTACGCTCACCGTTTCCAAGAAGTGTGCCCTCTACACGGTCTGCACCTGCAAGAAGTCCAAGCTCTGTAATAGCAACACCTGTACCTCTATCGTTATGTGGATGAATTGAAAGAATAATGTTTTCTCTATCTTTGAAATGAGTACTCATCCACTCAATCTGGTCTGCGTAAACATTTGGTGTGTTCATCTCAACTGTTGCAGGAAGGTTGAAAATAATTGGGCAGTTAGTAGCATTGTCCCAAGTCTCCTGAACCGCTGTACATATATCAAGAGCAAACTCTACCTCGGTACCTGTAAATGACTCTGGTGAGTATTCAAGCTGAATCAACCCGTCGTGCTTATCAAGACGGTCCTTTACCATCTGAGTACCCTTCTTAGCAATTTCAATTATCTCTTCCTTTTCAGCATTGAAAACTACATCTCTCTGAAGAGTAGATGTGGAGTTGTAAATATGGAAGATAACATTTTTAATTCCTGCAATTGCCTCAAATGTACGGTCAATCTGCTCTTCGCGGCACTGTGAAAGCACCTGAATCTTTACATCATCCGGAATCTTATTTTCTTTAACTAATTTTCTTAAAAAATCAAACTCAATCTGGCTTGCTGCTGGGAAGCCAATTTCTATTTCTTTAAAACCTAATCTTAGTAGGAGGTCGAATAGTTCCATTTTTTCGTCGACGTTCATTGGCTCGACGAGTGCCTGATTTCCATCTCGCAAATCTACTGAACACCAAATTGGCGCTTTGGTAATCTGCTTATCTGGCCATGTACGTTCTGGAAACTTCAGAACTGGATTGGCCTTATAACGCTTGTAGTTCAACATAGTTCTTCCTCCTAAATATATCTAGTAATAATTTAAATCATTTTAATTTGGATTATTCGCCTAATCCTGATTCGATGGACTTGATGATATCTGCTATAGCTGCCTCTTCATCTGCGCCATCGCATGTGATTGTTATATCTTCACCTGGTTTAACACATGCACCTAACACACTCAAAACTGATTTAGCATTTGCTTCATAATTGTTATCAGTCTTGAAAGTTATCTTGCTGCTATATTTCATAGCAGTTTCACATAGCATGCCTGCAGGACGTAGGTGCAGTCCTGTAGCATTGGTAACTGTAACTTTCTTCGTAATCATAATCCATATCCTAAAATGCTTTTAAAGCATTGTATTTGTAATAAGTTCGGCAAGAGCTTTTGCGTCTGCCTCTATTTCCTCCTGGTCCTTTCCCTCAATCATAACTCTAACAAGCGGCTCCGTACCTGATGGACGGATAAGTACTCGTCCTTCCCCTGCAAATTTTTCTCCAAGTTTTTCAATTGCTGCTGCAATCTCTGGGTACTCCATATAGCTTTCCTTCTTGTGATTAGGAACCTTTGCATTAACAAGAGCTTGTGGAAGTACATCCATAATAGAAGCAAGCTCTGAAAGTGGCTTTCCTGTTTCTACCATGACTCTAAGTAAATGAAGTGCAGAAAGTAGGCCATCTCCTGTTGTGTTGTCATCTAAGAAGATAACGTGACCACTTTGCTCGCCTCCGATATTGTAACCGTTAGCAAGCATGTTCTCTAATACATATCTATCGCCAACCTTTGTAGATTCTACATTGATGCCCTGTTCCTTAGCCATAAGTGAGA
This sequence comes from Pseudobutyrivibrio sp., assembly GCA_024697025.1. Classification (GTDB taxonomy): domain Bacteria; phylum Bacillota; class Clostridia; order Lachnospirales; family Lachnospiraceae; genus Pseudobutyrivibrio. The sequence goes on from JAILGH010000002.1 coordinate 5,638, forward strand.
ATCCAAGGTTTGTCATTACAGTAACTACACATGTATTTTTCTTAAGTGTACCCTTGTCCTTCATGTGCTTTGCACAAATTGCCATTACCTGGTCGCCATCTACGAGACGGCCCTTTTCATCTACAGCGAGCATTCTATCTGCATCGCCGTCGAAAGCCAGACCAACCTGAGCGTTTTCAGCAACTACTCTAGCCTTAAGCTCATCCATGTGTGTAGAACCACAGTTGCTGTTGATATTAGTTCCATCAGGGTTATTGTGAATTGTAATTAATTCAGCGCCCATTTCTGAAAGGCATGCAACTGAAGTTCTATAAGAAGCTCCCTCAGCGCAGTCAATAACAATCTTAAGACCTGAAAGGTCCATAGGAACTGTATTCTTAAGGAAATCTACATACTCTCTGCCAAGATCGAAACGATAATCAATCTTTCCGATTTCTGCGCCAGTAGGAAGATTTACTCCCTTCATGTCGTTTTCGATAAGAGCCTGAATCTCATCCTCAAGGGCATCAGAAAGCTTAAAGCCATCTCCATTAAAGAACTTGATTCCGTTAAACTCCATTGGGTTATGGCTGGCAGAAATAACAACTCCTGCGTCAACCTTGTGTTTTCTAGTTAAATATGCAATTGCCGGTGTAGGTAAAACTCCTACATAAACTGCATTAGCGCCAACTGAGCAAATACCACTCATAAGAGCTGATGCAAGCATGCTTCCTGAAATTCTAGTATCACATCCAACGATGATTGTAGGCTGATGTGAAGCCTCCTTTGTAAGTACATAAGCACCTGCCTGACCTAATGATTTAGCAAGTTCGATTGTAAGTTCTGAACCAGCAATACCTCTGACTCCATCTGTTCCAAATAATCTTCCCATGTTTACTCCTCTGTATTTTCTGTCTTAGTTTCCTCTGCCTTAGCATTTGGATCATCTATAACAGTCACTGCCACCGATGTGTTTTGAATGGTGACTCCTTCAATATTTTCAAATTGTACCACAACGTTTTGACTTTCTCCCACTGCAAGACCTGAGCAGTCAATTGCGCCCTTTATCTTTGTTGCATCTAGGGCTGATATAGCTTCTTCAGTTCCAAATACATTTACCTTTAGGCTAGCTGAATCTAATGTGACAGCCAGTCCTTGTGGAACATTTTTAAACTCTATATTATCAGCGGTTATCTCCGCTGTGGATGCTGATTCTCCGGACATTAGCACATAAATTGCTACCTTTGATGTAGAACTATCTGCAAGGGATACGCCCTCTGGTAGATATGAGCTAATGTCTACTGTTGTTGTAAATGAACCTGTCAAATCTGAAAGGTTGATAACTGAATCTGGGATTGTGACGCTAGTAACATCGTTAAGTGCTCCCGATTCACCAATAATCATCACTGATGATGGATCTGTCTTTATTGAATCAAGCATAAGCTCCGGTGAAAGAGTTCCGCTTGTTTTTACCACTACATCTACAGCCTTTGTGTTAGAGAAATTAACACTGACTGTAACGGTCGATACAGAAAGATTTAACTCTCTCGAATCAACCTCTTCTCCCTTTGCTGTATAGAACTTAGGGATAACACTTTCTGTAAAGTTGTTTTCAACGCCTGTTATATTGGCTGTTGCAACAACATTGTCGATTGTAGATACTACAGCTTCTGGACCAGTTACTGTAAGAACTGTCGGGCTGCAGGTGACAGAATCAACCGCCAAGCCACTTTCCAGCGTACCTGTAGTCTGGGCATTTATAACAAATCTCTCTGTCTGCTCATCCTCAAGGACAACATAGAGATAGTTTTGCTTACTTGAGATAGTAATGTAATTTGCATATGATTTTGCGCTGATTGTAACAGGAATGCGCTCTTCATTTTCAAGATTATTCATATCCGCAACAGCAGAGAAATCTGAAGGTGAAAGCTTTTCAATAATAGAACGCTTTGCTGTTACTCTGAAGCTGACGGTATTCACTCCGTCTTTTATCTCATATAGCTTTCCCGCTGTTCTAAGCACATCTTCGTTGGTGACAGAAACTACAGCGGTGAAGGTTCTTGTCTGGGTAGGGTCATCAATATTGACCACAACAAGCCATAATAAGAAAGAGAATACAACCGCTAAAATCTTTACTCCAACATCTTTTGTGAGGGCGTTAATAATCTTTTGCTTCATACTAACCCTCCTTCTCAGCCACGTTTAAGCTGTCTTCTTCTTTGTCAGGATTCTGTATCTTCTTAAGCTCAGCAATAAGCTCGTCTTCTTTAACATCTCTAACTATTCGTCCCTCTCTTGCATAGGAAACAGTTCCTGTCTCCTCGGAAACGACGATAGTAAGTGAATCGGAAACCTCACTTATACCAACTGCAGCTCTATGTCTAGTACCTAAATCCTTGGACAAACCCATGTTATCTGAAAGTGGCAAATAGCAGGTAGCCGATACAACTCGGTCCCCGCGCACAATAACAGCACCATCGTGCAATGGTGTGTTTTTCTCAAAAATATTTATAAGAAGCTGTCTGGTAACAAGTGCATCAAGGCTAATACCTGTTCTCTCAAACTCAGTCAACTGCATATCGTTTTCAACTACAATAAGAGCGCCAGTTTTAACTGCGCCCATCTCATAGCATGCTGTAACCATTCCTGTAATGGTTGAATCGTCAAATTTCTTGGCGCCGGTTTTAAGTAAGTTCCACGAAAACATTGATGTGATTTTACGTCTACCTATCTGCTCAAGGACACGTCTCAACTCTGGCTGGAAAACCACAATCAAAACTGTGACTGCAACTGAAACTAACTTCTCACCTAACCACAGGATAGTGTTCATCTGGAAAATGGCAGCCAAAACAAAGAATAGCATAATGATAATGACGCCTCTGATAAGCATCCATACTCGGCTATTCTTCACCCATACCAACAGATGATACATAAAGTATGCAATTATGAAAATTTCTATGACATCTGTAATGGAAACATCTGGAATATTTACATTGAAATAATCATCG
>JAILGH010000005.1 GCA_024697025.1 Pseudobutyrivibrio sp.
GGGAGATTTGAAAAATTTGGAGCAGCAAATGTTTTCTTGCTAGGAATGTCTATGTGGTTCTATGGATACTTCAATCCATGGTACCTAATCTTAATCATTTCAAGTGTATGTTTTAATTACACGATTTACAGATTAATACTAAGCCATCAGGACAGGAAAAAAGTTCTGATGGCTATTGGTGTTTGCGCAAATATTGGTGTGCTCATTTATTTTAAATATATGGATTTTTTTATCGATACCATAAATCATATATTTGGAATGGAGCTGGATTTTCTAAATATACTTCTTCCACTAGGAATCAGCTTTTTTACTTTTCAGCAAATATCCTTCATAGTTGATAGCTATCGTGGAAATGTAGCAAAATACGATTTCCTTTATTACGCCGGCTACGTGACATTTTTCCCACAGCTGATTGCTGGCCCGATTGTCACCCATGATGAATTGGTGCCACAGCTCATGGACAATAGCAAGAAGCGAATTAATTATGAGAATTTTAGTCGAGGCATATATCTTTTTAGTATAGGCATGGCCAAGAAGGTGCTGATAGCAGACACTTTGGGAAATGCCGTCAATTATGGCTATGATGAGCTTCTCACAATCAATTCTACAGAAGCGATAATCGTAATGTTGGCGTATACCCTGCAGATATATTTTGACTTTAGCGGATACTGTGACATGGCTATTGGAATTGGAAAGATGTTCAATATCGATATACCCCTCAATTTTAATAGCCCATATAAAGCAGTATCTATCGATGATTTTTGGGATAGATGGCACATGACTCTGACTAGGTTTCTCACAAGATATGTGTATATCCCATTAGGCGGAAATAGGAAGGGGGCAGCAAGAACCTATTTAAATATTTTTATTGTATTTCTGGTAAGTGGATTTTGGCACGGTGCTGGATTCACATTTATCTTTTGGGGAATAGGCCATGGCTTGGCATCAATCATCCATCGAATGGGTCATAAGTTTTTTGATAAACTACCAAAGGCAGTTAATTGGGCAATCACATTTTTATTTGTAAATGTAATGTGGGTTTTCTTTAGAGCACCATCTATAGGAGAGGCCATTGAATTATTGAGAAGGGCATTTGCAGGGCAGTTTGACGCCGTTGGCGCAGATATGATTTCTCAGGTGAGCTTTTGGGAGTTGCACTTAATAGTGGATAAGCTGCCAATCCTGAGAAACTGGCAGTATTTTGATGTTTTTGGAATTTTGGCCTTGTCTTTACTCATAGCAGTTATTCCTAAGAACGGTTATGAAAAAATGCAAGAATTCACGCCAAAGAAGAGAAGCTTTGCAGCTATGGCAATTCTAATGGCCTGGAGTATTCTTTCATTTTCTGGATTGAGCACATTTTTGTATTTTAATTTTTAAGGGATGAATATATGGAAAATAATTGTAAAAGATGGATTGTGGCATACTTAATTACTTTAGGGGGTGTGCTTTTATTGGCAGGAACTATTGTGGCGACGATAGATCCGTATTTTCATTATCATGAGCCTATTCAGGGAATATCTTATACTCTAAACAAAGAGCGGTATCAGAATAACGGAATTGCGAAACATTATAAGTATGATGCTGTCCTGGTAGGAACATCGATGGCGTCAAATTATAAGACCAGCGATATTGATAGACTGTTTGGAACTAATTCAGTAAAGCTTACCTATCTCGGAGGTTCAAACAGGGAGTTGAGTGATACGTTAGATGCTGTCTTTGCAAGCAACAATAACATAAGAATGGTATTTCGCTCGGTGGATTATCTGGGACTTTTAAATACAGCGGAGCAGATGAGATACGACAATAGTTTATATCCATCATACCTCTACGACAGAAATCCATTTAACGATGTGGAGTATCTGTTTAATAAATATGTTATTGAAGATGTATACGGGGATTTGAGATTGACCCGTGCAGGGTTTGCTGGGACAACATTTGATGATTACTCTAACTGGGGAATCTATTCTGAGTTTGGTAAGGATGTTTTGGACAGTAGCTATATTCGTGAAGAAAAGAGTGATGAGGTTTTCCAGTTTAGTGACGAAGACAAGCAGATAGTAAAAGAGAACATTCAAACAAACTTTATTAGACAAATAGAAGAGCATCCTGATGTGCAATTCTACATTTTCTTTCCGCCATTTAGCATGTATTATTTTGACTATCTAAATCAGCAGGGCAATCTCGAAAGATATATGGCGGCAGAACGATACACGATGGATATGCTTCTTGAATATGATAACGTCCATTTGTATTCATTCTTGCAGGAGACAGATGTGGCTGAAAA
>JAILGH010000054.1 GCA_024697025.1 Pseudobutyrivibrio sp.
CGTTTTCATCTATCACCTCTATGCCACGATCCACATTTCTAATGGTGTCTCTCGCAGATGCAACCTTTGGGCGATTCACATCGCGTGAGCTGTGAATAACCTGGCTTTGAAGATTCGCAAGTGTAACCTTGTCAAAATCAACTACCTTTATAGTACCTACACCTGCAGCGGCCAAATATTGAATCACCGGTGAACCAAGGGCACCTGCGCCAACTACAACTACCTTGGCAGCCCTAATTCTTTTTTGCCCCTTTACACTGATTTCTCTAAGCATCAAATGCTTGTTGAATCTGTCGATTCCCTTTTCATCGATTGTGATTGCCTTTTGACGTTCGTCAGATATGATGCTTTCGTTTGGCTTACCGCCAGCTATGAGAGGAAGTAATAATACTTCTGAACTTTCATCTAGCTTTTCAGTATGACGAGCAACATCTGTAAAATCTTCGCCATCAACAAATACCCTGATAAACTTTCGTAATTTGCCTTCGTCGTCATATAAGCCTTTTCTTGCTTCTGGGTACTCATCTAAAAGTCCTTTAAAAATTTCGTCTAATGTATTTCCTTGAATCTCAGTTTGAGATGTTTTTTCGAAAAATGTCTTTAGAGTTGCTGATATTAATACTTTCATATCACTGTCCCCTTTACGTAATATTTATTTCAGTAATAGAGTCATCTGATTTGTTCTTTCGCCAAGCACTTTGGGAAATAACCATGCCTTGTCTTACTTCAATGATTAAGTAGAATAATTCTGGAACCATCTGTTCCTTGTCTTCAGCTGATAAAATGGCACTTGCATCTGGATGGGAATGGAAGAAACCTAATATTTCATATCCCCGGGCTTGATACTCCTGCTCATGGGAAAATAATTCTAGTGGGCTAATAATAAAGTAGCTTTCCTTGTTTAACCGGGTTGCTCTATTATCCAGTGTTTCAATTGCTTCTACCCTATCCAAATCTCCCTCTGCTTTTTTAAACAATATCCCACAGCATTCATTTGGATATGCTTTCTCAGCCACTTGTTCTATCTGCGTACAGACAGCTTTAGGTATAACTATTTGATTATCGTATTTACGAATTTCCAAAGCTCTACTCATCATTTCTTCCCTAAGTGACTACTTCTGTTGCTGAAACATTATAGATAATATACACGCATACACCTACTAGGTCAATAGGTTGTACGATAGTAAAAAATAATAGCCGGTTATCAACTTGTTTTATAGCAAATACTGCTATTGTTTTTGGGCATAAAAATGGCAGTAAATCAAGTTGATTCACTGCCAAAAACTGCTGCTATTTTGATGATTATTCAAATTGGGTTACAATGCAGTCAATGATAACTGCATTGTAATCTGCTTCGCAGACAGCACATTTTGCTTTGCAAAATCTGCTGCTTATACGCATTTGAATAATCTTTATGATTATTCAAATGCTACTACAGCCCCATCATATGTGTCTTTGATGTACTGTTTGATGTCATCAGACTTAAGCACTTCTACAAGCGCTTTGATTCCATCATTGTTTTCGTTGCCTTCTTTTACTGCGATGATGTTTACATAAGTCTTTGCAGCCTCAGAGTCTGTTGCCTCATAAGCGATAGAATCCTTTGCTACAGAAAAGCCTGCCTCAAGTGCATAGTTACCATTTAATACAACAAATGCAACCTCATCCTTTACACGTGCAACCTGAGCTGCCTCAAGCTCCTCAAACTTAATTTTCTTTGGGTTATCTGTGATATCCTTGATTGTAGCTGTAAGTCCTGCACCATCCTTAAGTGTAAGAAGTCCGTTGTCCTGAAGAAGCAAAAGTGCTCTTGCCTCGTTAGTTGTATCGTTTGGAATAGCGATTGTGTCACCATCTTCTATATCATCAAGTGTCTTCTTTGTACCTGGATAGATTCCAAATGGCTCATAGTGAATATCACCTGCATCCACAAGGTGTGTGCCCTGCTCTTCGTTAAAGCTGTCAAGATAAGGTACGTGCTGGAAATAGTTTGCATCAAATTCACCTGACTCAACAACAAGGTTTGGCTGTACATAATCATCAAATACAGTTACATCAAGCTTGTAGCCCTTCTCTTCAAGAAGTGGCGCTGCCTTCTCTAAAAGTTCTGCGTGAGGTGTTGCAGATGCTGCCACCTTGATTGTCTCAAGCTCTGCTGGTGCCTCTGCAGTCTCTTCCTTTGCCTCTTCCTTAGGCTGTTCTGTTTGTGCCTCACTTGTCTTGTCGCTTCCGCATCCCACAAATGCTCCTGCGATAACTGCTGTTGTAAGTAATCCTGCTAAAACTCTTCTCTTCATTTTCTTAATCTCCTTTATGTAATAATATTTAGCCTTATATTTGTTAATAACTCTTCCCCATAGTGATTTATTTTTTGTGATTTAGTCCATTGGCAATTGCCATTCCAGTATTCTGGAAAATCTGGAACAGTAGGATAAGTAATATGACTGTGATAATCATGATATCTGTCTGATATCTATAGTAACCATATCTAACAGCGATATCTCCTAATCCGCCACCGCCGACTGTACCTGCCATAGCTGAGTATCCAAGGATAGTTCCAAGAGCTATGGTTGCATTTGTAATAAGGGATGTTCTTGCCTCCACTAAAAGCACTTTAAAAATAATCTGTGTTGTTGATGCGCCCATAGATTTTGCCGCCTCGATGACTCCCTCGTCTACCTCTTTTAAAGAGGCCTCCACCATACGCGCAATGTATGGAGCCGAGCCAATAACAAGTGGAACTATAGTCGCTGTACTTCCGTAGGATTGACCTACGATTCGTCTTGTAAATGGTATCAATAATATCAGAAGAATCAAAAATGGAACTGAACGAACCACGTTTGAAATTGCATCTAATATTTTGTATAAAAAAGCATTTGGCTTTAAACCAGTCTTATCTGAAATTGTAAGCAATACTCCCATTGGAAGTCCCAGGGCATAACCTAGTGCTGTGGAAACCACACTCATATAAATGGTTTGAAGTATTCCTTCTAAAATCATGCTTCTTGTTGCACTATCCAACATGATTCTGCACCTCCTTATTTAACTCTTTTAAGCCCTTCTTTGTAGGTCGACTAGCTTCGTCTATCCAGAAGAACTTATCCTCTGGAAGCTTTACCTCGTCTATGTTTCCACTCTCAATCAATTCGCCGTCCTCTAAAACCGCAACCTTGTTACAGATTGCTTTCACAACTGACATCTGGTGTGTGATAAGGACTATCGTAATTGCGTATTCCTTATTAATCTGCTTTAGTAACGAAAGGATTGATGCTGTAGTCTGTGGATCAAGTGCGCTTGTAGCCTCGTCGCATAAAAGTATGCGAGGATTTGTTGCAAGGGCTCTTGCTATTGCAACTCTTTGCTGCTGCCCACCTGACAACTGTGATGGATAAGACTTTGCCTTATCCGCCAATCCCACCTTTGCAAGTAACTCAAAAGCTTTTGCTCTGGCTTCCTTTTTGCTGACGCCCTGAAGAGTCAAAGGAAAGATGATATTATCAATTACATTTTTTTGCTGAAGCAAATTAAAATGCTGAAATATCATGGAAATGTTTTGGCGCTGAACTCTAAGTTCCTTTTCATTAAGCTGTCCTAACTCCTTGCCTTCGACGATGACGTGACCACTTGTTGGTCTTTCAAGATAGTTCAAACATCGAATCAAAGTACTCTTACCAGCTCCAGACATTCCTATGATTCCATAGATGTCACCCTTCTCAACATTGATATTAATATTTCGAAGAGCATCTACTGTAGCTTCTTTTGTTTCAAACTTTTTGGATAAGTTTTTAATCTCAATTTCGTACATTTATATCTCCTTAGAACTCCTTAGAATGAATTATTGATACTATAAACACAATTACCCACCAAGTCAATAGGTTTAACGATTGAAAAAAATAATGGCTAGCCATCAAATAAATCTATAGCTAGCCATATTAATTATTTTCTGGGAAAAACCAAGGTATAACCTGGTTCATACCTTGCCATTTCTCTATTCATAAGTAAACGTACTCAGAAACTTCTTCGCCCTTGAAGTTGATGGTTCCTTGAAAAAGTCAGCAACCTCTGTTGTCTCTTCCACAATCTCGCCCTTATCGATGAAAACAATTCTATCGGCTACCGCCTTTGCGAATGCCATCTCATGTGTGACGATAAGCATTGTGGAGCCTGAACGAGCAAGAGCAAGCATAGTTTCAAGTACCTCATGCACCATTTCAGGATCAAGGGCTGCTGTAACCTCATCAAAAAGCAAAATTTCTGGATGCATCAATAGAGCTCTAACAATAGCCACTCTCTGCTTTTGCCCACCAGACAGCTGTCTTGGAAAGTAATCCTTCTTATCTAATAGGCCAACTTTATCAAGAAGCTCAGTTGCCTCTCGCACCGCCTCATCCTTATTTCGCTTTTGAACCTTTAGCGGTGCCAAAATAATGTTGTCCAACACGCTCATGTGCGGAAACAACTCATAGGACTGAAATACCATCCCAATCTTTTGACGAAGCTTGGTAATCTCCCTTTTGTTGGCCTCCACTGGAAGTCCATCCACTGTAATAACCCCATCTTGTAATTCCTCTAGGCCATTTAAACATCTAAGGAATGTGCTCTTTCCACATCCGCTTGGCCCAATGATTACAACAACCTCCCCCTTTTTCACGGTGAGATTGATATCCTTCAAAACCACATTTTTCCCAAACTCTTTATGCAAATGTGTGACTTTTAATAATTCGCTCATTATACCCACCTTTTTTCTAAATAATTTGACAGTCTACTGATTGGCCAGCAAACCAAAAAATATAGCAAAAATACTACAGCAAATACTCCAAATGCTGCATTTGGAGAAGTCTTTCTGTTAGCCTCGATTATCTGCTGAGAAACCTTTAGCACCTCAACAATCCCAATCATCATCACAAGTGAAGTTGTCTTTATCAT
>JAILGH010000046.1 GCA_024697025.1 Pseudobutyrivibrio sp.
GCAAGAACCTGATCAAAAGTAACCTTCTCACCAGCTTCTACACCAAGCTTTTCAATGGTAATGATATCGCCTTCAGAAACTTTGTACTGCTTACCACCTGTTGCAATAATTGCGTACATGGTTTGCTCCTCCTTTTTATCATTACTCGCCAGTTTCGGTGGTGTCTCGTTATGAAACACACTTAAAAAACCACACTGAGCGGCATACTCAAGTATATTAACACAGGATTTTACCTTCGTCAACGAAAAATGTTAATATAATTCAAATATGAACAAATTAAATGTAAAATTAAAACAATTTAATTAGTCTACCTGATGAATATCCCCTAAATGCCTTTTTAAATAGGCATCTAAAGAGCTAAGATTCTTGTTGGCACTCTGGCGAATCTTATTTGCTTCATCATCCAGACAATGGCGGCAAGCCTTTCGCAAATCAGACTCCTCGTTTGCTTCAAACCAGGAATTAAACTGTGCATCCGGCTCCTCTCCATCATGGAATTTAAACTTGCTAAGCTGTAGAGTCAGCTGCGATAATGCTCGAACTCTGGTGGCCTCTTTGGCCTCATCAGTAAGTGTAATCTCAGGAAAATCCTTAATATATTTTAAAATTTCCTGATCCGCAATATCTTTAGCTTTATCTTCAACTATCTGAATCATTTCACTAAGTTCCATAGCTCCACCCCCGCTTACGGTCATTATACTTTATGGAAAATATACTGACAAGCCAAGACACGTTAATTCCACAAATCTTTAAAACCTTGATATTGCCATAGGCCGGTGGAATTAGATCTAGCTTCTTCCATAAGCTCATGAAAGAAATCGTCATGAGCTACAGTTGGCTCATATTTCTTGGCGATTCCATATCCATTTTGAATAATCAAAGCATTGACCATCGATTTGCGAATATTATCCTCGTCAAAGGTATCCTTGACATCTTCAAGCCAAACATAGGCTAATCTTCTGTCATATCTATCATCATCGTCAATGTCATATTCAAGATAAAGGGTATTAACGTTAGAAAGCAGCTCTTTGGTATATTCGGACGACATAACACCATATTCATTGTTGCGTTCCTCCTCATGGGCAACAGATTCTGGGGTGTCTATGCCAATCATTCGCACCCTTTTCTTGTTGCCAGAACCATCGTCTACTATAATTGTGTCGCCATCAACGCATCTAATAAATGTAACAGCATCCAATTTGCTTTCCTCGTTGTGAGACTCCTCACTTGGAGCAGAAGTATCTTGATTGTTATTGGAGTTTTGATTTAAATCATCTGAAACAGTGGGTGAATTAGTAAAAAATAAAATTGCAAGTGCAACTAGTCCCAAGATTCCAGATAAAATCTTTTTAATATTTTTGTCCATGCCGATAATTAAATATTTCTGTTGAAAGAAATAACAAGTAAATCTTGTGTCTTTGAATCTCTTACAAAGAAATCTACTATCTCAACCTTGCGAAGCTTTCCGTCATCACCATTTTGAAAAACACGAAGTTCGACCTTGTCAGCCCCTTGGCCATACTCCTTCAAAAGGTTTTCCCTAGAAAAAGTCTTCCTAAATAATTCCTTATCCATGTCATGCATCGTAGATGCGCCCGATTCAATTAAATCATCGAAGCTACCTGCCGCAGCACATTCTGTTGAAGTAAAATTTTGGTAGGTAAGCATGTAATAAGTGTTCCTTGTAAGATTGCCCACGATAATTAGTGGGTAAAGTTGAAACATCGCATGATTCATAAGCTTTAATGCCATCTGTGAATCAAGCTCGGTTTCAGTTTGTGCTAGTTGTTTTTCTTCTGTAACCATTTTCTCCATCTCTCCATCTATATTTTTAATTATTTATATCCCCATATTTTAAGTGCTACAGATGTTAATCATAAACGGAAATAAACATCTCTATCACAAAAAATCTAATTAAATTATACCAGAAAATGACCTGCTTCTGGTAATTTCTAGTAACCCTAAATGCGAAAAGCCGTGAACGGATATTGTTGAAATATCATCTTTGCAAGCCTCTTTAAATAAAGCAATCAACTCCTGTTCATCTTCCTTTGTCACTTTGAGTAAATCAATGATAATCATTCCTGAAATATTACGAAGTCTAATTTGATGGGCGATTTCATTAACAGCCTGCTTGTTAGTCTCCATAAAGCTGCTCTTTCCAGAATTTTTACCGGAGTTAACATCAATAACAGTTAAGGCTTCGGTTGGCTCTATAACAATATTGCCTCCATTTTTTAAATGACATATCTTGGATATAGCCCTATCTAATATCTTGGTTAGATCATTAATTTGCCATAAACTAACGGAATCATCTACATAAGCTTTTACCGGCAAATCCTTTTCAATAATCTCTGGAATGTCAGAAATGATTTCGTAATCTGAATCAGCAAAGTTGTTAATGTAATAATCTATAAAATCAACCTGATGCTCAGGTTTAGAAGCTAAAAATCTGCAGGAACAAGGCTTAGTACTCTTTTTGTCCTGAGTAATTTGCACGAAAAACTCATCTGCTTGACATACTGTCTTTCTTTCAGAGTGCCTTGTGACATAAGCATCTGGATTAAGCTTTTTATTTTCGATAAAGCCTTTTTGACCGTTATCTAATTTTAATATAGAAGAATCAATGTCATTTAAGACTTTTTCTACAGATGCAAGGTAAATTTCTCCTACGTGGGTGTTATCTAAATTAATTATATCTAAAGGAATATCTCTTTCATCAAATGAAACAAGGAGCCTTAGCTCCTTCTCCAAAAATATCCCCTTGGTAATAACAATTCGCTTAATTCCCATGCTCAACTCCTCTATTTAATATTATGAATTAAGGCCCCTTTGGTGTCAATCTGAACTAATAGTAGTATTAAAAATGATATTTAATAACAGAATATAAAATTTTTATTAAATTTTACCCCAAAAGATGTTTTTTGCTGATAATCTGTTATCATAGAGTCATACATATGTATCACCTATTAATTATTTTACGCGTAAAAAATCAGCAACTAGGGGAAAGGATAAAAAAATGAAAAATAAAATTTTAATGTTTATGATGGTTTGCGCAATTGCTTTAAGCGGTTGTATTAATTTTGTAAATCCAATTGAGAAACAAAGTACAGAAATCTCAAACGATGTAAGACTCGCAAAACCTTTAATAGCTACTGCTGCGTATTACAATCCAGCTTCACAAGTAATTTCAGACTATGTAAATGGAGCAAACAGTTGCATCAAGTCAATTGACATAAGTGGTTGTAATTCATTTTCACAAATCGTAGATAAAAAATTATCTAAAGGTATGGCATATGCAAACGTTACAATTGGGGGTAATGAAGCTCTTTTAGTTACCGATAGTACTTGGAAAGAAGACGGTAAAAATTATTCCTACAGAGCAATCGTATACATGTACAAAAATGGCAAGCCAGTCGAAATCGGAAAATTGTGCTCAGGTGGTACAGCAGATCCAATAGCAACAAAGGATGGCTACATTTTCTCAGCAGACCATCACAGGGTATGTAAGTTCACAATCCATGAGGGCAGACTTTTTGTAAAGGAGCTTGCTACTGATGTAACAAAAAATGGCTCAACTAATTATGGTTACTATTCAGAAGACCCAACTGTTAATACAAACATTGACAATAATGCAGCTGCTAAAAAGCAAAGAAGCTTATTTGATGAAATGTCAAATGGAAAAACTGTAAATTTCACAGTAAAATAATTAAATAATAAATTAGGAAAAGCACCTTAGCTTAATTTAAGCCAAGGTGCTTTTCTATTACTGACCTATATCTCCAAGTGAAATAAAGGAATCACTCTCACCTGTAAACATATCTGTTCTCTTAATATCCAATGACAATTCATCAAACTCTGGCAAGCCTAAGAATTCATGGAAAGCCTTCACAACCAGCTCCGGCTTAATATTATCCGTGCTTCCACTTGATAACAATAAATCGTAAACAGGCTTATTATCCACAACCCTAATATTAAAACGATAGATAAGAGGCTTTAAATCAAGCACCCTCTCTCCTTTTTTAGTCTTTTTCACAATGTTGATAGAAGCTGTCTCGTCAAAGAACTTTTGCTTTAATTCCAAAATATTATCTACATAACAAGCATCATCCTTAGAGTCCTTGTATGTCACAAGATAACTTGCTGCTGTAACTGCAGACATACACTTTTCAGCATTATCCGGCAGGTACTTGAAGCTTTTTATTTCAAGGCCCTCTACCATGTTTGCATTAAGAGTCTCAAGAGCGGCTTTGGAATCGACTTGCTCCTTGATATCGATGTCCATGTACTCACCTTCTGAAGTAAGGCCTACACCAAGAGGAGAAGCAAATGACATAATCTGATGAGGGTTGAAGCCCTCAGAATATCTTATAGGAAGTCCTGCTCTCTTAACTGCCTTTTGAAAGAAACGCATCAAGTCCAGGTGGCCGACATATCTCATTATTCCGGTTTTTTCAAATCTAATTCTAACGCGCATTATGACATACCCCCGATCCTATTCTGGCAGCACCGCAGCCACTGCACATCATTTTACAGTTAGGAGTAACAGTTGCATTCATGGCGTTTTCCCATTCTTTCTTTAAAAATGCTTTGGTAACATGACAATCAATGAAATCCCATGGCAATATTTCATCTAAATCACGCTGACGGTATGCATAAAAATCTACAGATATATTATTTTTTTCAAAGGCAGCAAGCCATTTGTCAAAATCAAAATACTCGCCCCAAGCATCAAAGAAGCAACCACTTTTGTATGCGTCAAGAATTGCAGGGCAAAGTCTTCTGTCGCCTCTGGCAAATACACCCTCAAGAACAGTAACATCAGAGTGATGCCAGTTGTACTTAAGTGACTTTTGATTAAGCTGAGCCTTCATCTCGTCATTAACTATCTTTGCTCGGCGTAAATACTCTCCTGCTTCATACATAGGTGCCCACTGGAATGGCGTAAATGGCTTTGGTACAAAGAAGGATGTGGAAATAGTAATCTGACAACGCCCTTGTCTTTGCTCCTTTGGAACAGTATCGTAGTAAGCAGCAGCTACCTCATTGGCAAGACGAGGAATAGCCTTCATGTCCTCATCAGTCTCAGTAGGAAGTCCGAGCATAAAATAAAACTTAACCTTGTTCCATCCACCTTTAAATGCAAGTGTGGCACCACCGATAATGTCATCTACAGTAAGGCCCTTGTTAATAACGTTTCTCATTCGCTGAGAGCCAGCCTCAGGGGCAAAGGTAATACTAGACTTTCTGACATCCTGAACCTTGCTCATAACATCAAGTGAAAATGCATCAATTCGTAAAGACGGTAATGATACATTAACGCCCTCTGACAAGCAATCATTAATAAGAAAATCCATCAAATCGCCCAAGGCATGATAATCACTTGAAGAAAGTGAACTAAGAGAAATCTCCTCATGCCCAGTAGACGCCAATAATTCTTTGGCTTGCTTTTTAAGAATATCTACAGACTTTTCTCTGTTTGGTCTATAAATCATACCGGCTTGGCAGAATCGACATCCTCTAATACAGCCACGCTGAATCTCTAATACGACACGGTCTTGAATTGCACGAACAAAAGGAATCAGCATCTTGGTTGGATAAGTAGTGCTGTCCATATCAGCAACCACCTGTCTGACAATTGTAGCTGGCACATCATTAAACTTTGGCCTAAAGCTTTCAATTGTGCCGTCAGACTCCTTGTAGGTAACCTCATAAAGACTTGGAACATAAATACCAGGTATCTTGCTAGCCTCTCTAAGAAATGCCTGTCTGTCAAAGCCACTAGCCTTGTGCTTTTTGTATAAATCGAGAAGGGCTGGATAGCTAGTCTCGCCCTCTCCCACATATACCAAATCAACAAAGTCAGCAATAGGCTCAGGATTGGTTGCACATGGTCCACCTACAATGATGATTGGATCATTGTTTTCTCTATCCTTTGTCTCAAGGGCAACTCCAGCCAAATCAAGAATCTGAAGTATATTGGTATAGCACATTTCGTACTGTAGTGTCATACCAATAAAATCAAAGTTCTTGATTGCATCCTGAGATTCTAACGCAAAAAGAGGTATATTCCTCTCCTTCATCAGATTATGCAAATCTGGCCAAGGCGAATATACCCTTTCACAATATGTGTCCTCTCGACGATTAAGCATATCATAAAGAATAGCAATGCCAAGATGAGACATACCTACCTCGTAGACATCAGGAAAGCACATGGCAAATCTAATGTCTACATCAGCAGGATTCTTTTTAACGCTATTAAATTCATTGCCGATATATCGTGCAGGCTTATCAATCTGCATCAAAATATCGTCAGGTAAAGCAAGTTTTTTCATATGATTTATCTTTGAGCGAGCTCAGAGGTAATATCGTCCCAAGTAACACCTTTTTCAACCATGAGAACCATCATGTGATACAAGAAATCAGAAATCTCGTACTTGGTCTCTTCTGAATCAGGATTCTTGGCTGCAATAACAATTTCAGTAGCCTCTTCGCCAACCTTTTTAAGGATTTTGTCTAAGCCCTTATCAAACAGATAGTTGGTATAAGAACCTTCCTTTGGATGTGCCTTGCGGTCTGAAATAACTGCATAAACATCCTCAAATACCTTAAGTGGATTGCGCTCAACATACTCCTTTTTAACAATCTCGTTGAAGAAGCAGCTAGGTGCGCCAGTGTGACATGCTACTCCAACCTGAGAAACTTTCGCCAAAATAGTATCAAAATCACAGTCAGCAGTCAATGACTTAACATACTGGAAATGTCCGCTTGTCTCGCCCTTTACCCAAAGAGACTGTCTAGAGCGTGAGAAATATGTCATCTTGCCTGTACGGATAGTATTGTTTAAAGATTCCTCATTCATGTAAGCAACCATGAGGACCTCGCCAGTCTGGAAATCCTGAACAACAGCTGGAACTAGTCCATCTGAGTTTGGCTTTAAATCTGCCCAGCTAAGCTTTGGCTCAAAGTTGTCCATCTTGATACCAGCATCAGATAAATCACTCTTGATTCGCATGATGTCTGAATTAGTATCGTTAATAAATGCACCAGAGATACCTCTGATTTGATCAGATTCAAGAAGTGATTGAATGTCATCAAAATTGAACTCATCAACTTGAACGATATAAGGAATAGTTGTAACATTCTCTAATCCCTCAAGAAGTGTTCTATTCATGATTAAAAGCTCATGTACGTTGTCTGCCAAAAATTCTTTGGTTTTGAAAAGGAAATCTATAGTTGCAAGGCTAACGAGAATCTTCTCAGCTCCAAATCTTGCGCTAGCTTCCTTAACAAGGTCAATTGCCTCTGGCTTTGAGCCGTTTAAGATAACCTCGATACATCCAGCATAGAGAAGCTTTTTAACGTCCTCGAGACGCTTGATGTTACCGCCACCAGCTGTCTTAATCTGGATGTTTCTGTTAATCTCGCGAATAGCAAGAATGTTCTTTTCGTGCTCCTCGTCATCTGTCGAAAGATCATAACAAATAATCTTATCGATACCGCTGTCATCATAAACTGATGCAAGTTCCAAAACGTCCTTTTTATCATCTAACTCTGTAGGACTTTTAACCGCCATACCATCCTTTAAATAGATAGTGGCAACAATATTTTTATGTTCCATAATCTGAACTAATCCTCTCTTTAAATTGATCCCTTAGTAGTCATTGCGGAATCTTTTAGTCTTGAATCAATTGTGGTAGCCTCATCTAATGCCTTGGCAAAAGCTTTGAACATTGCCTCACACATGTGATGAGAATTACCTGGTGTAATAACCTTAATGTGTAAATTCATTGCCGCAGAATAAGAAATCGCATAGAAAAACTCTTTAACCATCTCTGTATCCATATAACCGATTTTCTCGGTAGGAAACTCAGCCTCGAAGGAAAGATATGGTCTGTTACACAAATCAACTGCAACAAGAACCAATGTCTCATCCATAGGAAGAATACAGCTACCATATCGCTTCATGCCAAGCTTAGCTCCGCAAGCCTTCTTGATGGCATTTCCAAGGACTATACCTGTATCCTCTATTGTGTGGTGACAGTCTACCTGCAAATCGCCTTTAATGTCTGCAGACAAATCAAACAATCCATGTCTGGTAAAAGCATCAATCATGTGGTCAAAGAAACCTATGCCTGAATCAACCTGACAAAGGCCGCTGCCATCAATGGAAAAATCGATTGTAATATCCGTCTCTTTAGTTTTTCTAGCTACTCGTGCTCTACGTTCTTCTGACATATTTTTCCCCTAAATTGCTAAAATCACTCCAAGAATTATTATAACTAATAAATACACATTATAAAAGAATTATAATCTTAAAGTTTTATTAACTCTATCGTCGCTTCGCTTATAATTTAAAATCGTATCAAGCTTGATTTCAAATATCTTCGAATCTCACCTTAATTGAATTTGCGTGAGCTGTAAGCTGCTCGTTGTTTGCAAATTTAACAATATCTGGATAAACCTTTTTAAGTGCTTCCTTAGAGTAAGAAATAACGCTAGATTTCTTAATGAAATCATCAACTGAAAGTGGTGAGAAAAATCTAGCGGTTCCATTTGTAGGAAGTACGTGGTTAGGCCCAGCAAAGTAATCGCCAAGTGGCTCTGATGAATACTGGCCAAGGAACATCGCTCCTGCATTCTTAACATATGTCATTGTCTCAAATGGATTAGCAGTAACAATCTCTAAATGCTCTGATGCTATAGCGTTAACACAGTCAATTGCATCTTTCATATTGTCTGCTACAAGAAGGTATCCAAAGTTATCAAGTGACTTTTGGATGATGTCCTTTCTTGAGAGAATCTTAACAAATCTCTCAACTTCCTTTGCGACCTCATCAGCAAGCTTCTCTGATGTAGTAACAAGGATTGCTGATGCAAGCTCGTCGTGCTCTGCCTGAGAAAGTAAATCAGCTGCCACATAAGTAGGATTAGCTGTCTCATCTGCAAGTACTAAAATCTCTGAAGGGCCAGCGATGGAATCGATTGAAACATATCCAAATACCGCCTTCTTTGCTAAAGCAACAAAAATGTTGCCCGGACCAACAATCTTATCTACCTTAGCGATTGACTCTGTTCCAAAAGCAAGAGCTGCTATGGCCTGAGCACCACCGCATTTGTATATAACATCTACACCAGCCTCGTTTGCAGCAACTAGAGTGCTAGGATTGACCTTGCCCTCCTTGTCGCATGGAGTACACATGTAAATACAGTCAACACCTGCAACCTTAGCAGGCATAACATTCATAAGAACTGAAGAAGGATATACTGCCTTACCACCTGGCACATAGACACCAACCTTTGCAAGTGGTGAAAACTTTTGACCAAGGATTATACCTTCCTCGGAAGTAAACCAGCTATTCTGCTTTTGTTTTGCGTGATAGCTTTCGATGTTGACAAGTGCCTTTCTAATAACCTCAACAAGCTCTGCCGGTACTACCTTGTAGGCTTCTTCTATCTCCTCTTTAGTAACGACTATGTTGTCGGCATTAATATCAGCACCATCAAATTTTTTGGTGTATTCAAATACAGCTTTATCGCCGCCATCTCTAACGTTGCCAACGATTTCATTAACTGTTGCTTCGTACTCTGTATACTGATTAGGGCTTCGCTTAAGCAAAGACTCTAATATGCCTTCAATTGTCTCACTTGTAAGTTTAAGCTTTCTCATTTTCCAAAGCTCCCTTCAATTTTTCGATAAGGGCTGTAATTCTCTCGTGTTCCATCTTCATTGAAACCTGATTTACAACCATTCTTGCTGAAAGAGGACATACCTCCTCAAGAACAACAAGTCCATTTTCTCTAAGTGTAGATCCTGTCTCTACGATATCTACGATAACCTCTGAAAGACCAACGATAGGTGCAAGCTCAATTGAACCGTTAAGCTTGATAATCTCTACTGTCTGGTTCTTGGTATTGTAGAAATAATCCTTTGCAATGCGTGGATACTTACTAGCAACGCGGATAAGCTCGTGATGCTTAAGTAAATCCTCTGCCTCCTTTGGGCCGCACACGCACATACGGCACTTGCCAAATCCAAGGTCTAAAACCTCGTAAATGTTGCGGTTCTCCTCTAGGATTGTATCCTCACCAACTACGCCTATATCTGCAGCACCATACTCAACATATGTAGGTACGTCTGGACCCTTTGAAAGGAAAAATCTAAGCTTTAACTCTTCGTTGGTGAAAATGAGCTTTCTAGTGTCAGGATCCTTCATCTCCTCGCAGGTAATTCCAATGCTTTCAAATAAAGCAAGTGTCTGTTTTGCAAGACGCCCCTTACCAAGGGCGAAAGTTAAATATCTATCACTCATATTATTATCTCTCCAATGCTAACATTAACTGGTCTACTGTAATCGCAAAGCCAATAGCTGGCTTATCCTTGCCAAAGTGGCTAAGAAGTGAATCATATCTACCACCCTTTACTAAAGGCTCGCCAATTCCATATGAATAGCCTGTAAAAATAATTCCTGTATAGTACTTGTACTCAGAAATCATACCAAGCTCAAATGAAACGTAATCCATAACGCCGTTCTTATCCAAAATCTCATATAACTGATTGAGATAAACAAGAGCATCATAAACCTTTGAGTATCCCTTAGCCTTTTCAAGATAAGACGCCCACTCATCTGGAGCATTTAAAATCTTGGCTGTAATATTAAAAAGTTCTAAAAGGTCTGAATCAACGCCGGCCTTCTCAAGAAGCTCCTTTGCTCCGTAAAAGTTCTTGTTGGAAATCAATGAGATAAGCTTTTCCTCATCTGACTCAGAAAGATTAGCTGCCTCAATAAGACCTCTAACAACATCAATGTGGCCAACACCAATTTCAAATTCCTTAAGGCCTAACTCCTTAAGAGCATTTACAACTATAGTAAGAATCTCAGCATCCGCCTCTACAGAGCTTACGCCAATAAACTCGCAGCCAGCCTGAGTACTCTCCTTAAGACGGCCCTGAAGACTGTGATAATTGATGAATACATTGCCCTCATAAGAAAGCTTCACTGGTGTATCAGTGTCAGAAAAATACATAGCTGCAGCTCTAGCTACAGATGGTGTAATATCTGGGCGAAGTACAAGTGTGTTGCCATCTCTATCAAAGAACTTGAACATCTCGTTGGACTTGCATGAGCCTACCTCTTTTGAGAATGTATCAAAATACTCAAAAGTAGGTGTAGAAATTGGGCTATAACCAAAATCCTTGAAACACTTTCTAAGATTATATAAAGCATCTAAACGACGCTCATACTCGCTATTATAAATATCACGAACTCCCTCTGGAGTATGTAAAGTTAAGTTTTTCATATTAACTCCTTTGCTTAGTTCACTTTAGTCTGCTAACGTAATAAAGTGATTATAACCGAAGAAAGCCACGAAGTCAACTTTCTAGGCTAAATCGCGGCTTTTTAAATCAATATTTATCATATCTAGATAAGGAACAAGTAAGTTTGGTTTGGTAGAAAAGAAATATTTTTCATCTAATTCCTCTATACGAAAACTCTTTCTACCTCCCTCTACCATCCTATCCCAAAAACTCTTTAACTGTTGATAGGTTAAATAATAATAGATATCTCTCTCACTAAAAAATATTAAAATAAACGCCAAACCGTCCTGTTTTTCCCATTGCCCCATAAAGTCAATCTGGTGAGGATGGATATTTTGTAAAGGAAAAGTATCCTTATTACATTCCTTAGCATCAAAACAAACAGGAATCCCCTGAATAGCCCCCACATAATCTACAGTAGACTTTTGGTCGAAATATGCAAGGGTTATGTGCCCCTTTTTGCTATCCATCTCGATAGGTGTAATTGGAGTTGGAATTTTTTGAATAAGGGCTAAACCATTTTCTTGGTAGACGTCGTTTGTTTTGTTTATAAATTCTTCGAATGTTGAACCTCGAAGACCTCTGGATTTAAAAGTAGACATTAAACTCCTCTGGCTCCTTTGCTTCGTATATACGATTATCAGAAAACTCAATCGAGTATGCGTGTAAAAGTTGGCTCTTGGCATTTAGCCTTTTATTAGCTGATACATTGCCATATTTCATATCTCCTAAAATAGGATGTCCTATGCTTGACAAATGCGCACGTATCTGGTGCGTTCTTCCGGTAATTAGATGAATCTCAAGTAAAGTCAAATCATTATCTAAATGCTTAAGTGGATGATAGGCTGTCTTGATTGGCTTGGAATCTTTAACCTGTTTATCTGTAATTGTAACTGTGTTAGTAGCCTCATCCTTTACAAGAAAGCCGTCAACCTGGCTTGCTTCATCAACGCTTCCAAGGACAATTGCATGATAAAGCTTGATGCAGCTTCTCTCCTTTAGAGCCTTACCAAGGCGTTGACTTGCCGGAAGATTTTTTGCAAATAAAACTATTCCAGATGTATTTCTATCAAGTCTGTTACAAATACTAGGATGAAAATGCTTAAAATCCTCCTCAGAAAGCTGTCCCGATGAAATCATATAGGATAAAGCCATCTCATTGATTGAAACATCGCTGTCGCTATCCTTTTGAGACTTAATACCTGAGGGCTTGTTAATGATAATCATGTTTTCATCTTCATAGACTATATCAATATTTGAGTCTACTGACTTAAGCTTATCATATAAAGGATCAGTAATATCTTTTCCTGACATTTTGTCAAAGGTTTCATCAGAAAACCATATCTTTACAATATCATCTGTATTAAGTTTCTCTGCGCCATCAGCCTTCTTGTCATTTAAAGTGATGTTTTTCTTTCGAAGCATCTTGTAAATAAATGATGTGGATGCCTCGGAAAGAACTCGCTTCAAATATTTATCAAAGCGCTGATTGCTATCGTTTTCGTTTATTATTAGTTCTTTCATTTTTTGTTTTAGTTTTCCCTGTATTTTTAGAAGAATTAGTCTTAATACTATTCTTGGATTGTTTATTTCTTACTTGCTTGGTATTCGATTTATTAGAATTTATAACTTTAGCATTTTTGATTTTTCTTGGAGGAATAAGACAATTCTCTCCAAATCCTATCAAATCCTCTCTACCAGCTTTGATTAAAGCCTCTTTTACAAGGTCATAATTTTCAGGACGCTTGTACTGAATCAACGCCCTTTGCATGGCCTTTTCATGCGGATTCTTACAAACATAAACAGGCTTCATATCCCTTGGGTCAATTTCAGTATAATACATAGTTGTAGAAATTGTACTTGGAGTTGGATAAAAATCCTGCACCTGCTCAGGGGACAAATGATGGTCTCGCAAATATTCTGCCAAAGCTATTGCATCATCTAGGGTTGAGCCTGGATGAGAACTCATAAGATAAGGCACTAAGTATTGCTTAAGATTAAGCTGCTTGTTAATCTTGGCATACTTTTCACAAAAACTGTTATACACGCTAATATCAGGCTTTCCAAGGTACGATAATACATTGTTAGAAATATGCTCAGGAGCTACCTTGAGCTGCCCGCTGATATGATATTTGCAAAGCTCCCTAAGGAAAGTATCATCCTTATCGTACATCACATAATCAAATCTTACACCTGAACGAACAAATACCTTCTTTACCTTTGGAAGCTTTCTAAGCTTAGAAAGAAGCGATACATAATCCTTGTGGTCAACCTCAAGATTAGGACACTTGGTAGGGAAAAGGCATTGACGATTGGTGCAAACTCCTTTAGTCATCTGCTTTTTGCAAGACGGATTCCTAAAGTTGGCAGTAGGACCACCTACATCATGAATGTATCCCTTAAATTCTGGGTCCTCAGTAATTAGCTTCGCCTCATTAATAATTGACTCATGACTGCGAGATTGTATGATGCGTCCCTGATGAAAGGTTAATGCACAGAAGTTACATCCACCAAAACATCCCCTGTTACTAATCAAAGAAAACTTAACTTCCTTGATTGCAGGAATACCTCCGGCGGCCTCGTACATTGGATGGTATGTCCGCATATACTCTATCGCATATATATCATCCATCTCCTGTCTACTTAAAGGCTTTTGAGGTGGATTTTGTACAACAAACATAGATCCATCATAGGTCGCCACAAGCTTTTGGGCTGTAAAAGCATCCGTATTTACGTATTGCACATAAAAGCTTTTAGCATAACTAGTCTTATCAGATTTAATCTCCTCGTATGATGGAAGAATTAATCCATCCTCAGTAAAGGACTTATCTCGAGTTTTAAATACTGTGCCTGGAATATAAGTTATGTCCTTAACATCCATTCCAGAAGCAAGACAATCAGCTATTTCTATTACAGAACGCTCTCCCATTCCATAAGAAATCAAATCTGCTCCAGATTCTAACAATATAGAACGACGAACCTTATTTGACCAATAATCATAATGAGCAAGTCTTCTAAGGGATGCCTCTATCCCTCCGATTATGATAGGCTTCTTTTTGTATGTATGACGAATTAAATTGCAATAAACAACGGTGGCGTAATCAGGTCTAAGACCAATCTTGCCTCCTGGAGAATAATTGTCATAGTCTCTGCGACGTTTTGAAACGCTATAGTGGTTAACCATAGAATCCATATTTCCTGCGCTAACCAAAAAGCCAAGACGTGGTTCTCCTAAAATATCAATAGAACTATCATCCTTCCAATCTGGCTGAGAAATTATCCCTACAGAATAACCATGTAACTCTAAAATCCTGCATATAATAGCTGCACCAAAAGAAGGATGATCTACATAAGCATCACCACACACATAGACAAAATCTAATTGGTCTATGCCTCTTTCTTTTAAATCAGCTTTACACACTGGCAAAAACTTTTGCATAAATACCTCTAAACATATTAGTAAAAAAGAAAAAAGCCAACCTTAAGCAGACAAGCATTACCTACGCTTATGAGCTAAACAAGTTGGCTAATAACTTTCTAAAATTAATTTATTCTTTGTTGAAGAACTGCTCTGGAATATCTAAAGCTGGGACTTCCTCCTCGGCAGCCTGTACAGCAGCACCTTGTGCCTCGGCAACTGGCTGCGCTGCGGTTGCTTCTAGTGAAGTCGCAGGGTCTGTAGCGCCATCATTAAGAGACTCTGGAACAAGTGATGCTCTGTTGGCATCAACAGTATCAAGATAAACCTGCATAGTGCTGAGGAATGTATCTGTACGAGTCTTGGTAGTCTCGATTGAATTAGCTAAAATAGATTGAATATTAGCAAGCAACTCATCCGTATATGCGATAGCGCCCATTCTAATATTGTTAGCATCTTCAGTAGCTCTATCAATCTTCTCCTGAGCATTCTTCTGCGCTATAAGAATAACTTCGTTAGCCTGAGCATAAGCTTGTTGCATAATCTGATGCTCTGAAACAAGCTCGTTGGTCTGAACCTGTGCCTGGCTAATTATATCGTCAGCTTTTGCTTTTGCGTCAGCTAAAATCTGCTCACGATTAGCAATCATACGCTGATATTTACGTATTTCGTCTGGAGTCTTTGTTCTAAGCTCCTGTAATAAAGATTCAAGCTCATCCTTATTAACAATAATTTTGTTTGTGGAAAAAGCTGATGGCTTGCAATCATCAATATAAGCTTCAATCTCGTCAATAATGTCTTCAATTTTGCTTGTATTTGCCATTATGTTTACTTCTCCTTGTTATTAAATTTGGCTTCTATAAGAGGTATAACCTGAGGTGGAACAAATAGGCTAATGTCTCCGCCATAAGACGCAAATTCCTTTGCGACAGTAGAACTCAAATATGAATACTTTAAAGATGTAGTCATAAACAAGGTCTCAAGCTCTGGATATTGAACCTTATTGGATTGAGCAAGCTGAATTTCATTTTCAAAATCTGTAACAGCTCTTAAGCCTCTAATTATAACCTGTGCATCTTTTTTCTTAGCGAAATCAACCAATAACCCCTCAAAGCATTCAACTTTGACGTTATCTAAATTTTCAGTCAATTCACTTATCATACTAACACGTTCATCAATGGAAAACAACGGATTTTTTTGCTTGTTATTGAGAACGCCGATGATTAACTCATCGCATAATTTACTCGCTCTTTTAATGATATCCAAATGTCCAAAAGTAATGGGATCAAAACTACCAGGATAAATTGCTCTTTTCATCTTACGCCTTCTTTAAAAATACATGTTTGTTAGTCTTATATAGCTTCTCCTTGATAATGCAAAAACCAATGGACGAAACATAATCAAGCTCTGTTTCAAGTGAAGCTTCAACAATAATAACAGTATTATCTGAAATGAAATCCGCTGACGATAAAGCTTCAAGTACTTGCTTTTCAATTGACTTGTTGTATGGTGGATCCATAAAAACTATGTCAAAAGCAGAATGCCCATTTAATTTGTGTAGTGCCCCAAAAACATCCTCTTTATATAACTTGCTAACATCAAGAAACTTTGCTTTATTGAGATTGTGCTCAATTGCTGCAATAGCTTTTTTGTCCTTTTCAACAAAGATAGCTTCCCTTGCACCTCTACTAAGAGCCTCAATTCCCATTTGCCCACTTCCAGCAAACAAATCTAGGAAATAGCTGTCATAGATATCTGGTGCAATCATGTTAAACAACGTTTCTTTTATTCTATCTGAAGTAGGGCGAGTATCCAACCCCTCAGGGGTTTCAAGATTCATGCCTCTCTTACTTCCTGAAATAACTCTCAATGTTTATTCCTCTAAACTTAGTAAACAATTAGTTAGAAGCTTGATAGCTTCTTTGGCAGCAGCCTGTCTGACCTGACTTCTATCACCTGATAAATTCAACTTAACAATTTGACATTTATCAGCGCCATATGCGCATGCTAAGTAAACTAGACCAACAGGCTTTGAAGGAGAACCACCACCTGGACCTGCAATGCCTGTGGATGAAAGGCCAAAATCAGCTGAAGCAACTCTTCTAACTCCTTTTGCCATCTCTGCTGCGGTCTGCTCACTTACAGCGCCATAAGCCTCAAGAGTCTTAGCGGTAACGCCTAAATTCTTCATCTTGGCTTCGTTGGAATATGTAATATATCCTTCGTTGAAACAATCTGAAGCTCCAGCCACATCCACAATGGAACTTGCTATAAGTCCACCAGTACATGATTCTGCTGTTGCAACTGTTAAATTAGCCTGAGAAAGTTTGCTAATTAAAGTTGCTATATCCATTATTTCTGCTCCTTAAGTACATCGATATTTTGATAGATGTAAACAACAAGAGAAACAATAGTCATAATAAGTGAAGCCCAAATGGCTACCTGGCCAAGGAACTGTAACAACTTCCATGGGAAGTTTGCTACAAGAATGATAACCATAACCATCTGACATACTGTCTTTATTTTGCCAAAAATGTTGGCTGCTATAACAATATTATTTTCAGCAGCAACAAGTCTAAAACCAGAGATAATGAACTCTCTAGCAACAATGATAATTACAAACCAAGCTGAAAGCTGGCCTGTTGCAATAAGGCAAATCATTGCTGAACATACTAAAAGTTTGTCTGCAAGAGGATCCATAAACTTTCCGAAGTTAGTTACAAGATTGTACTTGCGGGCAATCTTTCCATCAAATAAATCAGTAAGTGAAGCCACTGCAAAGATTAAATCAGCAATGATTCTAAACACCTGACTATCTGGCTTAATCAATAAGAAAAATACGAAAACAGGAATAAGAATAATCCTGAAAAGTGTTAATTTGTTTGGTAAATTCATAACTGAACATCTCCTATCAAATCATACTCGTCAAAGCTTGTAACTGTAACGTCAACAAACTGTCCGCTACAAAGCTCAGTGTCACTGTTAACAAAAATAAATCCATCAACTGATGGTGTATCTCTGTAGGTTCGACCAATGAAAACTCCATCCTCTGGAAGCTTTCCTTCGATGAATACAGGGATTGTCCGTCCAACATATGATTGATTGTTAGCTAAGCATATATCCTTCTGACAAAGCATGACTTCATCTTGCCATTTTTGCTTTAAATCATCATCCACCTGATTGTCCCAAGTGGCAGCAACTGTGCCATCCTCCTTGGAATATGCAAAAGCTCCAAGTCTATCAAACTTCATGTCCTTGATAAACTGCAAAAGCTCTTCATGCATTTCCTGAGTCTCACCAGGGAATCCACAGATAAGAGTTGTACGAAGAGAAATATCCGGCATTGCTTTTCTAAGTCTTGAGGCAATATTCATAATATCCGCCTTATTAGTCTTACGCCCCATAAGCTTAAGTATTTCATCATTGCAATGCTGAATAGGCATATCTATGTAATGACATATCTTTGGCTCTGATGCCATGCACTCAATAAGCTCGTCTGTAATCTCTTCCGGATATGCATAGAGTATTCTAATCCATTGAATTCCAGAAATCTGACAAAGCTTGTGCAGAAGCTCGGGCAAAGCTTTATGTCCATAAATATCTGTTCCATAAACTGTTGTTTCCTGAGCAACAACTATAAGCTCTTTAACTCCATCAGCAGCCAACTGTTCAGCCTCAGCTAAAATCTGTTCCATTGGATAAGAACGATAGTTGCCGCGGATGTATGGAATAATGCAATAAGTGCAACGCTTGTTGCAACCTTCGGCTATTTTAAGATAAGCATAGTGTCCACCTGTTGTAAGGACTCTTCGCCCATCCCTTGGCAATCCAACCAAATCCTTTTTAATAACTGGCTTAACGCCCTTTTTAGCAAGAACATCATATATTGCCTTTATAAGTTCATCGTATGAATTGGTGCCAATAACAGCATCTACTTCAGGTAAATCCTTAAGGATATCATCAGTAAATCTCTGAGCAAGACAACCAGTGACAATTAAAGCCTTTAACTTGCCAGCCTCCTTATATGCACCTAAATCGATGATGTTTTGAATACTCTCCTCCATAGCATCAGCTATGAAAGAGCATGTATTTACAACAATAATGTCTGCTTCTGATTCGTCGTCACAGATAGTATATCCATGATCAATCAAATCGCCCAACATATGCTCAGAATCTACAAGATTCTTGTCGCAACCAAGGGAAACAAATAAAACATTCATAATATTAGTTATTTACTTCCTCATTTAAAATCTTGATAGCGCCATCGTTAAGCTCATTTACAGCGATTGAAAGTGGCTTCTCACCATTTGCGTATCCAATAAGTGGATTGGCGCCATCGATAATCTGACGAGCACGCTTTGCTGTGGCTGCAACGATTGTATAACGACTATTTACAACTGGCTCCTCACCAACCTCAACATTTTCATTAACCTTCTCCATAAGTTCTACATAAGATGGATGTATCATAATTAATTGCTCCTTTCAAATATCTTCAATTGTTCTTTCATTTCTTTGATGGCAGTGCTGTTTCTAGAAACTTTAAAGTGCTCTGCCTGAATTATATTATGAACCTGATCTACAGCCTTTTCTAATGTGTCATTGACAATCAGGTAATCATATTTCTCCATTATATCTGCTTCTTTGTTAGAAATAGCAAGACGTTGTGCAATAACCTCTTCTGTCTCAGTGCCTCGACCAACAAGTCGATTCTTAAGCTCAGCCGCACTTGGTGGCATTGTAAATAAGAGTAAGGCATCAGGGAACATTTCCTTTACCTTTAAAGCACCATGTGTCTCAATTTCAAGAATAACATCCTTTTTATGTTCAATGAGCTGCTCTACATAAGCCTTTGGTGTGCCGTAAAAGTTGCCATTAAATGTGGCATACTCAAGCAACTCATCATTTTCAATCATTTTGTCAAACTCTTCTTTGGTTTTAAAAAAGTATTCTCTACCGTCCTTTTCACCAGCACGCATTTCTCTAGTAGTAGCTGAAATCGAAAGATTGTAATCGGTAGGATGCGCCTCAAGCAAATGCTTCATAATTGTGCCTTTGCCTGCACCGGAAAAACCTGAAAGGACGATAACTAGGCCCTTATCATGCATCATTTTCATTTCCTCCTTTAGGGAATTACATCTAATCTAGTAATTATTCTATGTTTTGTATTTGCTCTCGAACCTTTTCAATTAGGGTTTTGAGTGTAATTCCAATGTCAGCTATCTCAACATCAGTTGACTTGGAAAGAATAGTATTTGCCTCACGGTTAAGCTCCTGAGCAAGAAAGTCAAGCTTGCGGCCAACCTCTTTATCAAGTTTAAACACATCCTTGGTCTCACATACATGACTCTTAAGACGTACCATCTCTTCATCTATGCAAATCTTGTCAGCGTAAATAACAACCTCTTGAGCAATACGAGCCTCATCGATATGAGTATCCTCTAAAAGCTCTACTATCTTGGTCTTGAGGCGAGCTGTGTACTCCTGAATAATCTGTGGGCTGCGCTCCTCAAGCTTAGATACAAGAGAAAGCATTTCATCCATCTTGCCAAGCAAATCCTTTTCAAGGCGCTCTCCCTCTGCAATACGAGATTGAACAAATTGCTCTATACAACCCTCAAGAGCAGTAAAAACAATGGATTTAAGACCATCCTCATCAGCCTCAATTTCCTCTAACTCAATAACATCTGGAAGTCGAGAAATATTGCTAGCCTTAAGGTCATTATCAACTCCAAGCTTTTCAGCCATAGCAGAAATTGAATCGTAATATTTCTGGGCAATTGCATCATTAATAGATACCTGATAACAGGCATCAGAATGCTCGTTTAATGTAATATAAACGTCTACCTTTCCCCTAAATACACTCTCGCTGATTTTATTACGAATTGCACTTTCTAAGAAGTTAAGCTTCTTTGGAAGCTTGATGTTTAAGTCTAGATACCTATGATTTACAGACTTCATCTCGATAGTGACACGAGCGTCTGTATTTTCGGCAAAACCTTTGCCGTATCCTGTCATGCTACGAACCATGTGAGTCTCCTTTAACCTATGTATTTCGCATAAAAATCCACTTTTACATAGTTGTTTTTAATTATAATTAAAGATACAATAATAGTCAATTATAAGTGAGGTAAATATACTAGAAAGGTATTACTATTTTTAATAATTTGTATAGTAATAAACAGGTTTAAAAATGGCTTTAGACGGAATTACCATTCATGCTCTCGTACATGAATTTAACAATAATCTATTAAATGGCAAAATCAACAAGATTTCCCAACCAGAGAAGGAAGAACTTTTAATTACAATAAATACTTCAGACGGCAATAAGCGCTTACTTATTTCTGCCAATGCTTCTCTTCCATTTATGTATATCACAAAGGATAACAAAACAGCCCCTGCAGTTGCCCCAGGCTTTTGTATGCTTTTAAGAAAGCACATTGGCGCAGGCAGAATTATCGAGATTTCTCAAATGGGCTTAGAGCGTGCTGTTCGCTTCAAGATTCAGCACTTGAATGAAATGGGTGATATTACCTTCAAATACCTTTATATCGAGATAATGGGTAAGCATTCTAATATTATTTTCTGTAATGAAGATAATATGATTTTAGATGCAATCAAGCATGTTCCATCTTCTGTAAGCTCTATTCGCGAAGTTCTTCCAGGTAGAGATTACTTTATACCGGCCCAAGAAGGGAAAATCAATCCTTTGGAATCTAACGAGGAACACTTTAAGGACACTGTATTAAAGCGAAGTGATTCTATATTTAGAGCTATTATGTCTTCTTATATTGGAATCAGCCCAACAATAGCAAACGAGATTTGCTATAGAGCAAACATTGATTCAGATGCAAGCTGCGCATCTCTTTTTGACGAGCACAAGCAAAAGCTCTGGGACGCCTTTAATGGCATGATGCAGGAAATTAATAACGATAAATATACTTACAATATCGTTATAGACCCAGCCAAAAATGCTCCAGTAGAGTACGCTCCTATTAAACTTCAGATGTATCAGGATATGGATTCAAAGGATTATGATTCCATGTCAGAAGTTTTGGTTGAGTACTACGCTAAGAGAAATAAATATACAAATATCAGGCAGAAGTCGTCTGATTTGCGCAAGATTATAACCAATCACATTGAGCGATGCGCTAAGAAATTAGACCTACAGCTAAAGCAGCTTAAAGACACTAATAAGCGTGACAAGTATAAGCTCTATGGCGAGTTGCTTCATACATATGGCTACGAGGCTAAACCAAATGATAAGTCAATTACAGTAATCAATTACTACGACAACAATGAGATTACTATCCCCCTTGACCCAGATTTATCAGCTTCTGACAACGCCAAGAAATACTTTGATAAATATGCAAAGCTAAAGCGTACTGCAGAGGCGTTAGATACATATATTGACCAGTCAAAGCAAGAATTAGAGCTACTAAAGTCTATTGAAGCTTCACTTAATATTGCAGAAACAGAAACTGATTTATCGGATATACGTAGAGAGCTTTCAGACCACGGCTTTATTAAAAAGCATAGCTCTAACAAAAAAGAGAAATCTAAAAAAAGCAAGCCGCTTCACTTTGTTGACGATAATGGTTTTGATATTTACGTTGGCAAAAACAACTACCAAAACGATGAGCTTACATTTAAATTTGCCACAGGAAATGACTGGTGGTTCCACACTAAAAAGATTCATGGAAGCCATGTAATTATCAAGACATATGGCAAAGAATTACCTGATTCTTCCTACGAATATGCGGCAGAGCTTGCGGCCTACTACTCTTCTGGTCGAGATACTGACAAAGTAGAAATAGATTATCTCCAAAAGAAGAACGTAAAAAAGCCTGCCGGTGCTGCAGCAGGCTTTGTAGTCTATTATACAAATTATTCTATAATGGTTTCACCAACACTAGAGCACGTAAAACTGGTTGGTGAGGAATGAGTTTAAGGTGGACTTTAACTGAGGATGATTTTCCAAGGTTGGGTCCGCCTTTATTAATTCATCAACATCCTTGGAAGCTAGCTCTAACTCATCCGCGTCCTGATAAATATCAGCAACCTTAAAGCTAAACTCTCCACTTTGTCTGACACCAAACATATCGCCAGGGCCTCTAAGCTTCAAATCCTCTCTGGCGATAAAAAATCCATCATTAGATTTAAGCATGATATTTAGCCTATCAGAATCCTTATCATCCTTTCCAGAATTCATAAGAACGCAATAACTTTGAGCGCTACCACGACCTACACGGCCTCTCAACTGATGAAGAGCGGCCAGACCAAATCTATTGGCATTTTCTATCATCATAACCGTAGAATTAGGCACGTTTACTCCTACCTCTACTACAGTTGTAGATACAAGTATCTGAATGTTTTGATTGGCAAAATCATCCATGACTTTGTTCTTTTCAGCTGGCTTCATCTTGCCATGCAATACTCCAATTGCATACTTACCATCAAAATATTTCTCAAGCTTTTTGCTATAATCCATAACGTTTTGTGCTTCGGTTGTCTCTGATGCTTCTACAAGAGGACAAATTATATAGACCTGATGCCCTTTTTCTATCTCATCTGAAACAAATTTGTATGCGCTATTTCTCATACCTTCTTTAATAACACAAGTCTTAATTGGCAATCGATTAGCAGGAAGCTCCTTAATCATAGAAACATGCATATTGCCATATAAAATCATGGCAAGCGTCCTTGGAATCGGAGTTGCGGACATAACAATTATGTGTGGATGCTCCCCCTTGGACGAAAGCTTGTCTCTTTGCTGAACACCAAACCTGTGTTGCTCATCGGTAATAACTAGAGCAAGATTATCAAAATTCCTTCCATCAGAAATCAAAGCGTGGGTGCCAATGATAAAACATGACTTATTTTCATCAACAGTCTTTTGTGCAGCCTTCTTTTCTGAAGCTTTCATGGAGCCTGTAAACAATACAACAGGAATATCAAGACCAGCATCCTTAACCCATTTTTGAAAGCCCTCAAAGTGTTGCTTGGCAAGTACCTCTGTTGGCGCCATAATGGCAGCTTGATATCCTGAAAGAACCACATCTAGCATTGCTAAAAACGCAACTATCGTCTTGCCGGAACCAACATCACCCTGAATCAATCTTTGAGTAACAAACTTGCCTGATAAATCGCTTATAACATCTGCTAAGACTTTATCCTGATCCTTGGTTAAATCAAATTGAAGATGTTTTCTAAATTCATCAGTCTCACTATGATGAGTTATTTTAAAAATATTTTCATAGGATACGCTTTCTTTTTCCTGCAACCTAGAATTTAAAATAAAAAAAAACATTTCCTCGTAAGCCAATCGCTTTCTGGCTTTTAACAAAGCATCGTAATTTTCCGGAAAATGATAAGTGTAGACAGCATCTCTATAGGACATGAAATCATTTTTATTTTCAATGTCTTCAGGCAGCCGATACTCAGGCAACTTGCAATTTTCAAAAGCAGCCTTTACTGACTTAAGCACCAGATTGTTGCTAAGCCCCTTTGTAAGGTGATATATAGGCTGAATCTGCTTACGTACCTCCTGATATTTGTCAGGAGTAAAAATAACAGGCTGAGACATCTTGTATCTGCCGTTATCAAAGGTTAAACGACCATAAAAAATATAGATCTTGCCTGGCTCTAAAGATGCTCGAATATAATTGGAGTTAAACCAAACTAAATCAACTGCAACATCTTCCGCATAGGCTGTAGCTGAAAGAACATCCATCCTACTCCTAGACTTAAATGCCTTTGGTGAAGTCTTGATTCTTGCAGTAATGCTAACTAGCGAATCAACACTATCCCTATCTGGTAACTGTGGTTTGGGATAAACTAAATAAGTACGCGGAAAAAAAAGGAGTATATCCTCAATGGTATATACTCCTAATTTGTTAAGTAATTTAGTTGTCTTTTCTCCAATACCTTTAATTGAGTCTACTGATGACAACAATTCCATAATATTACTCCACTGAAACAATGTAGGCATATACTGCCTGACCACCCTCTGAAATCTCAACTTCGAGATCAGGATACTTCTCCTCAACTGCAGCACCAAGTGCCTCGGCCTTTTCCTGATCTGAGCCTTCGCCCCAGTAGATAGAAACTACTGAAGAATCCGCAGAAACCATCTGGTCAATCATCTCTTTAAATGCTACATCTATATCTGCATTAACTGAAAGGAGGCCTGAATCACCCATGCCCATCCAGTCGTTCTTAGTGATTTCCTTCTCGTCAATCATAGTATCACGAACAGCATATGTAACCTGTCCTGTCTTAACATTGGCGATTTCCTCCGTCATTGCAGCCTGATTGTCCTCAACAGATGCATCAGCAGCAAATGTAATAAGAGCTGTGATACCCTGAGGTATTGTCTTGGTAGGAATAACGATAATCTTCTTGTCCTGACAGATTGCTGCAGCCTGGTTTGCTGCAAGAATGATGTTCTTGTTGTTTGGCAATACAAATACTGTCTTTGCATTAACCTTTTCAACGGCGATTAGAATATCATCTGTACTAGGATTCATTGTCTGGCCACCTGGAATCATGTAATCACATCCAAGCTCAGTAAAGATTGATGTAAGTCCCTCACCAGTTGCGATGGAAACAAAACCCATATCCTTTGCTGGCTCAGCAGGAGCTGCTTTTGCCTCCGCCTTAGGTGCCTCAACAACCTCGTCACCAATCTTAAGATCAAGAATATCTCCTAAGCCAATTGCCTCAAGCTTAGCCTTTAACTCTTTAACCTGATATGAAGCAAGAGCCTTGTCTGACTCTATAACAAACTCAACTGTAGTCTTAACCTTTGAAGGAGCCTTAGCTGCCTCTTCGCCAGCAAAAGCAGCATAATCAACCTCTTTGCCAACAAGAGCATCATAAGCACCCTGAAGTACACATACAAGACCCTGTCCGCCGGAATCAACAACACCAGCCTGCTTTAATACTGGAAGCATATCTGGAGTCTTGGCAAGTACTGCCTCAGCCTCAGCAATAACTGCCTCTGCAAACTCTACGACATTATCAGTCTTCTTAGCCATCTCTGCGGCCTTGTCAGCTGCTCCCTTAGCAACTGTAAGGATTGTACCTTCCTTTGGTTGCATAACAGCCTTGTAAGCAGTTTGAACAGCCTTATCAAACGCTTCTGCTAAAATAGAAACTGATACTTCGTCATAGTTGCCCATGACCTTGGTAAGTCCACGGAAAAGCTGTGAAAGGATAACACCTGAGTTACCTCTAGCACCTCTAAGTGAACCAGAAGAAATAGCTTTAGCTACTGTCTTCATGTCTGCATTGTTAAGCTCTGCAACTGCATTTGCAGCAGACATGATAGTCATTGTCATATTAGTACCTGTATCGCCATCTGGCACAGGAAATACGTTTAATTCATTAATCCATTCTTTCTTAGCTTCAAGATTTTTTGCTCCCGAAAGAAACATCTTTGCTAACAAAGACGCGTCAATAGTTTGGATTTCCACTATAAATTGCCTCCTTAGTCAATAACTCTTACGCCTTCAACGAAGATATTGATTGTATCAACAGTTAACCCAGTAAAAGACGATACCTTATATTTTACTGTTTCAATAAGGTTCTCTGCCACTGCTTCAATGCTGACACCGTATGAAACAATAACATGGAAGTCTAGGGAAATAGAATTGTTCTCACCAATTACAACACTGATTCCATGATTTAAATAATCTTTTTTAAGAAGCTTAACCAAGCCATCTTTCATGTTAACAGCAGCCATACCTACAATACCGAAGCATTCTACTGCTACTGAACCCGCATAGGTCGCTATTACGTCTGTGTCTATAACAATCTTACCAAGCTCTGTCTCCATTTGACCTTGCATAAAGTATAACCTCCAAATTCATTTACGTTGCACGTATATTGTTAATCTAACTCATTATATACTAAAGCAAAAAGAAAAGCCACCCTCGCGAGTGACTTTCACCATATGTGTCATGTAAGATTAAGCTCGCTCAACCTTGCCAGAACGTAAACAAGAAGTACATACATATAACTTCTTAGGTGTTCCATTCACATTACATTTAACGGACTTCACATTAGACTTCCACATACGATTGGATCTTCTATGAGAATGGCTCACATTGTTGCCGAAATGAGCGCCTTTTCCACAAATTGCACATTTTGCCATGATTGCACCTCCTTGTAATATTATTTCAAAACCAAGTGCGTGTAATTACGCAACAAATGGATTATAGCAAAGCAACTCTGAAATTGCAATCATTTTTTGCTCTAAATAAGTAAAATTCAAGAAAACATTACTCAAAATAAGCTTTAAATACCTTGGCTGCTAAAGGTGCAGCGTATTTACTACCATAACCAGCTCTTTCCATTATAACTGCTACAGCAAGCTTTTTACCGCTGTTATCAACTGCGTAGCCTACAAACCATGAATGAGTTTGGTTCTTGTTGTTGGTAAACTCGGCTGTACCTGTCTTTCCGTATACCTTCAAATCTCCAAAATCAACCTTGTCAGCTGTACCGTCCATAACTACAGCCTCCATATAGCTTTGAAGCTTTGATGCCTCATCCTTGGAAATAATATCTCCATAGCTTTTAGGCTTAGTCTGCTGTACTGTCTCACCCTTTGCTGTAATAATCTTATCCGCTAAATAAGGCTCCATAAGATTTCCATCATTAGCTATTGCAGAAACCAGCATGCACATATGAAGCGGTGAAGCGGAAGTCTCTCCCTGACCTATAGCCGACTGAGCAATTATAGACTTAGCTGTAGAGGAATTGACCTTGAAGGAAGAAGCCTTGGTATGCTCAAGCATAGTAGGAAGTTCCTGATTAAATAATAATGATTCTGCAGTGCCTCTAAAGTCTACTGGGTCAATATTAAGCCCTATATCAGCAAATGCACTATTGCAGGAATTAGAAAAAGCCTTGAGCAAATCTTCCTTGCCGTGTGACTTGTGCCCACTACAGTGAATCTTGTAATCATCTACCTTTAATGAGCCCTTACAATTGAAGCTATAGTCCTCGTTGCCGCCATTAGCCCTTAAATAGGCAATTGTAGTAACAATCTTAAAGGTTGAACCTGGTGGATAGGCACCTAAAGTAGCTCTATTTACAAGAGAAGACTTTTTATTCTTTTCATCTGTCAAATCATCCCAGTTGGCAGCAATGGTGTTTGGGTCAAAATCAGGCTTAGAAACCATGGCTACAATCTTTCCTGTATCAGGCTCCATAGCAATAACTGCCCCATCAAAAATATCTAAGCCATCATAGGCAGCCTTTTGAGTATCGTAATCCAAGGTTGTAAACAAATCATCACCTGGACTTTTCTTTCCTGTAAGAGAATTATTAATCTGCTCTTCTAAAGGAATATTAGATTTAAGCAAATCAAATGAATAACTTGCCTCCAAACCTGTCATTCCCTTATCTACATAACCGACAGAATGGCAGAATAGCTTCTTGTCAGGATACACCCTAACCTCTTTTCTATCTTCGCCTAAGCTTGTCTGAGCTATGGCATGGCCGTCTGCGGTATAAATATTTCCTCTGGTAACGTCATCTGCAAAGACAGAGAACCTTGAATTATACGGATTATAAACAAATTCCTTTGCACCATTTGTAACAAAATTTATCAAATAGGCAATCATGCCCACAAATATAATTACAAAAAAGCAAGCAACAACATATATTTCTTTTCGTTTTGATTTTTTTATAGGTCTATTCATAAATGCCTCTTACATCACTACAATATCCAAGTTCATCGGCTGAATCTATAATAAAGAACGTTATCATCAACGAAAGTAACGAGCTACCACCGCTACTGATAAATGGTAAAGTAACTCCCGTGGAAGGTATAAACTTAATTACTCCGCCAATATTTAAAATTGACTGTATTGCAAAAATAATACCTAAGCCGCTTACAACAAGCATGTAAAATTTATTGGAACAAGAAAATGCAATGTTAAAAATTGCGAAAACTGAGCACATAAACATCAGGATTAAACAAATAGCAACAATGGTTCCCATCTCCTCTGCTATGGCTGCAAAGATAAAATCGTTGGTGACAACTGGAATCTTACCTGGAACACCATTGTTTAATCCAGAACCAAACCAACCAGGTGTACCAATGGCAAACAAGGATTGAGAAATCTGATACCCCTTGTCA
This sequence comes from Pseudobutyrivibrio sp., assembly GCA_024697025.1. Lineage (GTDB taxonomy): Bacteria > Bacillota > Clostridia > Lachnospirales > Lachnospiraceae > Pseudobutyrivibrio. The sequence continues at coordinate 28,888 of JAILGH010000046.1, forward strand.
TCAATAACTGAAAGTGGGTCTGACCAAGCTATAAATCTAGTCTGAATGTGCGGAAACATCTTGTAGGCAAGTATTCCTCCAAAAAGCCCCACTGCAAATTCGATGCTTAAAAGAATATAATTCTTGTAAGCTATAAATGTAATAAAAACATATGCTCCAAGGAAAATAAGTGCAGAGCCTAAATCCTTGGACAATACCAATACAAGTACATGTAAAGCAGAACCAATTGTAGAAATTAAAAAACCTCTATAATCCTTGTAAGTAACAATAGCTGCCGCTATAAAAAATACAAAGGAAAGCTTTACAAACTCACTAGGTTGAACCCTCACTCCCAAAAGAGTAAAGGACATTCTTGCTCCGTATTCCACGTTTCCTATGAATATAACAGAAAGCAAGGAAATGATGCCTATAGCTCCATAAAAATATATATGCTGGGAAACTCTATGAATGCTTTTAATAAGGATAATAACAAGATAAGCAACAACCAATGCACTAACACCAAAAGCTAATTGCTTTATGCCATTTTGCACCTTTATTCTTTCAAGCATCAAAAAACTAAAGTCCAAAAACATTAGTATATTATTTAAAAGCGTCCTGGACATAGGGACAGCCATCTTATGAACTGCTACGTAAATGCCCCAGTAAAACACCAGCTCCACAAGCATCAAAACAAGTATTGTTATATCATTATCCTTGGCCATATAAAGCACAATAGAGCCATTAATCAAAAACAGCACTATCATAACCGCTTGAACTGTTGCAAGAATACTGCTTAATGTATCTGAAAGCTTAAACTCAAAAATCTGAATCAAATCAATGATTGTAAAAGCCAGAACAAAGGATAAAATTGTAATTCTAGAAAATGAAGTAATAACACTAACCAATTTTATTCAACTCCTCTTTTTAAGTGACCTCTAGTATAATCTTCCGTGTATCTAAATGACTTATTGTCGTTAAACACTTTATGGAACTCATTAAGAATATCTACAGTTTCCTGATATGATTCTATTGTAAAATCAAGTCTAAGCTCAGCAAATCCAAGCTCCATAATAGAATCCTTCATGTCAAAGGCAATGTATTTTTTGCTGTTATAAATGGTGTTATAACAATAATCGCAATTACATGCAACAGTCATGTTTTCATTCTTACGGTCTACAATTGTAATTAAATCATTAGACTTTCTACAGCCCAAAGTATTTTTAACTGTACAGTTTGCAGTAATCATCATTGGAATTCTGCTGTAAATAATAAACTGAGAATTGCGATTATCCCTGTGCTTAAGCTCTTTTAAAGAAAGCTCGTAAGGAGCACAATTACGTTTAAATCCTGCGGCATTAAACCCATTAATACTTCTGTTGTTAAAGGTATAGAGCCTATGATCCAAAATAATTTTACTCTTGTCATAATCCATATCAGCCAAAAGTCCAAGTTCATCAAAGGATGCAGCAATAACTCCTGCCGCTCTGTCATCTATCTGCAAGTCCTTAGCGTATTCATTTCTTAAGATAGGTGGCAGATAAATATATACTTCACCCTTAAAGCTTTGGAATGCTTTGTTAAATAAGGCAGGTGGAACTCCAATAGCCTTAATATTGTCTCGTTCTATTACAGCCTTAAGATGCTCCTTGGAAGATACTGTTACAAAGCAATCACTAGATGTATTGAAGTTCGAAACATTATTTAACTCCTTAAACGCCTTAACCGTCTTAGGCAGTTCTTTAACCTTTGCAAACTCACTAAGCTTCTCTAAGGCCTCTCTTCGTGCTCCTTTAATGGTAGATACAGGAATAAAAATTCCATCATCGTAATCAATATCAAGTCTATTTAATTCAAATATAGTATTCCCCAAACCGGATGCTGCCTTGATTATATCTTCCTTGGTTGTAGGCTTGCTTTTGGCAGCGTCTACAAGACCAAGCTCAGTACTTGCAACATTTCCCTTTGAATCTGTAAATGAAATTACAAAAGGCTTGCCTAGAAGTGCCTTTATAGAACAATCAACCTTTGATTTCTTTTCACTAATATCTACAGACTCGCCCTCAGATTTGGTATGGCCTGGAGCCTCAAAAGTAATCATCTCAGGGCCATTATGCTTGTGCAAATATAAATCAGTAAATCCTGAACGATTGCCATAGTCTAAAAGCTTTTGAATATCCTCTTGTGAAACAGAATAATTCCTGGCCCCTCTATATAGATATTCATCAATATAATGACGATAAACGTTGACTACGCCAGTGGCATAGCTAAGCTGCTTCATACGACCTTCAATTTTAAAGGACATTACACCGGCATCTATCATCTCAGGAAGATAATTGATGGTACAAAAGTCCTTTGGACTAAGGATATATGAGCCCTTTTTATTGAGCTTATTGCCTTGAGAATCGAAGGCATCATAGGGAAGCCTGCATGGTTGTGCACAACGTCCTCTATTGCCAGAACGCCCACCAATAATAGATGACATAAGGCACTGTCCAGAATAGCAAACACAAAGGGCACCATGAATAAAGCTTTCGATTTCTAAGTCAGGGCACTTGCTATGTATAGCCTTAATCTCATCGATACCAATTTCTCTTGCAGTAACAATTCGAGATGCACCAAGATCTTGGAAAAACTTAGCACCAAACTCTGTACATAGACTTGCCTGAGTACTGACATGAATATGCGTGTCCGGGAAAAACTCACGTATAAATTTAAACACTCCAAAATCCTGAACGATAAAGGCATCTATCCCTGCCTCAACGTATTGTTTAAGGTATGAGTAAAGATTGCGCTCTATTTCAAGATTCTTAAGGAGAGTATTTACCGTAAGATAAGCCCTGCTATCATGTAGATGAGCATAATTTATGGCAGTCTCAGCCTCTTCAATTGTAAAATTCTTAGCGTAGGCTCTTGCACCAAACAAATCGCCGCCAAAATATACTGCGTCTGCGCCTGCATTTACCACGGCTTTGAAAATATCAATATCACCTGCAGGTGAAAGTAATTCTAACTGATTCATAAAATATCCTAATCAAACACTGCTTTCATTTAAAATTAAATATTAAGATTACCCATAATAAAAATATAGAGCCCCGCCTCCGGGACTCTTATTAATCATCTGATAATGAACCTAGAAGTGCATCCTCTAGAGAAGCCTCTAGCTTAGTCTTGTGAAGGAGAAGTTCCTTGTTCTCTCTTTCAAGCTTCGTTATCGTTTCTTCTAAGGTCTCTGTCTTTAATTGAGCTGAGATTAAATCGTGCTTAAGATTATAAATCTCCTTGTCTCGTATATCCAAATCTGACTCGAGAGATTCAACCTGGGTCTTAGCTTTGAAATAATCGTCTGCAATATTAAGCTCAAGTAATGTCGCTTTTAGGTCAGCCGAAATACGCTTGTAATCATCAATGGAATTAAACTCTTCAAGCTTTGCATTGATGTAATTGGCTACTTTCTGGAGGTACTCCTCCTCCTCGTAACCCGATAGCGTATATACTTTTCCGCCTATAAGTACTTTAGCACTTTTCTCGGAAACCATTCCCATCCTCCCGTCAGAAAATTCAAGTATAATTATAACTTTTATCGACCGCAAAAACAAGTATTAGGACCGAGTATTATCTAATTAAATACTTTCTGGAATTGGAAAATTAAAGTGTTCGTAAGCCACCTTTGTAGCCACGCGGCCCTTTGGTGTACGAATAATTAGTCCATGCTGCAAAAGATATGGCTCATATACATCCTCTATGGTACCAGAATCCTCTCCTACTGTAGCTGCAAGGTTATCCAAGCCTACAGGACCACCGCCAAATCTTTCGATTATAGCAAGAAGAATATTTCTATCGTTGCTATCAAGACCTAGAGTGTCTACCTCTAAGGAATCTAAGGTCGCAGCCGCAACCTCTTTTGTAATCTCTCCCTCGTATCTAACCTCTGCATAGTCTCTTACGCGCTTTAAATAACGATTGGCAAGACGAGGTGTACCTCTAGACCTAAGTGCGATTTGATAAGCACCCTCATAGTCTATTGGAGCATTTAGCTTGGCGGCTGATGCTGTAACAATTGTAGAAAGCTCCTCTGGGGTATAATAATCCATGTGACCAATAATACCAAAACGATCTCTAAGAGGTGCAGATAACAAACCTGGACGTGTTGTTGCACCAATAAGGGTAAATCTAGGAAGCTTGGTATGAATAGACCTAGCTGTTGTATCTTTGCCCATAACAATATCAACTGCAAAATCTTCCATTGCAGAATAAAGAGTCTCTTCAACAGGCTTTGAAAGACGATGAATCTCATCGATAAAGAGAATGTCTCCATCCTTAAGAGTCATAAGTACAGCCACAATCTCACCTGGAATTGTGATAGCAGGACCTGATGTAACCTTAATATTGGAGCCCATCTCTCCTGCAACAATACCTGCAAGAGTAGTCTTACCAAGACCAGGAGGGCCATATAAAAGCACATGATCCAAAGCCTCCCCACGATTCTTGGCTGCCTCAATATAGATTTTCATATTCTCTTTGACTTTGCTTTGGCCGATGTAGCCATCAAAAGTCTTAGGTCTAAGAGCATTGTCATTGACAAGATCTTCATGACTTGCAATAGTTGAAGTGATTTGTTTGTTACCTAACATATAATTCTCCACATTTTATAAGAACGACATTTGCTTCAAAGTATCTGAAAGCAGTTGTTCTGTAGTAGTCGATTCCGTAATGGTCATCTTATCTAATGCTCTAGCAGCATTGCTTGCTGAATAGCCTAAAGCAACAAGAGCCTCTAAAACCTCTTCCTTAACAGATGTAGATATAGCAGTCTTTGAAGATGATAAATCCGATGTTATCTTTGCCTCGAAAGCACCGATAATATCAACCTTATCCTTAAGGTCAACAATAGCTCGCTCTGCTGTTTTCTTACCAACGCCTGGAACAGCAGCAAATGCCTTAGAATCCCCTCCTGCAACCGCGAATTGAATATCGCTAACTGTCATTGAGCTAAGAATAGCAAGGGCTCCCTTGGGGCCAATGCCACTAACAGAAAGAAGAAGCTCAAACATCTTAAGCTCCTCCTTTTCATAAAATCCATATAAAGTAAGAGAATCTTCTTTTGGAATTAGCTTGGTGTTTAACTTGATCTCAGAACCAATTGCAGGCAACTGCCTGATTGTGTTCATGGATGAGCTAATACCATAACCAATGCCATTATTCTCTAGAAATACAATATTTTCATCAATATCTGCAAGTGTGCCGCGAATATAAGCTAACATAATAACCTCCCACAAATTAAGGCAAGAAATCTAGGTAAAAGAAATCTACCTTAAAGGTTCTTAACACATTTCTCCTATATAGTAGAACCCTTTACAACAGTTTAACCTAACATCTACTATTTTTCCAATCAAAGATTTATCTCCTGGAAAATGAACTGTAACATTGTTTTCAAGCTTACCAGAAACAAGACTTGAATCCTGTTCATTAACGTCTTCAACAAGAACTTTTTGAACAGTACCTTCAAGCGCCTTAACCTTATCATGACCATGTTTTTGTACAAGTGCAAGAAGTCTGTCAAAACGATCCTTTACAACATCTGCTGGCACCTGATTGTCCATAGTAGCCGCAGGTGTACCTGTTCGTTTAGAATAAATAAATGTAAAAGCGCTGTCGTAATGAACCTTGTCAACTACATCCATTGTATCAAGGAAATCTTCCTCCGTTTCCCCAGGGAAGCCAACAATAATATCTGTTGTAATAGCAACATCGGGAACCTTTGCTCTAAGTTTTTCTACAAGGTTTAAATAATGCTCCTTGGTATATCTACGATTCATCTTTTTAAGAATCTCTGAGCTACCAGATTGAAGTGGTAAATGCATGTGATGACATACCTTTGGGAGTGTTGCCATTGCCTCAATCAAGTCATCTGATAAATCCTTTGGATGAGGTGTCATAAATCGAATTCTCTCAAGGCCCTCGATGTCATTTACCATGCGAAGTAAATCAGCAAAAGTAACCTTCTCTTCAAGACCAACACCATACGAGTTAACGTTTTGACCTAAAAGCATAATTTCTACAACGCCATCAGCCACAAGACCTTTGATTTCTTCAACGATATCCTCTGGCTTTCTAGAGCGCTCTCTACCTCTAACATAAGGAACGATACAATAAGTGCAGAAATTATTGCAGCCGAAGCTGATATTAACTCCCGACTTGAATGGATACTTACGAGAAATTGGAAGATTCTCAACAATCTTGTCAGTGTCCTTCCAGATATCAATAATCATGCCCTTTTTATTAAGAAGAGCTGTTGTAAATAACTCTGCAAACTTGTAGAGATTGTGAGTACCAAAGATTAAATCAACAAATTTGTAGTTGTTCTGCAAATGCTCGATAACAGTTGGTTCCTGCATCATACAGCCGCAGAGAGCAATCATCATATTTTTATTCTTTTTCTTGTAACCATGTAAAATGCCTAGGTGACCGTAAACCTTATTGTTGGCATTTTCACGTACAGTACAAGTGTTGTAAATAACAAAATCAGAATTCTCATCTTCTGTCTCAACGTAACCAATTTCTTTTAAAATTCCAAGAAGTTTTTCAGAGTCTCTGGCATTCATCTGGCAACCAAAGGTAGTAACGCAACAGGTAAGCTTTCTACCAAGCTCCTGCTCTTTTTTTTCTACTAGCTTTTTAGCCTGCTCAATAAAATAATACTGACGCTCTGGCTCCTCAACTGGTGCATTATTTAGTAAATCTGTAATACTCATCAATAATTCCTATCTACTTTCTAATCTGACCATTTCCCTGAATGGTATATTTATAACTTGTGAGGGCAAGTAATCCCATAGGTCCTCTTGCGTGAAGCTTTTGAGTACTGATACCAATCTCAGCACCAAATCCAAACTCGAATCCATCTGTAAATCTTGTTGATGCATTAACATAAACGCAAGCAGCATCAATTCCATTTAAGAACTTCTCTGCATTGGCTTCATCATTTGTGATGATAGACTCAGAATGACCTGTATTGTTCTTGTTGATATGAGCAATTGCCTCATCCACATTTGAAACTGTCTTAACAGAAATGATGTAGTCTAAGTACTCTGTTGCAAAATCCTCCTCAGTAGCAGGCTCTGCCCCTTCCATGAGTGAAATAGACTTAGCGTCAGCCTTTACAAGCACACCGTGTTTCTTAAGTCTCTCATTTAATTTTGGAAGAAGAGCTGCAGCTATATCCTCATGAATAACAAGAGACTCTGCCGCATTACATACGCCAACACGCTGTGTCTTAGCATTTTCAATAATGTCTACAGCCATATCAACGTCACCATTGTAATCAACATAAATATGGCAGTTACCAGAACCTGTTTCAATAACTGGAATAGAGGCATTTTCAACCACTGATTTAATAAGACCAGCACCACCTCTTGGGATAAGTACGTCAATGTAGCCATTGAGTCGCATCATCTCTTTAGTTGACTCTCTAGATGTTTCCTCAATAAGAGTGATGGCATCAACTGGAAGTCCAAACACATCAAGAGCAGACTTAATAACCTTTACGATAGCTTTGTTAGACTCTAAAGCGTCACTACCGCCCTTTAAAATAACTGCATTACCTGTCATAAAGCAAAGTCCAAATACATCAACTGTAACATTTGGACGAGCCTCATAGATAACTCCAACAACACCGATTGGAATAAGTCTCTTTGAAATAACAAGGCCGTTTGGGCGAGTCCAAGTCTCAGTAACCTTGCCAATTGGATCCTCAAGGCTAACCACCTGACGAAGTCCATCAGAAATACCCTTAATTCTTGCTTCATCAAGCTTAAGTCTATCCAAAAGACCAACAGAAAGTCCCTTCTTTTTACCATTTTCCATATCAATGGCATTGGCGCTTATAATATCAGCAGCGTTTTTTTCAAGAGCATCAGCTACAGCAGAAATCCCCTGTACCTTTTGCTCAGTAGAAAGTGCAGCGACTGTATATTTTGCTTCTTTTGCCTTTGTTGCTAATTCTTTTAATGTCATAGTTTTGCCCCTTTCAAAATGCAGTTGTTAGTAATTATATAATCCATCGGTACATCCAATGAAGTAACTTCTAATTCATCAGTAACCTGAAAATCAAATCCCACACCAACCTTAATGGTAGTTTTGCTGCAGGAAGCAAAAAATCTATCATAATATCCTGCTCCATAGCCAATCCTATTTAAGGCTTTGTCAAAAATAAGTCCCGGTGTAATCACCACTATTTTATCTAAAATATCTACGGATAAGTCATTAAGGTTATCTTTGGGCTCCATAATACCATAAGCTCCTGCTTTGAAGTCTACATTCATATCCTTAACCTGTCTAAAGGTAAGCTTGTGATTAGAGACGTTAGAAACTGGAAAATAAAGGTCTTTTCCTAGCTTAAGTAAGTGCTCATAAAGAGCGGTCAAATCTACCTCAGAGCCAAAGGGATAAAAGCATAAAAAAATATTAGCCCCTTTAAAATCAGATTCTAAAAGAGCCAAAAACTTATCCTTGATAGCTTGAGATTTTGAAAACCTCTCCTCTGGTGAAAGAGAATCTCTAAGCCTTTTATATTCTTGTCTAAGTGAATTATTTTGAGACTTTTCCATACTTTTCGCCAAGATTTTCAACGTTACCGTTTTCATCTACAATATCAATGTTGTTAAGCTGTGCACGCACATTACCCTTTATAGCATCTATATATGCTCTTCTAAGCTTTGCTTGTTCCTGCTTCTCGGGCTCTGTAAGTCCCTCGGATTTACTTTTGTGATAAAGCTCATTAATTCTTGCAATATCTTTTTCTGTAATCATAATCAATCCTCTAATAAATCTAAAACTCTAACATCATCTCTTTTGTTGGAAACAAAGAGTGTGCCTTTATCCTTGTTCTCAAAAATACGGTGAATATTTCCAATGTGAGCACCATTAGTAATAACCATATCTGCGCCAGAAAATGTAGCAATCTGAGCCGCTCTAAGCTTTGCAGTCATGCCTCCAGTGCCAACATCTGAAGTAGTGTCCGATGATGCCATGCTCATAACCTTGTCGATGTCATCAACAACATCAACAAACTCAGCATCTGGATTAGTATTAGGATTGGCTGTGTATAAGCCATCTATATCTGAAAGTAAAATAAGAGCATCTGCCTTCACAAGAGCAGCAACTATAGCTGATAAAGAATCATTATCACCAAACTGAATCTCGTGTGTTGCAACAGTATCATTCTCGTTTACAACTGGAATAACACCAAGCTCAAATAAACGTTCAAATGTGTTTCGAGCATTGGCTCTAGACTCTGGGTCGGTCATAGTCTTTTTAGTCATAAGAATCTGACTAGCCTTCTGATTGTATTCTGAGAAAAGCTTTTGATATATTGACATAAGATAGGCCTGACCAATTGATGCACAAGCCTGCTTAGTTGCCAAATCAGATGGACGCTCCTTCAAACCTATAGCATAACGACCAACAGCAACAGCACCTGAAGATACAAGGCATACATCCTTGCCCTGAGCTCTCAAATCGCAAAGCTGTCTAACTAGTCGCTCAAGCTTAGTATAGTCTATATTTCCAGTGGCCTCATGTGTAATTGTAGATGAACCAACCTTAACAACCACTCTTTTCTTTTCTTTGAAATCGTGTCCGTACATAGCGTTCTCCTATTTATATTCGCTTTATCATACCACTAAAAATAGTTTAATGGCAAGAAGAAAAACAGTAAACGCCTTGTTATGCTACCAAGCCATTAAAAAGCCAGGTAGCTACAAGGCGTAAATGATTTATTAAAAGATTATTCTAAAGAATAATATGACGTGGACAAGCCTCTGCACACTTTCCACAGCTTGTACACTTCTCTTGGTCAATATGAGCAAAGAATCCGTCAACGTGGATTGCATCAAACTCACAAACCTTCTCGCACTTGTGACAGCCGATACATCCAACCTTACATACACTCATAACATCTTTGCCCTTGTCGTTGTTGTGGCAACGAACAGCATGACCAAAGTCGTAAGGAATAAGCTCTATAAGGTGATTTGGACATGTATCTACACACTTTCCACATGCTTTACATGCCTCCTTATCAACAAGAGCTACACCATCAACGATGTGAATAGCATCGAAAGGACAGGCCTTTACGCAGGAACCAAATCCCATACAGCCATAAGAGCAAGCCTTAGGACCACCTCCTGGAACAAAAGCCATGGCCTTACAATCCTCAACACCGTTGTAATCATACAACTGAGTAGCATTCTCGCAAGTTCCGTTACACATTACAAATGCAACCTTGCGAACGCCTTCCTCTGCAGCCACACCCATAATCTCAGAAATCTGAGCTGCAACAGGTGCTCCGCCTACAGGGCACTGATTAACCGGTGCTTCGCCCTTGGCAATTGCTGCAGCAAGACCAGAACAACCTGCGTATCCACAACCACCACAGTTATTGCCTGGTAAAACTCCAAGTACAGCCTCTTCTCGAGGATCTACTTCTACCTTAAACTTCTCAGACGAGAAGCAAAGGAAGAATCCAATAATACAACCAGTAGCGCCAACGATAACAGCTGCCAGTAAAATACCTGTTATACTCATAAGTCAGCCCTCCTTATATTACGCCAGAGAATCCAAGGAAAGCCATGGCCATAAGACCTGCAGTAATAAGTACAATAGCTGAGCCCTTGAATGTTTCCGGAATATCGTTGTATTCGATTTTCTCTCTGATACCAGCCATGATAACGATGGCGATTGTAAAACCAACTGCAACACCGAAACCATTGATGACACTTTCAAGAATATCGTAGTTGTTAGTAACATTATTGATTGCTGTACCAAGCACAGCACAGTTCGTTGTGATAAGTGGAAGGTACACGCCAAGTGATTCATATAAAGCAGGGACACTCTTTTTAAGGAACATCTCCACAAACTGAACCAAGGCAGCAATAACCAAAATAAATACGATTGTCTGCATGTACTCAAATCCTGTAGGAGCAAGTACATATTTGTAAATAAGACTGGCAACAAAGGAAGCTATCGTAATTACGAATATAACAGCTCCGCCCATGCCGGCTGCAGTCTCAACCTTTTTAGATACACCAAGGAAAGGACAAAGGCCAAGGAACTGAGAAAGTACAACGTTATTTACAATTGCAGATGCAACTAAAAGTAAAATTAAACCTGTAAAATAACTCATTATTCATCCTCCCCCTTTCCTTCTAACATTTCATCGGCATATGAAGAAGCGCGCCCTGCCTCCTCAACGTCCTCTGTATTATGCTGATTATCAGCATGCTTAACTTCGACATTAGTGTTTGGAACTGGCTTAGCCACATCCTTAGGATTAACAGGAATCTCTTCTGGCTTAACATGTACCATTGACTTGCCAGTACATGCTGTAGAAAGTGTACAAGTAGTACAATCTCCTGCCAAGCAGCCCTGAACCTCAGGAAGAGGTCTTCCCTTTGCTTCCATCTTGCGACGAACAACGTTCATAACGGCCACAAGGAAGCCAAGAACTATAAATGCACCAGGCGCCAAACCAAACAATGTGATGTGGTAATCGTTTAAAGGCTTGATTGCAATATCAAATACTGAACCATTGCCAAGAACCTCTCTAACTATACCAATAAATGTAAGACCAACTGTAAAACCAAGACCCATACCAACTCCATCGAAAAGTGATGGAATAACTGGATTCTTGGAAGCATAACTTTCTGCACGTCCTAAGATGATACAGTTAACAACAATAAGTGGAATGTAAATTCCAAGTGATGCATAAAGTGAAGGTGTAAAGCCCTGCATCAAGAACTGTACTATCGTAACGAAGGATGCCACTACTACAATGAACGCTGGCATTCTAACTCTGTCAGGAATAAGATTTCTAAGGGCAGAAATCATAATGTTGGAAAGAACAAGTACAACTGTTGTTGAAAGTCCCATACCTATACCGTTGATAGCCGATGTGGTAACAGCAAGTGTTGGACACATACCAAGCATCAATACAAAAGTAGGATTTTCTTTCCAAAGACCATTTACTAATCGTTCTATATTCTTATTCATCTACAGCACCTCCTACTAATGAATTAAAGTAGGTAACGCCAGCATTGACACCATTTGTAACTGCACGAGATGTAATTGTAGCAGCCGAAATAGCATCAATCTCAGAAGAATTAGACGCACCAGTCTTTGTTACTGTAAAAATCTCAGCCTTTCTGTTTTCGAACTGATATGAGAATGTACCAGCTCCTGTATCTCTGGCCTTCATACCAAGACCAGCTGTCTCAGAAATGCTTGTGATTGAATAACCATTTAAAACACCATCGTTGGTAACACCAAGAGAGAATGTAATATCTCCGCCGTAACCAGCCTTACTAGTAACTGTAATTACGTATCCAATTGGATTGCCATCGGCATCAAGCGCCTGAACACAATTGTCAATTGTATCATCTGTAAAACCTGCTTTTACAACGATGTCTGTAGCCTTTGCTGAATCAAAACCGTCCATATCAGCAAAGGACTTAGCATCTGAAAAAACAGTCTGATAAGCCTTTTGTAAAGCGTCTTCCTCAGCCTTTGCAATAGGCCCCTTAGTAATCTCATATACTAAACCAAGAGCGAATCCAGCAATAACTGTGATACAAGTAAGAACCAAAGCATCTTTAACTAATTTATTCATTAGCCTTCACCTCCTTTGGTTTTTTGACTCTTGTAACGCCAAAAGCACGAGGTACTGTAACCTTTTCAATTAAAGGTACAAGTAAATTACTGAAAATAATAGCAAAGCTAACACCCTCTGCACTATTTCCAAATATTCTAAATATACCTGTAAGAACACCTAGACAAATACCAAATAGTACCTTGCCCATAGGTGTAATTGGTGAGGTAACGTAATCTGTTGCCATAAAGAAGGCACCAAGCATAAGACCACCACCACAAAGATGAGCAACAATAAATGTTGAATCAAGTCCATGTCCACCAAAGAGAACAAGGAAAACTACAAAAGAACAGATATATACACCAGGAATTGTAAGATCGATAACTCCAAGTAAAATCAGAATGATTGCTCCAATCAAAATACAGATTGTACTAGTCTCACCGATTGTACCTCCTGTACGTCCAATTAACATATCAATAGTATTAACAGCCTCACCGCTCTTTAAAAGTGCAAGAGGTGTTGCACCAGCAACTCCATCAAACTCAAAATGAGTCATTGTTGCAGCAAATGATATTACAAGAAATACTCTACCGCCTAATGCTGGGTTCATGAAGTTCTGACCAAGTCCGCCAAAGAGCATCTTAACAACTACAATGGCAAAAACACTACCGATAACAGCTTGCCAAATTGGAAGTGTATGTGGCAGGTTGAGGGCAAGTAATAAACCAGTAACTGCAGCACTTAAATCTCCTACAGTACTCTTCTTGCCGATGGCCTTTTCAAATAAATACTCTGATAAAACACATGTCGCCATACAGACAACAACTAAAGCCAAAGCTCTTAAACCAAAATTGAAAATTCCAAAAATTGTAGTTGGCATAAGTGCAAGAATCACATAGAGCATGATTCTAGTGGTGTCGTCCTTTGCTCGCACATGTGGTGAAGAAGAAACCTTTAATAAATCGCTCATTTCTCACCTTATCCTTTCTACTTTTTTCTCTTGTCTGCAAGAACCATCTTTTTCATGGTCTTGATTGCTTGAGCAAGTGGCTTTCTTGCAGGGCAAGCAAAGCTACAGCTACCGCACTCTATACACTCAAGTCCATACCACTTTTCAAACTCTGCCTTGTCGCCTTGGTCTGAGAACTTTGAAAGTCGTGATGGAATAAGATTTTCAGGACAAGCGCTAACACATCGGCCGCAATTAATGCAAGCAGTTGTCTCAAAGGAAGAAACCTCATCCTGTGACAAACAAAGAAGCGCACCGGATGTCTTAGTTGTAGGAACATCCACATCCATAAGTGCAAATCCCATCATAGGACCACCAGAAATAAGCTTCTTAGGTGGACGAACATAGCCGCCAGCAGCCTCAAGAATCTCTTTGCAGCTGGTACCAATGCATATTCTAAAGTTGCGAGGCTCCATAACAGAATCGCCAGTAACAGTAAAGATTCTGTCCATAACAGGCTTGCCCTCAACAACTGCCGTATAAACAGCATTGATTGTGGCAACATTATCAACGATACAACCAGCATCTGCAGGAAGCATCTTGGAGTTGATTTCTCGACCTGTACAAGCCTTGATAAGTTGACGCTCACCACCCTGAGGGTACTTTGTCATAAGAGGTACTACTTCAATACGGCTCTCGTTTTGAGTGAGCTTTTGCAAAGATGCAATAACATCAGCCTTGTTATCCTCGATACCAAGAAGCCCCTTAGCTTTAGGGAATAGCTGAAGAATAATCTTCATTCCTGTAATAAGCTTCTCAGGCTCCTCTACCATTGAGCGATAATCAGATGTAAGATATGGCTCACACTCTGCGCAATTGGCAATGATGTACTCAATCTTTTCCGGGTTGTTTGGAGAAAGCTTAACATGTGTTGGGAAACCTGCGCCTCCCATACCAACTACTCCGGCATCTTGAATCTTTTTGATGATGTCCTCGTTTGAAAGATCTGTGTAATCCTCACATCCTTCAAAACCAGTTTCAATAAACTTTCCATCACTTTCGATGATGATGGAATTAACCAAGTCGCCAGTGGCTACACGTCTAGGTTCGATGGCTTTAACTGAACCGGAAACAGAAGAAAAAATCGGTGCAGAAACGAATCCGCCTGCTTCTGCTATCTTCTGGCCCCTAAGCACAGTATCACCAACCGAAACACACGCTGTCGCTGGTGCACCAATGTGTTGCGATAATGGATAGACCATTTCGCCCTGTGGCTTCAATTCCTTAGTAGGCTTTTCTTTAGAAAGCTCTTTTCCGTCGTAAGGATGAACGCCGCCCTTAAAAGTCCTAAGACCCATCAGCTTTACCCCTCTTTCTTTTAAAAGTAAACTAATTTAGAATTAATGTTATATAGAACTCCTAATTAACTCTCATATGAAAATTATATCATTTTAAAGATGAATAAAAGAGAATAATTATCACTTATATTGTACATTTTTAAGTACCAAACCAATAGATATAGTGTAATATAATGGAGTGACTTCAAAATACCAGAGGATTAATTTATGGAAATCATAAGCAACAATTACGAAATTGATAATATAAGCTATTCATTAAAAAAATATTTCACTGCCAACACAATATTTTTTGATATAGAGTGCACCGGACTTTCACCAAGAAAGTCATTTATATACATGATTGGCTATGCCACAAGACTAGGCAACAAAATCACAATCACTCAGCTTCTTGCAAATAATGAATCTGAGGAACTAGAAATTCTACAGGAATTTGAAAAAGTTCTCAACCAATACGATTGCCTCTTAGGATTTAATTCCACTCGATTTGACGAGTCATTTATCGTTGAAAGATGTCGCAAATATCGTTTCAATACCTCAATCAAATCAAAGCGTCATATAGATATGTACCTTACAACAACCAAGGCAAAATGCCTTCTTGATTTGCCAAATTACAAGCAAAAAACAATCGAAGAATTCCTAGGATTGCATCGAGATGATAAATATAATGGCGGCGAATTAATCCCAGTCTATCAGCACTATTCTTTAGTTGGCGACGAGGAATCTAAGAACCTTATCCTCCTACACAACTTCGAGGATGTAAAAGGTATGATTTATATTGCTGACATACTATCCTATTCAGATTTACTTACTGATGAAATAACCTTTGTTAAAAAAGAAATGGACGATTCAAAATTAAGATTTGAAGTGGCATGTAATGTATCCTTGCCATGTCCAATTAATAAAATTCGTGATTACGGAATATATATGATTAAAGATAATCGTATATACGTTACTTTAAATCTTTTCAAAGGAAGCTTATATACCTTCTTACCAGATTTCAGAAACTATTATTATTTAATCGAAGAAGATATCATTATTCCAAAATCTATTGGAGAAAGTATGGATAAAGCCAACAGAAGACCTGCCTCTAAAAGAGATTGCAAGGTATCACTAGAAGCCTCTTTTGTATCTCTTCCAGACAAGCTTGACGTGGGTTCAAATACAAGAATATTTAAACCTGAATACGATTCTAAAGAAGCATTCGTAAATGCAGATGATATATCAGACTTACTTCTTGTTAAAATAGCAAAATATATGCTTAAACATTAAAAAAGCTTCAGCTTTTAAGCTGAAGCAATTTTTTACTTAAACTTTTTCATAGTAGAATGAATATCTACGCTTATATCCAAGCTCTTTATAGTCGATAACCTGCTCTGTTGAACCTATGAAAAGTATGCCGCCCTGCTTAAGAGACTTGCAGAACTTATCATAGACTACTGCCTTGGCCTCATCGGTAAAGTAAATCAATACATTTCTACAAACAATCATATCGTAATTAGATGGGTATGGATCTCTAAGGAGATTGTGCTCCTTAAACTCAACACATCTCTTGATTTCATCACTAATCTGGTATGAACCACCAACAGGTGTAAAATACTTTTTCTTTAAATCAGCAGGAACGTTTGCAATACTCTTAGCACTATATAGTCCAACCTTTGCAGTTGCAATAACCTGCTTGTCCAAATCAGTAGCAAAAATCTTAATTTTACTAAGTGGAACAAGAGTAGAAAGAGCCATTACAAGTGAATATGGCTCATCACCTGTAGAGCATGCAGCGCTCCAAATCTTTAACTGCTCCCCAGACTTCTTAATAAGCTCTGGCATAAATTCCTTTACCATAAGCTCCCATTGATCTGGATTTCTATAAAATTCTGATACATTTATGGTAAGGAAATTGATAAACTCATCAAAAACTTGCTTGTCAGCCTTTAACAAAGCTACGTATTCCTCGTAGGTCTTGCATTTATTTTTAACAACTAAAGAATCTATGCGACGGCGCATTTGCTTTTCTTTATATGCGTCCAAATCTATTTTAGTTAAGGAGTATATACTTTTCTTGAATCCTTCGTAATTCTCCATGCTAAATTCTCCTATCAATTTATTTATACGAATCTAAAATACATTTTACCTAATATTTGTGTAAAAAATGTTACTTATTCCCCTAACACAAAGAATATAAAAACTATAAATCATATTCCTCTCCAAGTAAAAACAGACCTAGGTAAAACCTAGGCCTGTAGAAAATCTAGAATTATTCTTCAGAAGCAGCTACTTCCTCGATGTTTACATCAGCAACCTCTTCGTCAGACTCTTCTGCCTGCTCTGGCTCAAGGAGTGCCTTAATTGAAAGGCTGATCTTCTTGTCTTCGTCGTTAAACTCAACAACCTTAGCCTCAATCTCCTGTCCGATTGAAAGAACATCAGAAGGCTTCTCGATACGTTCCTTAGAAATCTGTGATACGTGAAGTAAAGCATCGATTCCAGGAGCAAGCTCTACGAAAGCACCAAAGTCTTTCATGCGAACAACTTTACCCTTTACTACAGAACCAACTGCATACTTCTCAGCAGCGCCGTTCCATGGATTCTCGTCATCGAACTTGCAAGAAAGTGCAATCTTGCCATCCTTAATCTCTTTAACGAATACCTTGATTGTATCGCCAACATTAAGAGTCTTTGTAGGATTCTCAACACGTCCCCAGCTCATCTCTGAGATGTGAAGAAGACCATCAGCACCACCTAAATCGATGAATGCACCGAAATCCTTAACATTCTTAACTGTACCTTCGAATTCCTGACCTACAGCAATCTTTGCCATAAGCTCTTCCTGTGCCTTTGCTCTGTCAGCAACAAGAAGTGTCTTTCTGTTACCGATTATACGACGACGCTTTGGATCGAACTCTGTAATAACAAAGCTGATTTCCTGACCCTGGTACTTACCAAGATCCTTCTCGTATACATCTGATACAAATGAAGCAGGGATAAATACTCTAGCTTCGTCAACAACAACTGTAAGACCGCCCTTAAGAACTTTATCAACTGTAGCTGTGAGAACCTCGCCACTCTCGAAAGCTTCTGCAAGTCTCTCATTGCCCTTTTCCTGAGCAAGTCTCTTGTATGAAAGGAGAACCTGACCTTCGCCATCATTTACCTTTACAACAATAGCAGAAAGTGGGTCGCCAACTTTAACAACTGTAGTAAGATCAACATTTGACTCGTTTGTGTACTCTGAACGTGTAATTATACCATCTGATTTATAACCAATGTTTAAGACAATCTCATCTGGCTTAACACTGATAACAGTACCATCTACTACCTCTCCATTGTGTATAGTTTTAAATGATTCCTCCAACATTTGTTCAAAACTCATTTCTGACATTTCTTTTGAACCTCCTCGATAATATTGTTTGGGGTGGAAGCCCCTGCGGTAATACCTACACTTTCAATGGAACTAAGGCCAGATGGCTGAAAATCGTCAGCCGTCTGTATATAGTAAGTATCGTTGCATCGTGTTTTGCATATCTCGAACAACTTTTGGGTGTTAGAGGAATTTTTACTTCCAATAACAACCATGGCATCAACTTTTGAAGCTATCTCAGCAGCCTCAACTTGCCTTTTGTTAGTCGCATCGCATATTGTATTCAAAACAATAATATCATAACCTTTTTGCTTTATAATTTCAACTAATTCTTGAAATTTGTTGTGGTTGAAGGTGGTTTGAGACACAATACAAATGGGCACATCAGAATTAACTGAAAAGTTAAAAGCAGATTCAGTATCTGGTATAACAGAATACGCATTTCCGTTAATCCAACCAACGATTCCACGTACTTCAGGATGCTCTGGATTGCCGATAATTACTATGTGCTCTCCTGACTTGGAATGCTCATCTACAGCACGGTGAATCTTCTTTACAAAAGGACAGGTAGCGTCGATAATTGTATGTCCCTTTGCTGTAAGAGCTTCTTCGACTGCTCTTGTTACACCGTGAGAGCGAATAATAACAGTTCCAGAAGGATAATCATCTATATGATCCTCCTCCATCACCTGGACTCCGTTTTCCTCGAACTCGCGAACAACCTCTTCATTGTGAATGATTGGACCGTATGTGTACAAAGGCTTTGAGCCTTCTTTTATTTGCTTTTTTACAACATCAACAGCTCTTTGAACTCCAAAACAAAAGCCTGCTGATTCCGCTAGTATTACTTTCAAAAATCACCTCAATTATTTACATAAATCAATAATTTTATTAACCACTTCATCGATTGTCATATCAGAGCTGTCTACTAGAACAGCATCCTCAGCCTGCTTTAATGGGCTGATTTCACGGTGAGAATCTCTGTAATCTCTCTCCTCAATATCCTTTGCAATCTTGTCAAAATCAGGCTTTTCACCCTTTGCTACAAGCTCATCATAACGGCGCTTTGCACGACACTCAACAGATGCAGTAAGGAACACCTTTACATCAGCATTTGGAAGCACCACTGTACCGATATCTCTTCCATCCATAATAACATCAGTAGTCTTTGCAAGTTCTTGCTGAAGAGCTACTAACTTAGAGCGAACTGGTCCATACACACTTGATGCGGAAGCCATATTTCCAACCTCTTCTGTACGAATAAGACCTGTGACATCCTCTCCATTTAAGATAACGTGCTGCATACCATCCTCATACTTGATAGAAACATTTATATCGTCAACTACAGACGCTATTTTTTCTTCATCTGTAGAAGCTATATTGGAACGCAAAAAATATAGTCCCATAGCTCTGTACATAGCACCTGTATCTACATATACATATCCCATTTTCTTTGCAACAGCCTTTGCTATTGTAGATTTGCCTGCTCCAGCAGGACCGTCGATTGCAACATTAAATGCCATAATAAAATCCTCCATTAATCTAAAGATAAACCAGCAAGATAGCCGGTTGACCATGCTATTTGTAAATTGAAGCCTCCTGTGAAGGCGTCCAAATCCAAAACCTCTCCCGCAAAAGAAAGACCTTGTATATTTTTACACCTCATTGTAGATGGGTCAATCTCTTTAACTGACACACCACCTTGGGTGATAATTGCCTCTTTGAAATCTCTAAGACCAACAATCGTAAACGGAAGAGCCTTGAGTAAAGAAATAAGAATACCTCTCTCTTCTTTGGTGATGGAATTAATCTGTCTAGAATCATCAAACTCCATGAGCTGAATAAACACTGGAACCATCGACGCTGGAAGCAATCCCCTAAGAACAGAGCTGAGATGTTTGTTCATATTTTCATTGAAATCTCTAAGAACTCTTGCGTCTAATTCTTCTTTAGAAAGAGCTGGTTTTAAATCTATAAACGCCTTAAGGGATTTTGTTTCTTGAAGCGTTTTTCCTATGACAGAGCTTGCTGATAAAACAAGAGGTCCTGAAACACCAAAATGTGTAAACAACATCTCCCCAAAGCTATCATAAAGCTTTTTAGAGCCGTTAAAAATGTTGAGCTTAACATTCTTTAGGGACAGCCCTTGCATTTCCATGATATAGCTTTCTTTACAATTAAGTGGAACAAGTGCAGGCCTAACATCTGTAACAGTAAGGCCAGATTTCTTGGCCCACTTCAAGCCATCTCCAGTAGAGCCCGTAGTTTGATAAGATAATCCGCCAGTACATACTATGGCGTAATCGCAAGCTATAGAAGTCCCATCAGATAACCTTACACCGCTAACGATATTATCCTTAATCACAACATCCTTTACTGTTGTATTTAAAAGGATTTTAACTCCGTATTCTTTAAGCCCCTTTTCTAGTGCTTTTGTAACATCAGACGCATGGTCAGATTCAGGAAAAGCCCTGCTTCCTCTCTCTACCTTGGTTCTAATTCCATGATTTTCAATAAAATCAATCATAGCATCCGGCGAAAAGGTATACAACGCACTATACAAAAACTTTGGATTACTAACTACATTTTTAAAGAAATCTTCAACATCGCAGGCATTTGTAAAATTACATCTGCCTTTACCAGTAATATATATTTTCTTTCCAAGCTTCTCATTTTTTTCTATAAGTGTGACAGTATGACCACTCATGCCCGCAGAATAAGCCGCCATCATTCCAGCAGCGCCACCACCTATTACAACAACATTGCTCATTGATTTTCTCCAGGGTAGCTCATTTTGATTGAATCATCTACCAAGTCTATTTCATCATTTTCGTAGAACTGATAGTCATTCCAAACATTTTCTATCATCTCTAGAGTTTGAGCTACATCACTTTGCTTTCTATTGCAAAGCTCTACGATTAAAGCATTGATGACAGAAAGTGGAGCCACCAAAGAATCCACTATTGAATGCATTTCGCTATCTGCAATCAAATTGCAAGAACTGTACAGATTCATCGGTGAATGAATAGAATCTGTAATAGTAATTACGTTAGCCAAACGATTATTTGCAAATTCAAGCGCCTTTAATGTACGCATAGAATATCTAGGGAAAGATATTCCGATAATGCAATCCTCTTGACTTATATGAATCATCTGCTCAAACAACTCAGATGTGGAGCTAGTCTGCAGATTAATAACATTATCGAATATCATATTCAGATAAAAAGCTAAAAATGAAGCAAGCGGTGCGCATGAACGCAAGCCTACTACGTATATGCGTTTTGCTTTTAAAAGCGCATCAATAGCATTTTCGAAAGCTGCTTCATCGATATTTTCCATTGTATTTTTAATCTTTAAAGCATCCGATGATAATACAGAACGAAGAACTCCGTTCTGCTCTATTCCTCCATTTGTAATCTCGATACGATCAGAGGTATTAAGCTTGACGCGAACAAGCTCTTCAAGAGATTGCTGGAATTCTGGGTATCCCTTGTAGCCTATAAAAGAAGCAAATCTCACCACCGTGGATTCAGATACACCAATGATATCTCCCAGCTTTGCCGCAGTTAAAAACACTGCCTTATCGTAGTTGTCAATAATGTAGTTCGCCAAAAGCTTTTGACCTTTTGACATTTTTCCATAGTTCTCATTAATCTTTGTAATTAAATCTGTTGTAGTTGCCATCCATTATCCTCTTAAAACAATTAATAGTAGCATCCCCGAATAACATTAAAAACAGATTTCTCATAACTTTCACTCTTGAGTATAGATGAAAAAAAAGAGTAATGCAAGAAATCTTGCATTACTCAAAGTTGATTGAATTAAGCAATAATAAACAAACAATGTCTAGCTTAGACCAATTATACTGGATAAGCTTTGTTTTCTTTATCTGCCTGTGCAGGATCTACCTTTGTCTGCTGAGCTTCACGATACTCGAAGAACTCTGTAGCAACCTTTGGGAACAATGCATATGAAAGTACATCTTCATCCTGCTGCTTCCACTGCTTGCATTCCTCTTCAAACTTAGCAAGACCTGGCTCGATAAGATCTGCTGGACGACAAGTAATAGCTTTGTCTTTGTCAGCGCCAAGTACCTTATCAACAACATCTGGGTTGAAAGGCTTAACAGTCTGTCCGTACTTACCAAGAAGGATATCCTTTGTCTGCTCTGTAGCGACTTTGTATCTTTCACCCATAAGTACATTGAATACAGCCTGTGTACCAACGATTTGTGATGATGGTGTAACAAGTGGTGGCTCACCAAGGTCTTTACGTACACGAGGAACTTCCTCGAGAACCTCACGAAGCTTGTCTTCCTTACCCTGCTCCTTTAACTGGCTGATAAGGTTTGAAAGCATACCGCCTGGTACCTGATAACGAAGTGTGTTGATATTAACACCAAGTACCTTTGTTGAAAGAAGTCCACTTTCGATGCACTCCTCTCTGTATGGTCTAAAGTAATCAGCAATCTCTGAAAGAAGTTCCTGATCAAAGCCTGTGTCATAAGGTGTGCCCTCGAATGCTGCAGCCATAACCTCTGTAGCTGGCTGTGATGTACCAAGAGCAAATGGTGACATTGCGCAGTCGATGATATCTGCTCCAGCCTCTACAGCCTTGAGATATGTCATACTAGCAACACCTGATGTGTAGTGTGTATGCATCTCGATTGGAAGCTTTGTAGATTCCTTTAATGCAGTAACAAGCTCGAAAGCCTTTGCTGGAACTAAAAGACCAGCCATATCCTTGATACAGATTGAATCTGCACCCATATCCTCGATACGTTTTGCAATATCTTTCCAATAATCAAGTGTATACGCCTCACCAAGAGTGTAAGAAAGAGCAACCTGCGCGTGACCCTTTTCTTTGTTTGTAGCCTTAACAGCTGTCTCAAGGTTGCGGATATCGTTGAGACAGTCAAAAATACGAATGATATCGATACCATTTGCAATTGACTTCTGAACAAAGTATTCAACAACATCATCTGGATACTGACTGTATCCTAAAATATTTTGACCTCTGAAAAGCATCTGAAGCTTTGTGTTTTTAAAGCCATCACGAAGCTTTCTAAGTCTTTCCCAAGGATCTTCCTTAAGGAAACGAAGTGATGCATCAAAAGTAGCACCGCCCCAACACTCTACTGCATTGAATCCAACCTTATCCATCTTATCTACGATTGGAAGCATCATAGAGGTAGGCATACGAGTTGCAATAAGTGACTGATGAGCATCTCTAAGTATTGTCTCAGTAATTTTAACTGGCTTTGGACTAATATCTGCCATTACATTTTCCTCCTAGATTAATTTAAACTCGGACTAAACCCCGAAAATCGCCATGAATACACCGGCAGCAACCGCTGTACCGATAACACCAGCAACGTTTGGTCCCATAGCGTGCATGAGAAGGAAGTTTGTAGGATCCTCTTCTGCACCAACCTTTTGAGAAACACGTGCTGCCATAGGAACAGCAGAAACTCCAGCTGAGCCAATAAGTGGATTAATCTTTCCGCCAGTAACATGACAGAGAATCTTTCCAAATAATACACCAGCTGCTGTACCAAATACGAAAGCAATAAGACCAAGGATTACAATTTTGATTGTAGCCCAGTTCAAGAACGCTTCTGCAGATGTTGAAGCACCAACAGATGTACCGAGTAAGATAACTACGATGTACATAAGCGCGTTTGAAGCAGTCTCTGTAAGCTGATTAACAACGCCTGACTCTTTGAATAAGTTACCTAACATAAGCATACCAACAAGTGGAGCTGTTGTAGGTAAGATTAAACAAACGATAATAGTAACAACGATTGGGAAGAGAATCTTCTCAAGCTTTGATACTGGACGAAGCTGCGCCATTTTGATAGAACGCTCTTCTTTTGATGTAAGAAGTTTCATGATAGGTGGCTGAATAATAGGAACTAATGACATATATGAATATGCCGCCACCGCAATAGGTCCCATTAAAGCTGACTGACCAAGTTTACCAGCCAAGAAAATTGATGTAGGTCCATCTGCACCACCAATAATTGATACCGCAGCAGCTGCCTGATCTGAGAATCCAAGAAGGATTGCAAGAAGGTAAGCTGTGAAGATACCAATCTGAGCAGCAGCACCAAGCCAGAAGCTGATTGGATTTGCAATAAGTGGACCGAAGTCTGTCATCGCACCAACACCCATGAAAATAAGTGATGGCAAGATTGAAAATTCATCTAAAATATAAAAGTAATGAAGCAAGCCGCCTACTCCATTGGAGGTTTCCTCCGGAGATGCAATAATATCAGGATAAATATTTACCAAGAGCATACCGAATGCAATAGGTAATAATAAGAGTGGTTCATATCCCTTTTTGATTGCAAGGAAAAGGAAGAAACAAGCAACCGCTATCATGACATAGTTCCCCACTGTCAGATTGAAAAATGCAGTCTGATGTAAGAGGTTTGACAATGTCTCTCCAACGTAATTCATGTGTAATCCTCCTAAATTAGTTCATAGTAGCAAGAAGTGCGCCAGCTTCAACTGTCTGTCCTTCGTTGCAGTTGATAGATGCAACTGTTCCATCCTGAGGTGCAACAACAGGTGTCTCCATCTTCATAACTTCAAGAACAACAACTGGATCACCCTTCTTTACAGCTGTACCTGCACTAGCTGCAATCTTAACAACCTTACCAGCAGCACCAGCTTCGATTTTAACACCGCCTGCAGAACCAGTAGCAACTGGAGCTGGAGCAGCCTTTGGAGCAGCTGCAGGTGTAACAGGTGATACGCCCGAACCTCCCTTGTCTTCTACAGTAACGTCATAAACTGTTCCATTAACAGTAATAGTATAATTCTTCATGGAATAATCCTCCTAAATTTATCTTTTCTTGATGGAACGAACTACAAACGAATCTGTAGAAGCTCCTGTACTAGCAGCAATTGCTGCAGCAATGACAGCAACGAGCTGTAAATCATCTGTTGGATTAGAAACTGTAGCAGCAACTGGTGTAGCAACTACATCTTCTTTTTCTTTAAGCTCTTTTTTAGCTTTTGATCTCTTTTCGAGAGCTGGAATAATTTCAAAGAGCTTGATAACACCAGACATAACAACAAGCATACAGAATACAATTGCAATACCCATAACTGTATTCAAGCCTGCCTTTGACATTGTCTCACCAAGTGAATAAACTGGTTCGACATTGATAGCAGTTGGCTGTTCCATATCATTTATGTTGAATACGTAAGTGACTTTTAAATCTCTTTTGGAATAATCAGCAACGATGGAAGCTGTGACTGTCTTACCAGATTTTTCAACTGAAAAAGCCTTGGTTCCACCAATGTTGAATTTGCCAATATTTATACCACCGATGGTATAATCATTATCATAAAACTTTTTGAATTTGCCCTTTAATGGTAAGCACTCTTTGACATTTTCAAAGAACTCAGTCCATGTGGCATTCTTCATTTCTTTTGCCTGAGAGATATAGTAATCTACCATAGTCCCGTCCATGGATTCGATATCATTAACGGTGCCCTTGAGTTTTTCTTCGAAACTAGAAATACTGTAACCACCAATGTCCTCTTGCTTATCATTTCCACACGCTGTGAAGCCGAGCATTAAGGCTAAGGTGCAAATTCCTATTAAGAATTTTTTCTTCATAAATTCACCTTTCCACGCCTAGAAAAACATTTCAAAACCAGCGATAATATATTTTCTTGCATCTGCCATAGAAACGATTCTATCGATATGACCATGAGCAGCTGCTGTAAGTGCGCTATCCTGAAGTGAAGCGTAATCCTTTTGGATTGCGTCAAGATCAGTGCCATCATCGCTGAGAATCTTGGCTGCCTTAGAAGCCTCCATAGCTCCTACTGCTGCTGAATCAAAAGCGTAAACTAAATCAGCACCAAGTGACTTAGAATTCATAAGAACATAAGCACTGCCATAGGCCTGCTTCATAATAAGGTTGAGCTTTGGAATGCTAGAATCTACGAATCTCTGTGTCATCTGAGCAAGGGCTCTTGGAAGACGCTTTTCTTGACATGTGCAAGCCTTGAATGCAGCAACATTAGTAAGTGAAAGAACTGGGATTTCGTACATATCGCAAAGATCAACAAAATCTGCTGCCTTTTCACAACCGGCTGCTGAAAGGAATGCCTCGCCGTCGATTTCTCTGTTACCAACAACACCGATAGTAACACCATCAAGCTTCATAAGTCCTGTAACAATTTCTTTGGCGAAACCAGCCTTAAGCTCGATGAATTGTCTATTGTCAGCAAGTTCTGTTGCAACTGCAGCAGCATCGCCAACCTTTGACTCGAGACCTTCAGATGCTCTATTTAAATCATCTGTAGCCTCAACAATATCATTTGGAATTAATGAGATGACTTGTTTGATAGAAGCAACGACTTCATCAAGTGAGCCGTGCATATCTACTGTACCAGCCTCTTCGAACTGGAATGCAGCTGAAGAAGTATCGCACTCATCTGAACGATTGCCAGTGATTGTGTCAGGTGAGTTAATAAATAGAGATGCTCCATCTAACATGAATGTAAAATCAGCAAGAGCTGGAAGAACTGAAAGTCCACCGCCACATTTGCCAGCTACACACATGAGTTGTGGAATAACTCCTTTTACATCTGCAGCTTTTTCAATCACAGCACCAAGTGCTTCAAGTGCATCAAATGACTCCTGAAGACGAACTCCGCCGCAATCAATAAAACCAATTACTGGAGCGCCTACCTTGAGAGCCATGTCATATACTGAAAGGATCTTCTTTGCATGCATTTCACCAATTGTGCCCCCTAATACTTCGGCATTCTGGCTGAAGACAAACACTAAAGTTCCGTCAACTAGACCATGACCAATAATTACTCCGTCTGATGGTTCTTTCTTTGCATCAAGGTTAAAATCTGTATTACGCGAAACAACTAAAGATTGAAGTTCAACAAAGCTGTTGTCGTCAAGTAATGCGTTGATTCTAGCCTGAGCTTGATTTGAATCACTACCCATCTTGTACCTCCATTTATATAAATATTTCAAATTTCTCGCAAGTTTAATGATATCGTTTTTTCAACATCAAATCAATGAAGTTTCGTTAAAAAATTATCACAACTTTAGAGCCCAAAGATTGTCTAGTTTTTCGTAAAAAAAATAGAGTTTTGCCTTGCAAAACTCTAATAAATTTTAAATTGTAACTTCGACGTTATTTGCTTCGTTTTCAGCTTCCATTTTAAACTCCTCAATTTGAGTTTGAGAAAGCTCTGGAAGCTCGTCGATTGAACTCACTCCAAACGAACGAAGAAACTCTTCTGTAGTACCAAAAAGCATTGGTCTACCAGGCGCATCCAAACGACCAAGCTCTGTACATAATCCGTACTCCACAAGCTTGGATACTGCAAAATCACAAGACACACCACGAATCTTTTCTATTTCTGATTTTGTGATTGGTTGCTTGTAAGCAATAATAGAAAGCGTTTCAAGTAGCACATCCGTAAGTACGTATTTTTTAGGTTGCTTTGCTATTCTAATGAGGTACTCATAGATTTCTGGGCTAGTGCACATCTGATAAGCACCGTCCAACTCTGTAATTGTAATACCTCTATTTTGTTTTTCGTATGAAGCCTTAAGATTGTTTATTGCTTCAACAATTTGTTTATCATCTACCTCGAGAGCCTTTGCAATCTTAGATGGTTCAACCGTACCACCCATAGCAAATAAGATGCCTTCGACAATGTTTTCTATTTCAGATATATTCATTAATCATAACCTCCAACAAGGAACAAATGCCAAGAAAATTCATCGATGACACTTGTTTAGCATATGCTTTTAAGCAGCTATCTTAGATTCAATCACAATGTCAGTAAATGTGTCTTCCTGAGTGATATAAATCTGTCCAGCCTTCATCATCTCAAGAATGCAAAGGAAGGTAACTATAACCTCTGTCTTAGAATGAGCTGCTTCCAAAAGATTCCTAAAACTAAACGTATTATGTGCCTTCGCAAATGCGATAGTCCATTCCATTTTTTGTTCCAAAGAAACCTCTTCTTTTTTGATTTTGCCAAAGGTAGAACGAATTGGATCCCTTCTGTTGTCCTGACGTCTAAGCACCTGTTGGAATATGTCATTGAGCTTGTTAAGGGTAAGCTCAGACATGAGTTCTTCTAAATCAACTGGCTGCTCGTACTTTAAAACCTCTTCCGGAATAGTTGGCTCTTTGTAGAATACTAAGCTTGCATCCATCTGTCTATCTCTAAGCTGATAAGAGATAGTCTTGTACATCTTGTATTCGAGAAGCTGCTGGACAAGCTCCGCACGTGGATCTTCATTTTCTTCGCCGTCTTCTGATTTGTCTTCCTGAGGAAGAAGCATACGACTTTTGATATCCAAAAGCGTAGTTGCCATAAGCAAAAACTCAGACATGATATCCAAATCACTTTGATCCATAGCACGGACGTAGTCCATATATTGATCAGTGATTTCTACAATTGGAATATCGTAAATATCAACTTTATTCTTGTCAATCAGATGCAATAATAAATCCAACGGACCTTCAAACACCTGAAGCTTAACGTTCATTTCCACTATATTTTCTCCAAACTGTTATCGTATATAAGTAAAAAAGCCCTGTACCTTTATGGTACAGGACTATTATAGTTGACTATATTGTGTTGTGTCAATATGCAAACCACAAGATTTAGTGTTTTCAGACGATTCTATAAAGATTCGAGAGTTTTACGAATTTCGATGATGAAATCACGAGAATTAAGGACTGTTGGATTTTCAATTGATGTAATTAAAGCCAAATCCTTTGTCATCTTGCCATCCTCGATTGTCTTCACACAAGCCTTTTCAAGCTTGTCAGCAAAAGCTGAAAGCTCTGGAATATTATCAAGCTCTCCACGCTTTCTAAGAGCTCCTGTCCAAGCAAAGATTGTTGCTACAGAATTTGTAGATGTCTCCTCGCCCTTAAGGTGCTTGTAGTAATGACGCTGAACAGTACCGTGAGCAGCTTCGTACTCGTAGTAACCAGCAGGGCTAACAAGTACAGAAGTCATCATTGCAAGTGAACCAAATGCTGATGAAATCATATCTGACATAACATCACCATCATAATTCTTACATGCCCAGATGAATCCACCTTCTGATTTCATTACACGTGCAACTGCATCATCAATAAGAGTATAGAAATACTCGATGCCAGCAGCATCAAATGCGCTCTTGTATTCCTTGTCAAAGATTTCCTGGAAGATATCCTTAAATGTATGATCGTACTTCTTAGAAATTGTGTCCTTTGTTGCAAACCATAAATCCTGCTTTGTATCTAAAGCGTATTTAAAACAGCTATGAGCAAAGCTCTCAATTGAGTTGTCAAGATTGTGCTGTCCTTGGACAACACCAGGACCATTAAATGTATGAACTAAAGAACGCTCTTCTGTTCCATCCTCAGCTGTATAAACAAGCTCAACCTTGCCTGCAGCAGGGATAACCATTTCTGTGTTCTTATAAACATCGCCGTAAGCGTGACGTGCAATTGTTATAGGCTTCTTCCAAGACTTAACATTTGGCTCGATTCCCTTAACAACGATTGGAGCTCTAAATACTGTTCCATCAAGGATTGCTCTGATAGTACCATTAGGACTCTTCCACATCTCTTTAAGCTTGTACTCTGTCATACGAGCAGCATTAGGCGTGATTGTTGCACACTTAACAGCAACTCCGTATTTTTTGGTAGCTTCTGCTGATTCAACTGTTACTTTGTCATCTGTTTCATTTCTGTGCTCAAGACCAAGATCATAATACTCTGTCTTTAAATCGATGTAAGGAAGCAAAAGTTCATCCTTAATCATCTGCCAAAGTATTCTGGTCATTTCATCTCCATCCATCTCAACCAATGGAGTTGTCATCTGAATTTTACTCATAGTTATTCTCCTTAAATATAGTCCATAAAATCTCAAGTTAACAATCTATTGTATTTCTTCCCTCGACTAACACGTCTCGTACAGAAATCAATAAGATTGTTAACTAGATTTTATTCATTTATTACCCTTTAATATTATTTAGCAACAAGATTAACTATCTTGTTAGGGACGTAGATTTCTTTAACAAGGTTCTTGCCTTCGATTGCTGCAGCTACGGCCTCATTTGCTTTTGCAAGAGCAAGTGCCTGATCCTTTTCACATCCATTAGGGATTGTGATAGTAGCCTTAAGCTTACCGTTGATTTGAACTGCGATTTCGATATTTGCTTCAACAATCTTCTTTGGATCAAATGCTGGCCAAGCAGAAAGTGAAACATAACCTTCTCCGCCAAGCTCAGAGTACATCTCCTCGCAAAGATGTGGAGCAAATGGAGCCAAAATCTTAACAAGTAAGATAAGGTTGTCCTTAGTAATATGTCCCTCTGAAACTATATCGTTAAGAAGTCCCATCATAGCTGCGATAGCTGTATTAAACTTCATAGCCTCGATATCTTCAGAAACCTTCTTGATTGTCTTGTGAATTCCTGTCTCGATTGAATCTGAGTTTGCTTCATCAGTAACAATATCAGTAAGACCTGCAAATCTCTCAAGGAATCTCTTACATCCGCGAACTGATGCATCAGACCAAGGAGCAGCTGCGCCGTAATCACCCATGAATAATACATAAGTACGAAGTGTATCTGCGCCATAAGCATCAACGATATCAAGTGGGTCAATAACGTTGCCACGAGATTTAGACATCTTCTGTCCATCCTCGCCAAGAATCATACCCTGTGCACTTCTCTTCTTGTATGGCTCTGGAGTATTAACTACACCAATGTCATATAGGAAGTGATGCCAGAAACGTGAATATATTAAGTGGCGAGTAACATGCTCCATACCACCGTTGTACCAATCTACAGGCATCCAGTAGTTGAGCTTGTCCATTGCGGCAAACTCCTTATCGTTGTGTGGATCGATATAACGAAGGAAATACCAAGAAGAACCAGCCCATTGAGGCATAGTATCTGTCTCGCGTTTTGCATCTTTGCCACACTTAGGACACTTGCAATTTACAAAGCTTTCTACTTTGGCGAGTGGCGACTCACCGTCAGTACCTGGCTCAAAGTTTTCAAGAACAGGTAACTTGAGTGGAAGCTGATCAAATGGAACAGCCACATCTCCACATGTTGGACAGTGAACAATTGGGATAGGCTCACCCCAGTAGCGCTGTCTGTTGAATGCCCAATCCTTCATCTTGAACTGAACACCTGCTTTTCCGCATCCAAGCTTTTCTAATTCTTGAATCATTCTATCTATAGAGTCCTTTTTGTTATTAAGACCGTTTAAGAACTCTGAGTTAATCATGTTGCCTTCGCCTGTGTATGCTTCTTTTGTAACATCACCACCCTCAATTACAGGGATGATGTCAATGCCAAACTTAGTAGCAAAGTCCCAGTCACGCTGATCGTGAGCAGGCACAGCCATGATTGCGCCAGTACCATATCCCATCATTACATAGTCAGAGATAAATACAGGAATCTTCTTGCCAGTGATAGGGTTAATTGCATCAAAGCCCTCTACTCTAACACCAGTCTTGTCCTTTGAGACAAGCTGTGTACGCTCGAACTCAGACTTCTTCTGGCACTCTTCACGATATGCCATAATCGCATCCATGTTAGAAATCTTGTCGGCATATTTGTCGATATAAGGATGCTCTGGAGCAATAACCATAAATGTAACACCGCAAAGTGTATCTGGACGAGTTGTATAAATTTCAAGCTTATCTTCAATGCCATCGAGAGTAAAGTTTACAAAAGCACCTTTAGACTTTCCAATCCAGTTAACCTGCTGCTGCTTGATGTTCTCTGGGAAGTCCACCTCTTCTAATCCTTGAAGAAGCTTATCAGCATATTCTGTGATTCGAAGGTACCAAACGTCCTTTTCTTTTTGAATGACATCACTGTGACAGATATCACATTTGCCACCTTGAGAATCCTCATTAGAAAGAACAACTTTACAGTGAGGACAATAGTTAACTAAAGTCTTATCTCTAAATACAAGGCCCTTTTCAAACATCTTTAGGAAAATCCACTGAGTCCACTTGTAGTAATCCTCTTGAGTTGTATCAATAGTACGGCTGTAATCAAAAGAAAAACCTACGCTCTTAAGCTGCATAGTGAACTTTTTGATGTTGTCATCTGTGATTTTTCTAGGATGTGTATTTGTCTTTACAGCATAGTTTTCTGTAGGAAGACCAAATGCATCAAATCCGATTGGGAAAAGTACATTATATCCTTCCATTCTGCGCTTTCTAGAAACTACTTCTACAGAAGAATAAGCCTTAATATGACCAACATGCATACCCGCTCCTGATGGGTATGGGAACTCTACAAGGCCATAGAATTTAGGCTTATCTGAGCCATCAACAGCCTTGAAGATATCATCCTTCTCCCAAGCTGCTTGCCATTTTTTTTCAATTGCTTTGAAATTGTGCTTCATTTATATCACCTCGTATATACCTAAACTAATCAAAAATTATAATAAAAGCTGTGAAGTTTTGCAATCAAAACTCCACAGCTAGTCATAGATTTTTGTTTTTCTGAAGAAAAACAAGAGCGGAACATTATCCGATATTTTCACTCTTTATTATTACTTTTATTGAAAACATGTGTTAGTTAATACAAAAAGTCACTAAGACTGAATTAAAACTCATGACTTAAGATTTCAGTACCCTTATCATCTGTGTAGACAACTTTCATAGTAATATCTTCGACATTAACACCAATAGATGGAGCCATGAGCTTCTTTGCTGATTCCATTTGTGTTGCCATCTTTTCCCACTCATCATCTGTCATTGCTTCTTTTGCCTTTGCTATTTGATCATCAGTTAGGCTACCTAAATTATAGTAATAAATCATTGTATTGCCTTCACACTTGATATCAATATCCATATTAGCTGCTGAAGAAGATGAATCAATTGCTGCCTTTAACTCGTCTGGATGCTCATTAAAATAATCCTCTAAAGTTTTAGCTTCTTCTGTAGCTGACTCTTCTTCTGTCTTCTCTTCTACTTTTTCCTCAGTCTCAGTTGTTTTTTCAGCTTCTTCTACTTTCTTATCGTCTTGTGCCTCAACAGCCTTAGTATCTTCAACTGCTTCATCTTTTCCACCACATCCCATAAAAAGAGCAGATGCAAGCATTGTTCCCACCAATATTTTTGCCAGATTCTTCATTCTAAATTATTCCTCCTTAATAATAATTAATTGTTCTTTTGAATCGTACTAAATTACCACTAATTAGTCAAGCGGTAATTTAGTTATCTTCGGTATTGCTTTCTTTTTTCTTTTTTATCTTCATGACTATAGAATATGCTCCGCCAATCATCGCGCCCATAACAGCTCCACCACATGCTTTTCTAAAAACCCTATTCAAGTCAATCCCACTTGAAGGACTTTTGATTGAATCATCATAGTTAAACTTTACACCGTCAACCAAAGTCTTAGTATCTTCAAAAAGATTATCTAGATTTGCATCCGGGTTATATGATTTAGTGTAAAAATAATAATAATCATTATTTACAATTGTACATAGACAAGCATTTTTAAAATCACCTGTAGCATCTTTTCCAATCATTGATAATTGAATATAAATATCATCCTGTTTTGACTTATATGTGCCTTTGTTTTCAAAATCAAAACCTTCTCCAGCTGCTTGTTTTGCGGCTTTTGCTATCTCGTCTGATAAGTCATCTATTTTCTTTTGAGAACAATCTTTAAGATGACCCATTTTAATATCGCCTTTTTGATAATAATCATACGAATTTATAAAGTAATAATCATCTGTATAAAGAGCCTGAAAATGTGAACCTGTTCCTTTCATTGAATTAATTAATTCATCTTCATGTACGCCATATTCTTCGATGTTATCACCATATGATTTCTCACCATCAAATACAAAATTATACTTTTCTGGAATAGTAATTTCGTAATCTACACCCGAAGGTTTGAGAACCACGCTAGAACTATCTGCCGCCTTTGCAATTGGGGCCGTAAAAAAAGAAATGCCCATTGCAAAAACCAGAGCTTTTAAAAATGTTTTTTTCATTAAATTATTCCCTCCTTGAAAAACACTGCGCTTTGTTATGGTAGTATAATACTACTTTATGAATTTGCTGTCAACACTTTTTTTCAAAATTTATTGCAAAGGATTTTCTTAAAGCAAAAAAAGAGGAAGGTAAAAACCTCCCTCTAATAAGAACGTTGATTTTGAAATTATTCTTCGTCTACATCCTTCAGCTTATTAGCTCTGCGTTCAACTTCTTTCGCCTGAACATCAGATGGCACTTGCTCGTAGCGAGCCAATTCATATGAGAATGTACCATAGCCACCTGTCATAGAACGAAGTTGTGTATCGTAACCGTAAAGCTCTGCCATCGGTACCTCTGCCAACACTTCGGTCTTACCAGTTACATCTGTAGGATTCATTCCAAGGACGCGACCGCGACGTTTATTAAGATCGCCCATTACATCACCTGTATATGAATCAGGAACTTGCACCTTAAGTGTCTCTATTGGCTCAAGTAATATTGGATTAGCTTTCATAATTCCATCTTTAAAAGCGCCCTTTGCAGCAACCTTAAATGCCATCTCAGAAGAGTCAACTGGGTGATAGCTACCATCATAAAGATTTGCATGGATTCCTACAACTGGATAGGCTGCAAGAGGGCCCGAAAGAACTGCTTCCTGTAAGCCTTTTTCAACTGCCGGGAAGTAGTTCTTAGGAACTGCACCTCCTACTACAGACTCTGTAAAGTTGTAGTGTTCTTCCATATTTCCCGATGGCTCAAAGGTCATCTTTACATGTCCATACTGACCGTGACCACCAGTCTGTTTTTTGTACTTGTACTCAACATCGGCCTTGCCTCTGATAGTTTCTTTGAAAGCAATCTTTGGTTGGCTCAGTTCAATATCAACCTTATATTTTTCGTTGAGCTTCTGTACCAACATATCGATATGTCTATCACCGATACCGTAAATAAGTGATTGGCTATTCTCGCCATCATTAATTGCTTTGATAGTTAAATCCTCTGCGCACAGCTTTGCAAGAGCTTGCGCTATTTTATCTTCATCTCCCTTATTTTTAGCCTTATATCTCTTATATGTGTAAGGTACTGAAAGTGGTGTTCTTATATAAAGAATTGGATTTGACTTGGTTGACAAAGAATCCGTTGTTGCAACCTTTTGTAATTTCGAAAGTGCTCCGATATCTCCGGCGTGAAGCTCAGGAACCTCTTCAGCCTTACTTCCTGTCAATACATAAAGCTTTCCTATCTTCTCTTCTGAATCCTTATGTTTGTTATAAAGCAAATCATCTGTCTTTAAAACACCTGAATTAACCTTAATAAGAGAATACTTACCAACAAATGGATCTACAATTGTTTTAAATACATAAGCTGATTTTGGTTTTGAGAAATCATAGTCTGCTTCATAAACCTCATTCGTATTTGCGTTAATTCCAGTAATCTTACAATCAGCAGGACTTGGCAAATATTTAACTACATCAACCATCATCGTGTACTGACCACGATTTGTCAGATTTGAGCCCATCATAACAGGAACAATTTCACCTGTGCCAACATTTACACGAAGCGCCTGTCTGATTTCATCCTCTGAAAACTCTTCGCCACTAAAATATCTATCCATAAATTCCTCAGATGTCTCAGCAACTGATTCCATTAAAGCTTCACGGTATTTATCAAGATATTCCTTGCTGTAATCCGGAACATCACTGTGTTCCACTTTACCGTCCGCATTCCAGCGCTTACCCATCTGCTGAATAACATTTACATATCCAACAAACTCTCCATTCTCGCGAATAGGAAGATGGAATGGAGCAATTTTCTTGCCATAAAGAGATTGAAGTTCTTCGACGATTTCTCTATAGCTGGCATCGTCTATATCCATGTCAGTTACAAAAACCATTCTCGGAAGGTTGAATTTATCGCACATTTCCCATGCTCTCTTTGTACCTACTTCAATTCCACTCTTGCCAGAAATGACAATAATAGCTGCATCAGCTGCAGAAACAGCTTCCTCAGTTTCACCTATGAAATCAAAATACCCTGGTGTATCAAGGAAATTAATCTTTGTGTCGCCCCATACGATTGGAACTAAAGATGTGTAAATAGAAAACTTGTTTTTAACTTCGAGCTTGTCGTAATCACTGATGGTATTACCAGCCTCTACAGTGCCTGGCTTGCTGATCTGACCAGCTAGAAAAGCCATTGATTCGATGAGACTGGTTTTGCCCGCCCCGCTGTGACCAAGTAACACAACGTTTCTAATCTTGTCCGTAGTAAAAACCTTCATGTGTCGTACCTCCCAATTTTTTAATTACTAATCAAAAACAGCTAAAATTACTGTCCCCCAACAGTTCAATTTTTAGCCCTTGTTCTGAATAGTTAATTACATTCTAATCAATATTCAGACAATTTACAATGCATAAATATGATATTATTAATTTAAATATTTACTTTAAAGTATTAAAGTGAGGAATGATGATATGAAAGCAAAAACTATCGGATTTGTAGGCCTTGGTCTAATCGGAGGAAGTATCGCAAAAGCGATATTGAAAATATATCCAAATACAAGAATTCTTGCCACAGCTTCTAGAGAATCTACAATCGAAGCTGCATTTGAAGAACGTTTGATAGATAACAACGGACTTTTAAAGATTCATCAATTTGGTCAATGCGACATTATATTTTTGTGTAGTCCTGTCAAGATTAACTGCGACTACTTGCGCCAGCTCAAGGATGTGGTCAAGCCTGATTGTATCATCACAGATGTGGGCAGTGTCAAAGGTGATATCACTGCTGTTGCAAGAGAAATAGGCATAACAAATCAATTTATCGGCGGACACCCTATGACCGGCTCAGAGCTTACAGGGCTCGAGCACTCTTCTGCAAATCTACTTGAAAATGCCTACTACATTCTCACAGCAGATGCAGATATGAATCAAGAAACCTACAACGATTTTTGTTCTTATATAGGTAGTCTTGGAGCAGTTCCTATCAAGCTTTCACCAGAGGAGCACGATGCTGCTACAGCTACAGTCTCTCATTTGCCTCACGTTATAGCCGCAGCACTAGTTAATCTTGTTCAAGACACAGATGACGAGCGCACAATTTGTAAAACTATCGCTGCTGGCGGATTTAAAGATATCACAAGAATAGCTTCTGGTTCCCCAACAATGTGGCAACATATTTTCCTAAGCAATCGTCAAGCTGTTCTTAAGCTCATAGATTCATATAAGGATGAACTCGAAGCATTCCGCAGCGCTATTGACACAGCAGATGCTGATGAAATTCTTAGACTTTGGTCTAAAGCCAAGGATTACAGAGATTCAATAACAATCCCTGATAACGCCTTGGTTCGTATATACGAATTGTACTGCGATATTGATGATAGACCCGGTACTTTAGTTGGAGTGCTACAGTTGCTTTCTAATGCTGATATCAGCATTAAAAATGTCGATATCATTCACAATAGAGAATTTGAGCCTGGTGTTTTACGCATAGAGTTTTACAACGAAGATGCTATGAAAACAGCACAGACTATACTCTCACACAACAACTACTACGTTAGACAGAGGACAAACTAATGGAAATAACAAAAGCAAAAAGCTTAAAAGGTGAAATAACTATACCTGGAGATAAATCTATCAGTCACCGCGGTGTAATGTTCGGCGCTATATCAGATGGTATTACCGAGCTTACCGGTTTTTTAGACGGTGCAGATTGTAGATCCACCATTGGCTGTTTTAGAGCAATGGGAATCGACATTTCACAAGACAACGATCACGTTATTATTCACGGAAAAGGCTTACATGGTCTTAGTGCTCCTACAAAAATGCTTGATGTAGGCAATAGCGGTACAACCACTAGACTAATATCAGGAATACTTGCTGGACAAAGCTTTGTAAGCTCTTTAAACGGCGATGAATCAATCCAAAAACGTCCTATGGGACGTGTTATCACACCACTGACTCAAATGGGCGCTAATATCCGTTCAGTAAACGATAACGGTTGCGCTCCGCTAGAGATTGGAGGTGCTCCTTTAAAGGCAATCCACTACGATTCTCCTGTGGCATCTGCTCAGGTTAAATCATGTGTGCTTCTAGCTGGTCTTTATGCAGATGGCATTACATCTGTTACAGAGCCTGTCATCAGCCGCAACCACACAGAGCTTATGCTATCTGGCTTTGGTGCAGATATTAAGTCAGAAGGTCTTACTGCTTCTATCGTTGGAGGGCCAAAACTTGTAGGACAGCAAATTCAAGTCCCTGGAGATATTTCTTCTGCAGCTTATTTCATTGCAGCAGGATTGATTTGTGAGAATTCTGATATACTTATTAAAAACGTAAATACGAATCCAACCAGAGCCGGCATTATCAAAGTAGCTAGGGATATGGGGGGCAATATTGAACTTTTAAATGAGCGTATAGTCAGCGGCGAGCCAGTTGCAGATATTCACGTCACAACAAGCAATCTTCACGGCTGTGAAGTGTCGGGCGACATTATTCCTGCTCTTATCGACGAGCTTCCTATAATAGCTGTCATGGCTGCTTGTGCGTCAGGCACTACAACAATTAAGGATGCAGCAGAATTAAAGGTAAAAGAAAGTGACCGCATCGCTACGGTCACGGAAAATCTTTCCAATATGGGTTGTGATATTACAGCAACCGAGGATGGCATGATTATAAATGGAGGCAAACCTCTAAAGGGGTCCCTCATCAAAACCTACCTAGACCATAGAATCGCAATGTCTTTTGCTATTGCAGGTCTTGTGGCGGATGGTAAAACGACCTTTGATAACGAAGATTGTTGCTGTATTTCATATCCAGATTTCTTTAAAACACTTAGCTCTATCGTAAATCGATAGAGCTAAAATATTATTCAGGTTTAAAGTCTTTCAAATACAGATCCTTATCCTCCTCTTCATTGCTCAACACAAGCTTACAATCAGGATCTACATTTCCGGAATTATCATAATATATATTGGCATTAATCATATATCCATCGTCATTTACAAGATAATAATCTCTTGATGTAAGCTCCTCATCATCTAAAAAATAATAATCACTATATTTATACAAATAAAACCTTGT
>JAILGH010000075.1 GCA_024697025.1 Pseudobutyrivibrio sp.
AGGGAAGGTCTTTGATAAAAGCCCTACCAAATCCATTCCTGGCCCCTTCTTCCACTTTCCATTCTTGGCAGTCTTGTCCTTTGCAGGCACCGCCCAGTAGGTATCAAAGCCCCTGAAATGGTCGATTCTAATGACATCATAAAGCTTAGTTGCTCCCTCAATTCTACGAATCCACCAGCGATATCCATCTGCTTTAAGCGCCTTCCAGTTGTAACAAGGATTGCCCCAAAGCTGTCCCGTCTCACTGAAATAGTCTGGTGGAACACCGGATACTACAACTGGATAATTTTCCTCATCCAAGGTGAAAAACTCCGGTTCAGCCCACACGTCGCAAGAATCTAGTGCAACGTAAATTGGCAAATCACCAATTATCTCGATTCCCAAATCATTAATATATCTCTTTAGACTGTTCCACTGCTTGAAGAAAAGATACTGTACATAAATGTAAAACTCAATATCCTCAGCAAGCTCCTTTTTGTACTTTGCAACAGCCTTTTTTTCGTGGAGTCGAATATCCTCCTCCGGCCATTCCTGCCAACTCAGCTGACCAAAATGCTTTTTTATTGCCATGAATAATCCATAGTTTTCCACCCAAGGATTATTCTTTTTAAAATGCGATAACTCCCCTAAAACCTTGCTATATCCTCTGGCTTTTGCCTTTTCCAAAATCTTGAAACGGCTGCTATATATCTGTCCGTAATCCACATACCTTGGGTTAGTCCCCCAGTTTTCAGCCTCCACCTCTTTTTTAGTAAGCAAGCCTTCCTTGATTAGCATATCAAGATCAATAAAATATGGATTGCCTGCGAAGGTGGAAAAACACTGATAAGGACTATCACCGTAGCTTGTTTGTCCCAGAGGAAGCATCTGCCAATATTTCTGTCCAGAGGCCTTCAAAAAATCAGCGAACTCATAGGCAGCCTTTCCAAAGGTTCCAATTCCATAAGGTGATGGTAATGAAAATATAGGGAGTAAAATTCCACTGCTTCGTTTCATATTTTTCTCCTAAAAAACTTTCTCTTATCTATTACCTGACGGGAAGACACAGCCATTTATAATTAGGGCTGTGTCCTGGAGTTATCCTTTCACCGCTCCTGCAATTACACCCTTTATAATGTATTTCTGTAAACAAATATAAAGAATTATGATTGGAAGAACTGTCATCATAATGCAAGCCATCATAGGTCCCATCTCAACGTGCCCGTAGCTTCCACGGAAGTACTGAATCAAGATCGGAATTGTCATGTATTTCTTTCTATCAAGCACCAAATATGGCAATAGATAATCGTTCCAAAGCCACATTGTCTCAAGGATTGCCACCGAGATAAGTGTAGGCTTTAAAATAGGAAGAACAATCTGGAAAAACGTCTGCAACGGATTGCAGCCGTCAATCATGGCCGCCTCCTCTATCTCTAACGGTATGGATTTCATAAATCCTGTAAACATAAACACCGCAAGTCCAGCACCAAATCCCAAATAGATTATGCAAATGTTAAATGGTGTATCCAAGTCTAGTCGGTCTGCCGTAGATGACAGTGTAAACATCAGCATCTGAAATGGCACAACCATTGAAAATACAAATAACGCATAGCAAAGCTTTGAAAGCACGCCCTTTACCCTTGTGATGTACCAAGCACACATTGATGTGCAAATCAAAATCAATACATCAGAGGTGACTGTTATTATAAGGCTATAACCAAATGCTGCCGCAAAGCCTTTAGAACCAAGGGCATTGGTATAATTCTTAAGCCCTACAAAACTTCCTGAGTTTGGAAGCTCAAACACTGAGTTTGTGCTTATAAAAGTATCACCCTTCAGCGAGTTGATTAGAATCATAAACACTGGATAACCCCAGGCAAGTGCCAAAATAAAAAGCACTACAAAAACAATTTTTCTTGCTAAATTTTCTCTTGTTTTCATTACTGCTGCACCTCCCTTGATTTAGTGATTCTCAGCTGAATCATGGAGATAATAATTACCATAATGCAGAATATTACCGCCTTAGCCTGACCATAACCCTTCCACTGTGGGCCGGTACGGCTGTAGAAGGTGTTGTAAATATTAAGTGCCAGCATTTCTGATGCGTGGGCTGGCTCACCTCCGGTAAGTGCAAGGTTTTGATCAAACAGCTTAAATCCATTTGTGATTGTAAGGAAAGTACATATTGTAATTGATGGCATAACGTTTGGAATTTTGATTCTAAATAAAATCTGTCCTGTTGTGGCTCCATCAATCTTTGCCGCCTCAATATAATCGTCTGGAATAGACTGCAATCCAGCGATGTAAATAATCATCATATAACCTATCTGCTGCCAGCACATAAGTATAATCAGACCTATAAATCCATATGTTGCGTTCAGCGCCAGCAGAGGCTTTTCCATGAGTGATAAAACACAGTTTAAAAGTATCTGCCAGATGTATCCAAGGACGATACCACCAATAAGATTTGGCATAAAAAATACTGTTCTATATACGTTTGAACCCTTAATCTTGTTGGTAAGTGCAAGGGCAATGGCAAATGCTATTACATTTATTAGCACCGTAGAAACTACAGTGAAAAGCGCAGTGAACCAGAACGAATGCCAAAAGCCCGAATCCTGAATTGCATACGCATAATTGTCGATTCCATTAAATGTCACTTTTTTGATTGTAGTAAATTTGCAGAATGATAAATATAAGCCCTGAACAAATGGATAAATAAATCCAACGCTAAATGCAACCAGTGTCGGCAACACAAATATAGGCCAATATTTTCTAATTGCTTTCTCCATAATGAATCCCTTTTGTTTAAATGATTTTTTAAAAAATGGAGGGCGTTAGGCCTCGCCCTCCAGGAAAGAAAATTTATATAAATTAATTATATAAAACTAGTTATTTGCAGCTGCGTACTCTGAAGCCCAGCCATCTACGAATGCCTTAACTACATCATCCCATTCGCCTGTGCCAGCTGCATATGCTGTAAGTGCAGAACCTACACCGTTCTTCCACTCCTCAGATGGCATTGTTGTAAAGTTCCAAGACACTGGAGTCTTGCCATCTTCTGTGTACTTTCTGTCGTTAAGAACAAAGAGATTTGTTGTGTCTGCTGCCTTCTTGAAAGGAATTACACCGATGTTATCAGCAAGCATCTTGGTGCCTGCATCAGATGTAACCATCCATGTAAGGAAGTCGATTGTAGCCTGGATGTCCTCCTCAGAAGCCTCTGAGTTTACGCACCAGTAGTTCTCTGTACCTGTGCAAAGTCCCTGATTAGCCTCGTCGCCAGCACCAATGTAAATTGGCATCATAGCAAGCTGTTCATCAGTCATACCCTTGTCTGTAAGGTTCTTGTATTCCCATGAACCGTTCTGATAGAATACTGCCTCGCCACTTGCGAACTCATTTTCAGCGTCATCACCAGTCTTACCAGCCAAGTCGCCAGGAGCGCATGTTGCGTTGTTGATGTATAAATCCCAAATGTTCTTGTAGTTATCAAGGTACTTGCCTTCGATTGCGTCTGTTGAATCGATTCCCTTGTCCTGATATTCGAAATAGATAGGAAGGTTTGCAAGATGTGTCTTGAATCTCCAGTCAGAAGAGCCGTCCATACCAGCTGATGTAAATGCAGCAAATCCAAGCTCATCCTTTCTTGCTGTAATATCCTCAGCAACCTTCTTTAAATCGTCAAATCCCTTGATGTCGTCAAGTGAATATCCAGCCTTATCAAGTAATTCCGTATTTACGATAATTCCATAAGACTCGATTACATAAGCGATACCTGCAACTGCATCCCCATCATAAAGAGCAAATGAATCGCTTGTTAACTCGTTGTAAAGTGATGAATCCTTAAGGTCGTAGCAATAATCCTTCCAGTTTGCAAGACCAACAGGACCATTTACCTGGAACAATGTTGGAGCCTCGTCCTTTGCGATTTCTGACTGAAGAGTCTCCTCATATGTACCAGATGCTGCTGTGATAACAGTAACCTCTACCCCTGTCTCATCTGTGTACTGCTTTGCAATTTCCTGCCAAGCCTCATCAGCCTCTGGCTTGAAATTGAGGTAATAAACCTTACCCTTACCATCTGCACCAGCAGAATCCTTGCCGCCATCGCCACATCCTGCGAATGTAGCTACTGACATTAATGCGACTAACCCAAGTGCTAATACTTTCTTAATCTTCATCTTTACACTCTCCTTTTTTGAAAAAATAGTTATTTAGTAAGTCCTTAAACTCACTTTGATAAAACACGGGATAAACCCATGTAAAATCCAGAAAAACCTCACCCAGTTATCTAAGACTTCTTGTTGGTTACTTAAGGAAAATCCCTCTATAGCCCTACCTATAGCAGGGGCAGCTACTTTATTTGAGGGTTTCTCCCTTTCTAAGTTTAGTTGGAAGAGTCACATGCTTATGCTCCCCCTTCCCCTCAATTATGTCTACTACTAGCTTTACTGCCTCGCTTCCCAGCTCATCCATAGGCTGACACAAGGTGGATAGAACAGGATTCATATATTCCGAAGCCTCAATTCCATCGATTGCAATAAGTGCCACATCCCTAGGAACTGATTTGCCTGCATCTCTAAGAGCCTTCATAGCTCCCATTGCCATGTTATCTGAGATAGCAAATATCGCGGTAAAATCCCTGTCCTTTTTTAGCCACTTACTAACAGCATCATAGGCATCCTTAATCCCAAAGCTGTTTACTGAAATAATCAAATCGTCGTCTAGCTCCAAACCGAAATCATTGAGAGCTCTAGTGTATCCTTCGAATCTAACTTGGCTGACTGAGCCATCATCTGGCCCTGATAGAAGAACCGCAATTTTCTTATGCCCCTGATTGTACAGATGCTCCACAGCTTTATAGGCCGCCTGATTGTCGTCGATGCTGACGCTTGAATACGAATTCTTGTCAAGGGTGCCGTACTGATTCCAGAATGTACAGCAAACAAATGGAACATTTATGCTTGAAAACTGCTTCTTTGTGTAGTCAAGCTTTCCTCCCAGGAAAATCAGTCCTAGCAACCTCTTCTCTCGCTCCATTAAAGCTGCCGCCATAATCTCGTCATCTGATGAACCAATCTGCTGCAAGACCATCGTATAGCCAGCCTTTTCAATCCTGTCGCCAATAACCGTAAGAATATTAGTGTAAAACGGATTGGACATACCTCGCACCACAACACCTATGTTGTCTGAAGTTGATTTACCAAGTTCCCTTGCACTAGTATTTGGAATATAATTGTGCTCATCTACTACTGCCATAACCTTTTCCTTGGCAGTTTCACTTACATCGGGGTGATTGTTCAAAACCCTGGAAACCGTGCTAACACTAACCCCTGCAAGGCGTGCGATGTCTTTAATTGTCATGTCATTTTCCTTCCTTATGTCTAAAAATATCCTGCCTTATAACTCAAAAGGGGCCTAATCCTTATTGTCTGAGCTCTGGTGTAAGATATTCTGGAACCGTTACTGGTAACGTTTCCAGTACAAGTAAATGATAACCGCACTAGCCTAATCCGTCAACGGTTACAGGCGCTTTTCGTGAAATGTAGC
Source organism: Pseudobutyrivibrio sp. (assembly GCA_024697025.1). GTDB lineage: Bacteria > Bacillota > Clostridia > Lachnospirales > Lachnospiraceae > Pseudobutyrivibrio. The sequence continues at coordinate 5,533 of JAILGH010000075.1, forward strand.
AAAATCTACAACTACAAAATTGTATATTTCTTATAGTCAACTGCTTTACGCTTATGCAAGGAAAACTCCGCTTCTCGTAATGAGAAACAGAGTTTCGTGTATACTATATTGCTAGTGTATATTTGGGCTAAAAGATGAAGATTGACCTGCTTGATATTGACTATTGTCCGGCTGTTGTTCTTCAGAATTTTTTTGTTTTTCTCTGCGAACTAATGTGTTTTGCTCACCATCTTTACTGTATATTCTGCTATAACGTAATTCTAATAAAGCTTCAACAAAATATTGTTCCGACGGATTAGTCCTACTGTTATCCATTTTCGTTTTCTTTAAGTCTCTTTCTGAATTATCGCCATCCAAATTACGTTTGATACCTACAGTATCACTCCCACTACTGATTGCTGCTTCACTATCTTTATTATCCATAGTTGTAGAAGAAGGAACACCAATTTGGTATGTAAAGTTTTGTCTATTATCCTCCAATTCTTTCCGCAAACCATCGACATCAAGTACTTTTCCAGTGCCATCACGTCCTTCATTAGTAAGTTCTAATACTTTTTTCAAAATTTCTTTTGTTCTGTATTTTTTAAACGGATTTGTCAGTCCTTCAGGATTGTGTTTTTCTATAAGTCCATCGAAATAATCTGTAATTATTTGAATCATTGAATCTACTTTCGTAAAACCACTTCTAGAAACAACATAATCACATACCACTTTATAGTCATCCATATTTTTAAGTTTGTCTATAATTTCTTGTTCATTATTTTCTTCCGAAATTCCAATGCTTTTTAAAAATCCGCTTATAATATTTTTTTCGTATCCTTTTTTGTATACTTTTGATGGCGATGGATTATTATTATTCAAAATGTCATATTTTCCTTCGCGTAAGGTTTTTATTATTTCATTTTCTTTTTCTTTTATTATTTCTTTTATATTTTCTTGTTCTCCTAATTCTTGTGCGATTTTTAATAACGAATTATAAATTTTCTTCATGTCATAATCACTTATGTCAAAACTATCTATTCCATTTTTCTTAAAGAAACTTTTTGCAACTATATAATCGGTTTGAATCGATTCATATTTATCTCCCTTTATGTATCGTCTTAAAAAAAATTTACAAGTCACATCCAGCGCATTCTCACTTGACATTTTTTCTATCACATTTTCATTTTTTGTTGCATCTGGAAATATAGTAGTAGAAAATTTATTCACACTACTCCTCCATCTACTATTTTTATTTCCCTTTCCCGGAATTTTTTCTCTTACAATATCAAATTGAGTATACCATTCTCTTTTTTTTCCATTATTTTCTTCCATAATTCTTATCCTCCTATATAATCTATTAGCTCCCCGTCATTTATATATTCAAAAATTTTTTTCCTTTTTTTTCCATAACAATCCAATTTTTATGAAACTCTAATCCAACCCGGCTTTTACTTTTATCAACTATTTAGAACAATTTCCCTTTATCTGCTCAAAAAAATGTTCTTAAAAAAGTCATAAAATGTTAAAATTTTAATGCTATAGTGGAAGTCAGTCGAGCGAAAGGAGTACATATTATGAAGACTAGAAAAATCGTTTTTAGTATTGTTCTTGCACTAACAATGATTTGTTGCTCATTCTTTGCAATGCCTATAGGCGCAGAGGCAAAGGGCAACGTAACTATTGGAGGAGTTGTAATTCAAGGAAGTGATGTTGTAGTTGCTTCTGCGGGTACAGTTTCATCTGATGATGGCGCATATCATCTTGTTGCTTCCAATGCAAATGAGGTTGCACCTGTTGGTATAGATGTATGCCAGGTTCCAGTATCAGCGGCAGCTAATTTTTCAGTTCCTCTTAATAAGGGTAATGCTGATACTATGTTGTTTAAGAAATTTACTGTTTGTGTAATGTCTGGCGGTGCTCTCACCCCTGTTTCAAACAGTATGTTTATCACCAATCCAGAGGCCTGTGCTACAGTTGCATGCGCTCGTATGGATAGAGGTAAAAAGGGTATTTTACCTGCACTTGATGTTGCAACAGCCAACAAGAATCAGCCAAGAGACCTTGGTTGCCAGCAGGTTCAGTTGACAGTTCCATTGTCTTGGATTTCAAATGGTGGTGGTTCTTACAATTATAATGGTAAGATTTACCACTTTGAGACAGCCAAATTATCCGGCTTTGATTATTCGATTCGTAAATACAACAACATGGGATGTCAGGTTTCCCTCATCGTTGTAGCTGATCAAAATGCCCAGACAGAGTTCATCAGTCCATATGCTTATGCAGGACTTGGTGCACACAACTATTATGGTTTAAATGGTGCTACTGCAGAGGGTGTTGACCTTCTTGGTGCAGCTGCTTCATTCTTGGCCAATAGATACTCAGGCCGTGGTTTCGGTCAGGTAGATAACTTTATTATTGGTAACGAGGTTAATGCTTGGGGCGATTGGAACTACATGAATTGCGGTTCCCTTGAGAATTTCACACAGCAGTATGCCAATGCTTTCCGTGTAATGTATAACGGAATCAAGTCTGAGAATGCATCAGCTAATGTTTATGTATGTACAGACCAGCAGTGGGCAAAGGCTGGCGCTGCAAACTACTACGCAGGCAAATCTTTCCTTACACAGTTTAATAGTGTAATTCGCTCACAGGGTAACATCGATTGGAGACTTGCAACTCATGCATATATGACTCCACTTACAAGTGCTACTCCATGGGCTCCATCAGGAAGCTTGGCTCACAGTCAGAATTCACCTTATATTTCTCTTCAGAATATTGAGGTTGTAACTGATTTCCTTTGCCAAAAGGATTTCCTCTCTCCAACAGGAGCCGTTAGATCAGTTAAGTTATCTGAGCAGGGCTTCACTTCACTTACTGGTGAGGAGTTACAGGCAGCAGCTGTTGTATATGCATTTATGGTTGCTCAAAACAACAGTCACATTGATGGTATGATTCTTTCCCGTGAAATGGATGATCCAGGCGAAATCGGTCAGGGTCTTGCAAACGGACTTTGCCAGACAAACGGCATGAAGAAGATGTCTTACTCATTCTATCAGCGAGCTGAGGACCCTAACATTCAGGCTCAGGCCAGCGGTATTGCGGGGGTAGACCTTAATACACGAATCGTGCCTAGATAATAAATTCTTAAGATAAATTTAGGGAAAGCCGAAATGATTTTCCATTAGCCATGCAGAAATAATAAAGACCTTGTAATTTACATTTAAATTACAAGGTCTTGTTTTATATTTTAGAAAACTTCTTCTGCCTAAAATACGCTTATCACTTGGTAAAAGCAGAGAATATATCTATCCCAGCCGCCATCTTTTTTAACTCAT
>JAILGH010000090.1 GCA_024697025.1 Pseudobutyrivibrio sp.
GACATGGAAGAAGCCAATTACTATTGCACGTCACGCTTATGGCGATGTTTACAAGAACTCTGAGATGATTATTCCAGGTGCTGGAAAGGTTGAGCTTGTTTACACATCTGAGGATGGCAAGGAAGAGCGTGCTTTAGTTCATACATTCAATGGTCCTGGTGTGGTTCAGGGGCAGCACAATCTTGACAATTCTATTGAAAGCTTTGCACATAGCTGCTTTAAGTATGCATTAGATACAAAGCAGGATTTATGGTTTGCTACTAAGGATACAATTTCTAAGAAGTACGACCATACATTTAAGGATATTTTCAAGGAAATCTTTGATAAGCAGTACAAGGATGCCTTTGACAAGGCTGGCATCGAGTATTTCTATACTCTTATCGATGATGCAGTTGCTCGTGTTATGAAGTCTGAGGGCGGATTTATTTGGGCATGTAAGAACTACGATGGTGATGTTATGTCTGACATGATTTCATCAGCTTTTGGTTCACTTGCTATGATGACTTCTGTGCTTGTTAGTCCACAGGGTTATTACGAGTATGAGGCTGCTCATGGAACAGTTCAGCGTCACTATTACAAGCACCTTAAGGGTGAGGAGACATCCACTAACTCAGTGGCTACAATCTTTGCTTGGACAGGAGCTCTTAGAAAACGTGGTGAGCTTGATAACATTCCAGAGCTTTCTGCTTTTGCTGACAAGCTTGAGAAGGCTTGCGTTAAGACAATTGAGGATGGAAAGATGACAAAGGATTTAGCTCTTATAACATCAATTTCTAATCCAACAGTTCTTAATTCTCGTGATTTCATTATTGAAATTCGCAAGACATTAGAAGCAATGTAGAATTATCTGAAAACACTAAATATAGTGGTTGTTGTATTGACATAACACAATATAGTAGATTATAATGGTCTCATGCTAGAAATGGTGTGTGGCCATTTTTGCTTTAGTAAGATAGTTTTACGAAGCAAGATAATTATTTAATTAGATGAGCCTGTAGGAATCAAGCTCAAAGAATTCTCAAGCGAAACATGTTAGTTGAGCTGAGAATTACTATGGCTTGTGGCCGTAACAGGCGGATTAGGTGGAGAAAAGACTTGGAAATGAATGTTAAGCTGCAGGTGTTTGAGGGGCCTTTGGATTTGCTTTTACATCTGATAGATAAGAATAAAGTTGATATTTACGACATTCCAATTGTTGAGATTACTGATCAATATATGGAATATGTCCGTGCAATGGACAATAGCGATTTAGATATTATGTCTGAGTTTTTGCTTATGGCTACAACCTTGCTTGATATCAAGAGTCGTATGTTGTTACCTCAAGAGGAAAAGAATGATGAGGATGGTGAGGCTGAGGATCCACGTGCTGAGCTTGTACAGCAGCTTTTGGAGTACAAGATGTACAAGACCATTTCTTATCAGCTTAGAGATAGACAGATGGATGCAAGTCTTGTTTTTTACAAGGCGCCAACTATTCCTGAAGAGGTATTAAAGTACGAGCAGCCTGTTGATTTAGAGGAGCTCATGTCTGATCTTACATTAAACAAGCTCAATGATATCTTTAATCAGGTTCTCAAGCGTCAGGACAATAGACGAGATCCAATTCGTTCTACTTTCGGCAAGATTAAAAAAGAAGAGGTATCTCTTGAACAAAAGATGGAGTGGACTATCGCATTTGCGAAGGCCCACAATACCTTCAGTTTTAGAAATCTTTTAGAGGCAGCTCACTCAAAGACTGAGATAGTTGTTACCTTCCTTTGTATTCTTGAAATGATGAAGGCTGGACAGATTTTCATCACACAGGAAGATACTTTCACAGATATAATCATTGAGTCGAAGATTGCGGCTTAATTGGAGGAAATATGGATTTACAAGAAATTGAAAATATAGTTGAGGGCATTCTTTTTGCAATGGGTGGAACTGTTGAACCATCAAAGATTGCCAAGGCTCTTGAAGTAGATGAAAAGCAAATTGTAGAAGCTATCAATTCTTTGAAGGCATCATACGAAAAGCAGAATAGAGGTATTGCAATTACAGAGCTTGATGGAGCATATCAGATGTGCACAAGCCCAGAGATTTATGAGTACCTCATTAGAATAGCAAAGCAGCCAAAGAAATACGTACTTACGGATGTTTTACTTGAGACACTTTCTATCATTGCTTACAAGCAGCCAATTACCAAATCAGAGATTGAAAAGATTCGAGGAGTATCCTGCGATTTTGCTGTATCAAAGCTTGTTGAGTTTGGCCTTTGCACAGAGCTTGGTCGTCTTGATGCACCAGGTAGACCAATGTTGTTTGGTACTACAGAAGAGTTTTTGCGCTCCTTTGGTGTGAGTTCAATTGATGAGCTTCCTGAGCTTTCTCAAACCCAAATTGAGGAGTTTAAATTGGAGGCAGAAAACGAAGCAAATAACGTTGAAGTTACAATTTAATTTACGTACATTTTTAGCCGTGTTGTGTCAATGCAATACGGCTAATTTTATGGGAAAAATCTACCCAAAATATTGGGGTTAAAGTTGTGACAATTTTTTAACGAAACTACATTGAAATAGGCTTAAAAAAAGGATATTATTAGACTTGCGAGAAATTTGAAATATTTATATAAATGGAGGTACAAGATGGGTAATGATTCAAATCAAGCTCAGGCTAGAATCAACGCATTGCTCGATGACAACAGCTTTGTAGAGTTACAATCTCTTGTTGTTTCACGCAATACAGATTTTAATCTTGATGCAAAGAAAGAACCATCAGACGGAGTAATTATTGGTCATGGACTTGTTGACGGAACTTTAGTGTTCGTTTTCAGCCAGAATGCCGAGGTATTAGGGGGCACAATTGGCGAAATGCACGCAAAGAAAATCCTTTCAGTATATGACATGGCACTTAAGGTTGGTGCTCCTGTTATTGGTTTTATTGATTGCGGGGGTGTACGTCTTCAGGAGTCATTCGATGCGCTTGAGGCACTTGGTGCTGTTATCGAAAAGGCTGCAGACGTAAAAGGAGTTATTCCTCAGCTTATGTGTGTGGCTGGCAAATGTGGTGGTGGACTTTCTGTTCTTCCAGCTCTTGCAGATTTTACATTCATGGTTGATGGTGCATCTTTATTTATCAACTCACCTGATGCTATAACTGGCAATCGCGCAGATGAGTGTGATACTTCTTCAGCTCAGTTCCAGTTTGATGAGGCTGGCACTGTTGATATGCACGGTTCACTTGATGAAGTTGTTGCATCTATCAAACAGGTTATCTCAATGATTCCAAACGATATTACAGAGTCTTCAGACGATCTTAACAGAGCAGCTGAAGGCCTTGAATCAAAAGTTGGCGATGCTGCTGCAGTTGCTACAGAGCTTGCTGACAATAGACAGTTCGTTGAGCTTAAGGCTGGTTTCGCTAAGGAAATCGTTACAGGTCTTATGAAACTTGACGGTGTTACAATCGGTGTGGTTGGAAACAGAGAAGTTGACGGAGAGGCTTTCCTTTCTGCAGCTGGATGTGAAAAGGCAGCAGATTTTGTTGATCTTTGCGATATGTACGAGATTCCAGTCCTTTCACTTACAAATGTTGCAGCTTTCAAGGCATGTGTATGTCAGGAGAAGCGTCTTCCAAGAGCTCTTGCTCAGATGACACAGCGATTTGTAGATGCTAGCATTCCAAAGCTTAACCTCATTATGAAGCAGGCTTACGGTAGTGCTTATGTTCTCATGAACTCTAAGTCACTTGGTGCTGATTTAGTTTATGCTTTCGATTCTGCATCAGTTGGTGCAATGGAAGCTTCTAAGGCAGCTAAGATTCTTAGCGAGAACGGTACTGATTTAGAGACAATCGAGAAGGATTATGCTTCTATTCAGGATAGCGCAATGACTGCAGCTGCTCATGGTCACGTAGATAGAATCGTATCTATGGCAGATGCAAGAAAATATATTATCGCTGGATTTGAAATGTTTTTCTAGGCGTAGAAAGGTGAATATATGAACAAGAAATTCTTAATCGGAATTTGCACCTTGGCCTTAATATTTGGATTCACTGGATGTGGGAAAGAGCCTACAGAGGTTGCTGGCTTTCCAGTAGCTCGTTACGAGGAGATTCTCAAGTCTACTCTTCAAAACGTTGATACGTTAGATGAGACAACTTTAGAGTACTATATTTCTCAGTCAGAAGATTCCGAAGATGAAGTTTCAGCTGAATTTTTCAAAGAAGTACAAGAGTGCAACCCAGTAAAGGGTGAATTTGTTGATTTTTATGACAATGACAAGGTCATTGGCGGATTCAACATTGGAAAGATAAATATTGGTGGACAGAAGGCTTTATCAGTTGAAAAGTCTGGTAAGACTGTTACTGCAAGCCTCGTTGCTGATTACTCTAAGAGGGATTTAAAGCTTACATTTGTTTACAACGCAAATGATATTAAAAAAGGCCCTACAGCAATCAACATTGAGCCAATTTACTCATTAGGCGAGACAATGCAAAAAGCTGGATTAAACACAGTTATGGGTATCGCAATCGTATTTGCAATGCTCGTTGTTATGTCTGGCGTAATCAAGATCTTTGAGATTATTCCAAAAATCGAAAAGTCTATCAAGGCTAAGAAAGAGGCGCAGGATAATGCTCCGGTAGTTGAGCCAGTTGTTGCCAAGAGTTCTAATGATAGTACAGATGATTTACAGCTTGTAGCTGTTATTGCTGCAGCCATTGCTGCAAGTACAGGAGCTTCTACAGATTCCTTTGTAGTTCGTTCCATCAAGAAAAGATATTAGGAGGAGATTTATCCATGAAAAATTATACAATTACTGTTAATGGAACAGTTTATGATGTTACTGTAGAAGATAAGGGAGGCTCAGGCGTTTCACCAGTTACTCCTGTAGCTGCTCCAAAGGCTGCTCCTGCACCAGTTTCAACAGGTGCTGCAGGTGGCGTTAAGATTGAAGCAGGTGCTGCTGGTAAGGTTGTTAAAATTGCAGCTGCAGCCGGTACTGCTGTAAAGAAGGGTGATGCTGTTGTAGTTCTTGAAGTTATGAAGATGGAGACACCAGTTGTTGCTCCTCAGGACGGAACTGTTGCATCAATCAACTGCAACGAAGGTCAGCAGGTCGAGGCTGGAGCACTTCTTGCAACTATGAACTAATTTAGGAGGATTAAACATGAGTTACGTTGGAGAGACATTGTCGAACCTCTTACATCAGACTGCATTTTTCAATCTGACTGTGGGGAACTATGTCATGATAGCGGTTGCTTGTTTCTTCCTTTTCCTTGCAATTAAAAAGGGATATGAACCACTTTTGTTATTGCCAATTGCTTTCGGTATGCTTTTGGTTAACATTTATCCTGATATCATTGCATCACCTGAGGAAACCTCCAATGGAGTTGGCGGCTTGCTACATTATTTCTATATTTTAGATGAATATTCAATACTTCCATCACTTATTTTCATGGGTGTTGGTGCGATGACAGATTTCGGTCCACTTATTGCTAATCCAATCAGTTTCTGGCTTGGTGCTGCAGCTCAGATTGGTATCTTCACAGCTTACCTTCTTGCAATCCTCTTTGGATTCTCAGATCAGGCAGCTGCTGCAGTATCAATCATCGGTGGAGCAGATGGACCTACATCTATTTTCTTGGCTGGTAAGTTAGGTCAGTCAGCGTTGATGGGACCTATCGCCGTGGCGGCTTATTCATACATGTCACTGGTACCAATTATTCAGCCACCTATTATGAAGCTCCTTACTACTAAGGAAGAGCGTTCTATCAAGATGGCTCAGCTTCGTCCAGTATCAAAGCTTGAGAAGATTCTCTTCCCAATCGTTGTTACTATTATTGTTTGTTTAATATTACCTACAACAGCTCCACTTGTTGGTATGCTTATGTTAGGTAACTTGTTTAAAGAGTCAGGTGTTGTTAATCAGCTTACAGAGACGGCTTCAAACGCACTTATGTACATCGTAGTTATTTTACTTGGTACATCCGTTGGTGCTTCAACATCTGCAGAGGCATTCATCAACTGGGCTACAATCAAGATCGTAGTTCTTGGTCTTGTTGCCTTCGTATTTGGTACAGCAGCTGGTGTATTATTTGGTAAAATTCTTTGCCATATTACTCACGGAAAGATTAATCCACTTATCGGCTCGGCTGGTGTATCTGCTGTTCCTATGGCAGCACGTGTATCTCAAAAGGTTGGTGCAGAAGAGGACCCTACAAACTTCCTTCTCATGCACGCTATGGGACCAAACGTTGCTGGTGTAATCGGTACAGCTGTTGCAGCCGGTGTATTCATGGCTATTTTTGGTGTCTAAAATGTAAAAAATATGGAGGAAAAATAAATGGCAGATATTAGTCCAAAGCCAGTTAAAATAACTGAGACAATACTTAGAGATGCTCATCAGTCACTTATTGCAACTCGTATGCCTACCTCTATGATGCTTCCTATCATAGATAAGATGGATAAGGTTGGTTATAATGCAGTAGAGTGCTGGGGCGGTGCTACATTTGATGCATCACTTCGTTTCCTTAAGGAAGATCCATGGGAAAGACTTAGAAAGCTTCGTGACGGATTCAAGAACACAAAGCTTCAGATGCTTTTCAGAGGACAGAACATCTTAGGATACAGCCAGTATCCAGACGATGTTGTAGAATATTTTGTACAGAAGTCTATCGCTAATGGTATCGACATCATTCGTATTTTCGATTGCCTTAACGATATCCGCAACCTTGAGACAGCTGTTAAGGCTACTAATAAGGAAAAAGGGCACGCGCAGGTAGCTCTTTCTTATACTCTTGGTGAGGCTTATACACTTGATTACTGGAAGGATATAGCAAAGCGTATCGAGGATATGGGTGCTGATTCTATCTGTATCAAGGATATGGCTGGTCTTCTTGTTCCAGCTAAGGCTTTTGAGCTTGTTACAGCATTAAAGGAGTCTACAAAGCTTCCTATCGAGATGCATACTCACTACACTTCTGGTGTTGCTAGTATGACATATCTCAAGGCTGTAGAGGCTGGTGCAGACATCATCGACTGTGCTATGTCACCATTTGCTCTTGGTACATCACAGCCAGCTACTGAGGTTATGGCTGCTGCATTCGAGGGTACACCTTATGATACAGGCTTTGATCAGGAGCTTCTTTCAGAAATCGCTGATTACTTTAGACCATACAGAGAAGAGTGCATCGAAAGCGGTCTTCTTTCTACAAAGGTACTTGGTGTTAACATCAACACACTTCGTTACCAAGTTCCTGGCGGTATGCTTTCAAACCTTATCAGCCAGTTAAAGGAACAGGGCAAGGAAGACAAGCTTCGTGAGGTTCTTGAAGAGGTACCACGTGTACGTAAGGACCTTGGTGAGCCACCACTTGTTACACCATCATCACAGATTGTTGGTACACAGGCTGTATTTAACGTACTTATGGGTGAGAGATATAAGGTTGCTACAGAGCAGACTAAGGATATCCTCCTTGGTAAGTACGGTCAGACAGTTAAGCCTTTCAACCCAGATGTAGTTGATAAGGTTCTTGGCGCTGACAAGGATAAGGCTATTACTTGCCGTCCAGCAGACTTAATCGAGCCAGGTCTTGCTAAGTTCGAAGAGGAGTGCAAGCAGTGGAAGCAGCAGGATGAAGACGTTCTTTCATACGCATTGTTCCCAAAGGTTGCTACAGAGTTCTTCGAGTATCGTGAAGCTCAGCAGACCAAGGTTGATCCTGCTAAGGCAGACAAGGAAAACAAGGCTTATCCTGTTTAATTCTTGATTATTTGAGTAATGCAAGAAATCTTGCATTACTCATTTTTTTTTACTATACTTTTTGATAGAGTTATGAATCTGAAATAATTGTTGGGGGAGTTACTGTTAACGTCTTTTACGAGGGTAATGAATGGCAACAACTACAGATTTAATTACAAAAATTAACGAAAACTATGGAAAAATGTCAAAGGGCCAAAAGCTTTTGGCGAATTACATTATCGACAACTATGATAAGGCCGTATTTCTTACTGCAGCAAAGCTTGGCGAGATAATCGGCGTATCAGAGTCTACAGTTGTGCGTTTTGCTTCTTTTATTGGTTATAAGGGCTATCCTGAGTTTCAACAGTCTTTGGAGGAGCTTGTGCGCACTAAGCTTAACACTTCCGACAGAATAGAGATTACTAATGGTGGCATAGAACAAAATGGAGTGCTTCGATCTGTGCTTTCTTCTGATGCACTTAAAATCAAAAACACCATGGAAAATATAGACGAGGCAGCCTTTGAAAATGCTATAGAAACACTTATTAATGCGCGTCGTATATACGTAGTAGGGCTTCGTTCCTGTGCACCTTTGGCGTCATTTTTAGCCTTTTATCTAAACATGATATTTGACAATGTTATCAATCTTCAGACTAGCTCTACAAGTGAGTTGTTTGAACAAATGATACATATTACAGATAAAGACTGCATCATAGGCATTTCATTTCCAAGATATTCAATGCGTACCTTAAAGGCATTGGAGTTTGCAAATAATCAATTGGCAAATGTTATTACAATTACAGACTCAATACATTCTCCAATGAATCTTTACAGCTCGTGCAATCTTATTGCAGAAAGTGATATGCACTCTATTGTAGATTCTTTGGTAGCGCCTTTATCGGTTATTAATGCGCTTATAGTTGAACTTTGCAATCGCAAGCAGAGCGATGTAGCCGAGACTCTAGATATGATTGAAAATGTATGGAGCAATTATCAGTTCTACGAAAACGATGAAATCGATATGGTGGAGGATTCCATCAAAATGACTTATCCCGGAGAAAATTAATGAGTAACGTTGTAGTAATTGGCGGTGGAGCTGCTGGCATGATGGCAGCATATGCTGCTGGTATGTGTGGCCATATGGTTACACTTATAGAAAAGAATGAGAAGCTTGGCAAAAAGATATATATCACTGGAAAAGGTAGATGTAATTTTACTAATGCCTGTGATGTGGAGGATTTCTTTAAAAATGTAGTTAGTAATCCTAAATTTTTGTATAGCGCCTTATATACATTTAGTCCAGAGTCTATGATTGATTTTGTAGAAATGCATGGTACCAAGACCAAGGTGGAACGTGGAAATAGGGCATTTCCTGAGTCTGACCATGCTTCTGATATTACTAAATCGCTAGATAAGGGTTTAAAAGAATATGGAATAAAGGTTCTACTTAACACTAAAGTTCAAAAGATTATTATTAAAGATAATATCGTAAATGCGATAAAGCTTTCTGACGGCTCTCAAATTGAGGCCGATAATGTTATAGTTTGCACTGGTGGTCTTTCATATTCCACAACTGGCTCTACAGGAGATGGCTTGAAATGGGCTAAGGACATGGGCCTTAAGGTTACTGATTGCAGACCAGCTTTAGTTCCATGCAACTGCAAGGAAAGCTACATAATGAGCATGCAGGGCTTGTCCCTTAAAAATGTTAATTTAAAGATTTTTAGTGGCAAGAAAAAGCTCTTTGATAGCTTTGGTGAAATGCTTTTTACACATTTTGGTGTATCAGGACCTCTTGTTTTGTCAGCTAGCTCTATTGTTGGAAAGAGGCTTCAGGAAGAAGGCAGTCTGAATGCTTTTATAGATTTAAAGCCAGCACTGTCTTATGAGGAGCTTGATGCAAGGGTTCTTAGAGATTTTAATGACAATATGAACAAGCATCTTAGCACCGTTCTTAGAGGATTACTTCCTTCATCTATGGTTCCTGTTTTTATTGAACTTATGGACTTTGATGATGAAAGACAGATTAACTCTATTACCAAGGAAGAACGAGCTAATCTTGTGTCTCTTCTAAAGGCATTTCCTTTTACCATAAATGGTCTTAGAGAGTTTAAAGAGGCTATAATCACTCAAGGAGGTGTCTCTGTAAAGGAAATAGACCCAAGCACTATGCAGTGCAAAAACATTAAAGGACTTTCCTTTGCTGGAGAGGTTTTGGATTTAGACGCCTTTACAGGCGGTTTTAATTTGCAAATTGCTTGGTCTACCGGTTATTTGGCTGGTATATCAATTCAATAATACAATTTTATTCGGAGGATTTTAATTATGGCAATGAATGTTGCAATCGACGGACCTGCAGGTGCAGGTAAATCTACGATAGCTAAGGCTGTTGCAAAGAAAATGGGTTATGTTTACGTGGATACTGGGGCCATGTATCGCGCTATGGGACTTTATTTCCTTAGAGCAGGTATCGCTTCAGATGATGAGGCCAAAATCGCATCTGTTGTTGATGATATAAATGTTTCAATCAAGTATGAGGATGGGGCACAGCACGTTATTTTAAATGGTGAGGATGTAACAGGTCTTATTCGTACAGAAGAAGTAGGAAACATGGCTAGTGCATCATCTGTATATGCGCCTGTTCGCACTAAGCTTGTCGCTTTACAGCAGGAGCTTGCAAAGACAACTGATGTAATTATGGATGGTCGTGATATAGGTACTGTTGTCCTTCCAAATGCCGATGTTAAGGTTTTCCTTACAGCTTCTGTCGAGTGTAGAGCAAAGCGTAGATACGATGAGCTTGTAGCAAAGGGAGAGACTCCTGATTTTGATAAGATAGCAAAAGATATTGAGGAGAGAGACTACAGAGATTCTCACCGCGAAATCAGCCCTTTAAAGCAGGCTGATGATGCTGTCTTAGTTGATAGCTCAGATATGACAATCGATGAGGTTGTAAATACAATTATAGATTTATGCAAATAATTGAGGTGGATTTTGAAAGTTATATTGGCAGAATCAGCAGGCTTTTGTTTTGGTGTTCAAAGAGCTGTTGATGTAGTTAAAAAGCAAATACAGGATGGCTCCAAGCCACTTTATACTTATGGACCAATCATTCATAACGAAGAGGTGGTTCGTGAGTTTGAGGAAAATGGTGTGCAGGTAATGGAAGAGGACAGAGTGGATGATTACGAGCCTGGCACAGTTATTATTCGTTCTCATGGTGTTACTAGAGCAGTTGAGGAGTCTCTTAAGGCAAAGGGGCATACTATTATTGATGCCACTTGTCCATTTGTTAAAAAGATTCACCGAGCTGTTGACGAGCACTCAAAAGCAGGAGAACATATTGTTATTATTGGCAATCCTGAGCATCCCGAGGTTAGAGGTATTGTTGGATGGATTAACGGAAATGCGTATTCAGTTATTTCCGATAATGAATCAGCATTTAACTTTTCAGTTAATTCTCAGTCGACAGTTTGTATTGTGTCTCAAACCACCTTTAACCATAAGAAATTTCAAGAATTAGTTGAAATTATAAAGCAAAAAGGTTATGATATTATTGTTTTGAATACAATATGCGATGCGACTAACAAAAGGCAAGTTGAAGCGGCTGAAATAGCTGGTAGAGTAGATGCCATGGTTGTTATTGGAAGTAAAAATTCATCTAACACCCAAAAGTTGTATGAGATATGCAAAACACGATGCAACGATACTTACTATATACAGACGGCGGATGATTTCCAGCCTTCTGACCTTGGTTCCATTGAAAGTGTAGGTATTACCGCAGGGGCTTCCACCCCAAACAATATTATCGAGGAGGTTCAAAAGAAATGTCAGAAATGAGTTTTGAACAAATGTTGGAGGAATCATTTAAAACTATAC
>JAILGH010000064.1 GCA_024697025.1 Pseudobutyrivibrio sp.
AAAGAAAAAAGTTAAAAAATAAAACGTATAAAGCTCCCTCGGTGGTGAGGGAGCTTACTCTATGTCTAGGGAGAGGATTCTCGGTCATTTTTGCGTTGCCTTCATTTATATGTTAGAATACAAGGGCTTTTTCAAAACAAATAGGTTAGAAACTATAATTGAAATAAAGGTGAGGATGATAACATGAAAAAAAGAGTAATTGCGGGGATTTTGGTAGGAGTTATGGCTATCTCGATGATTGCTTGTGGTAAATCAGAGGAAAAGGATAGCAAGAAGGAAACTAAAAAGGATAAAGAAGTCCCAACTATTGAATATAATGTTAATGATTTAGTTACCCTTGGAGAATACAAGAACCTTGAGGTTACAATAGAGGGCCATTATAACTACTCAGATAAGGTTTTTGAAGATGATTTCGAGGATAAGATTGCAGATTCTGGACTTTATATACCAGACGAAGGCAAGACTGAGATTAAGGAAGATTCTATTGTAAATGTAGATTATGTAGGCTCTCAGGATGGAGTGGCCTTTGATGGTGGCTCTGCAGAGGATCAAAATATTGATATTGCCAACAATTGTGCGGCTGGCGGTCAGTCTGGATATATTAAAGGATTTAGCGAAGGCCTTGTTGGTCACAAGGTGGGCGAAGAGGTAGCCTACGATGTTAAGTTCCCAAAGGATTATGGCAATGAAGATTTGGCTGGTCAGACAGTAGTGTTTACTTTCAAGGTTAATTACATTGCAAAGCCAATTAGTTCATCAAAGGAGCTTACTGATGAAATTGTTTCTAAAAACTTTGGTGCCAAAACAGTAGAGCAGTATATTGAGCAGGAAAAGGCAAACTACAAGCAGCAGCTAGAGCAGAATCGTCAGGACGATACTAAGACGGCAGTTTTAAATACATTAATCAACAATGCCAAGGTAAAAGAGGTTCCAAAGGCATTGGTTCAGGCAAGAATTGACATGGTCATAGGTATGCAGGAAAAGCAGCTTAAGCAAATGTCTAATGACCCTTCAATGACTTTAAAGGATTACTATGAGACAATGGGCACTGACTACGAGGCTGCTATGGAGTCTCTAAAGGCGGAAATTGAGGAAGATACTAAGACTGAGCTTATCCTCCAGGCTATTGCTGAGGCAGAGGGAATCAAAGCAGATGGTAAAGAATACAATAAATTTATTGAAAGAATTATCCAATCCTTTGGCTATGATAGTGCTGATTCATTATACAAGGATTACACAGTAGATGGCTTTGATGGAGAAAGATATTTTAAGCTCGCTTACGTTACAGAAAAGGCAACAGAATTCTGCGTTGACAATGCAGTTGTAAATGCCAAGGAAGAAAATCCTACAGAAGCAAGTAAAGATGCTCAAAAGGCTGACGAAGAATAAGATAGTACCTATTAAAATACTTCCTATTTTGGGTTGGCTGTAGTATAATTTATTTTATCTATCTAGGCCTCGGCCTGGAGAATACGAAAAGGAGATTATTATGGAACACATCAAGACATTAAATACTAAGAGATTACAGAACACTGTTAAGGAAGGCGGCTGTGGCGAGTGCCAGACTTCATGTCAGTCAGCTTGCAAGACTTCTTGTACAGTTGGTAACCAGAGCTGTGAGCAGAAATAATCTGCTTGTCGAACAAGTTATATTCAACGCCAAGACCGGTCTCTATTTTTAGGGAACGGTCTATTGTGCGTTTATGAAAGGACATTTTTTCAGTGATACACCAGTTTAAAAACAACGGTTATAATGTTGTTATTGATGTTAACAGTGGCGCCATCCACGTGGTTGATGACATCACTTACGACTATTTAGGATTTTGGCAGGAGCTTGGTAAGGAGTCAGCTTTTGCCAAGATGAAGGCGACACATTCAGAGGTTTCTGAAGCCGAGCTTAAGGAGATTCAATCTGAGATAGATTCGCTTATCGAGGATGGTTCATTATTTACTGAGGACAATTACGAGCCAAAGATTAAGGACTTTACAGCACGTCCTACAGTTGTAAAGGCTCTTTGCTTACATATAACACATGATTGCAATCTTGCTTGCAAGTATTGCTTTGCTGAAGAGGGAGAGTATCACACTGGCAAGCGTGAGTTAATGAGTTATGAAGTAGGTAAGCAGGCACTAGATTTTCTAGTTGCCAATTCCGGTAGCAGAAGAAATCTTGAGGTGGATTTCTTTGGTGGAGAACCACTTATGAACTGGCAGGTGGTCAAAGACCTTGTTGCCTATGGTCGCTCCATCGAAAAGGAACATAACAAGAATTTCAGATTTACACTTACAACTAATGGCGTTCTCTTAAACGACGAGATACAAGAGTTTGCAAACAAGGAAATGGCTAATGTGGTACTTAGCTGCGACGGCCGTCCTGAGATACACGATCTTATGCGTCCATTTAGAAAGGGTGCTCCAAGTTACGAAATAGTTATGCCAAAGTTCAAAAAGTTGGCAGAATCTCGTAATCAGGATAAATACTACATTCGTGGTACATTTACCCGCAACAATTTGGATTTTTCAAAGGATGTTATCCATCTGGCAAACCAAGGCTTCAAGCAGATTTCTGTTGAGCCTGTTGTTGCTCAGGAGACAGACGATTATGCTCTTCGTGAGGAGGATTTACCAAAGCTCTTTGAAGAGTATGATAATCTTGCGGCGGAGATGATGCGTCGTCAGGGCACAGATGAGGACTTCAACTTCTTCCACTTTATGATTGATTTGGAGGGTGGTCCTTGTGTCTACAAGAGATTATCAGGATGTGGCTCAGGAACAGAGTATATGGCTGTTACTCCTACTGGAGAGCTCTATCCATGTCATCAGTTCGTTGGTAATACAGATTTCTGTTTAGGCGACGTTTGGAACGGCGTGAAAAAGACAGAGGTTGTCAACGAGTTTAAGCACTGCAACGTATACGCTAAAGAGGAATGTCGCAATTGCTTTGCAAGGTTCTACTGCAGCGGTGGCTGTGCAGCCAATGCTTTCAATTTCACAGGAAGCATTCTTGGTAACTATCATGTAGGTTGTGAACTACAGAAAAAACGAATTGAGTGTGCAATAGCACTTAAGGTTCACTCAGCATCTAAGGATGCCTAGTGGGCACGATAAATAAACGAAATAGGAGAACAATGATGAAACGTTTAAAAAAGGGACAGGGGATTGCCTGGCTTATTGCATTATTAGCGATTTTAGGTCTTCTCGGCTTTTATGCTTTTACTGTAATCCAGGGAACAATTAAAGCTAATGATTCGAGCTTACAGCTCAGCGAAAAGAAAATGGCTAAGTACAAGAAAGATGGTTTAAAGCTTGGCCTCGATCTTGACGGTGGTGTAAGTATCACATACGAAGCAGTTGGAAAGAAGCCTACAGATGAGCAGATGAACGATACTATCTTAAAGCTTCAGCAGCGTATCGAAAACGATCTTGGTGAAGAGAGCTCAACAACAGAGGCTAACGTATATCGTGTAGGCGACAAGCGAATCACAGTTGAGATTCCAGGTGTTACTGATGCAAACGCATTGTTGGAGGAGTTAGGTACACCAGGTACACTTTACTTCATCTCAGAGCGTGATGCAGATGGTAATTCAAACTATACAGCTAATTACACAGCAGATGGCAAAATCGAAGGTCAGCTTAACTATGACATCGATACTTTAATAAAGAATGGCTCAGTTATTGCTACAGGTAGCAATGTTAAGAGTGCTCAGGGTAGAGCCGAGCAGGATCAGACAACAGGTGCTACAAAGTACGTTGTAGCTCTTAAGTTTGACGACGAAGGAACAGAATCATTCTCAAAGGCTACTACAGTTGCAGCTGTAACAGGTGAGCACATTGCTATCTACTATGATGGTAAGTTTATTTCTAACCCTACTGTACAGTCGGTGATTACAGATGGTAACTGCGAAATTACAGGTATGGAGACAATGGAAGCAGCAGATAAGCTCGCTTCATATATTAGAATCGGTGGTCTTGATATTGAGCTTGAAGAGTTAGAGTCACAGGTAGTAGGCGCTCAGCTTGGTGCTGATGCGTTAAAGACTTCTCTTTTTGCAGCAGCTATCGGTTTGATTCTTGTAATGATTTTCTTAATCATTATGTACAGAGTTCCTGGTGTGGTTGCTTCAATTGCACTTGCACTTTACACAGTAATGCTTACAGCTATCTTAAAGCAGTTTGATATTACACTTACACTTCCAGGTATCGCAGGTATGATTCTTTCAATCGGTATGGCCGTTGATGCAAATGTTATCTGCTTTGCCCGTATCAGAGAGGAAATCAAGTCAGGTAGACCAGTTATTTCTTCTATCGAGACAGGTTTCTCAAAGGCTTTATCAGCTATCCTTGATGGTAACATCACAACACTTATTGCAGCAGCAGTTCTTGGCGTACTTGGTTCAGGTACAGTAAAGGGCTTTGCTATTACACTTGCACTCGGTGTTGTTTTATCAATGTTTACAGCACTTGTTATTACAAGAATTCTTATGAACGCTTTCTATGCATTAGGCGCTCACAGCCCTAAGCTTTACGGCGAGGCAAAAGAGCCTACTAAGTTTGATTTCGTTGGAAAGAAAGCGATCTTTATTGGTATTTCAGTTGTTATTATTGCAGCAGGTTTAATTACAATTGGTGCATTTAAGGCAACTAAGGGTCAGGGACTTAACTACTCACTTGAGTTCCTTGGCGGTACATCAACAACAGTTGATTTTAAGGAAGCTCAGGCTGATGACACAATCAACAACAAGATTATTCCTGACATTCAAAAGACTCTTAATGGCGCAGCAGTTCAGAAGAGTACAGTTGATGGAACTAATCAGGTAATCTTCAAGACACGTTCACTTTCACTTGAAGAGAGAACCGCTCTTGCAGATATGTTAGAGAAGAACTATGGCGTTACAGAAGAATCAATCACAGCTCAGAATATTGGTTCAACAATTTCTGGCGAGATGCGTTCTCAGTCAGCAATTGCCGTTATCGTAGCCGTAATTTTCATGCTTGTTTATATCTGGTTCAGATTTAAGGACCTCAGATTCGCTTCATCAGCAATCATTGCCCTTGTGCATGACGTACTTATCGTACTTGCACTTTATGCATTCTGCAGACTTTCAGTAGGTGCAGCATTCATAGCATGTATGCTTACAGTTATAGGTTACTCAGTCAACGATACAATTGTCGTATTCGACCGTATCCGTGAGAACCACAAGGCAATTAGAACAGAGACAAGAGAGTCACTTAAGGAGCTTGCAAACAGCTCACTTGCTCAGACTCTTTCACGTAGTATTTCAACATCAATCACTACAGCAATCATGGTACTTATGCTTCTCATCTTAGGTGTTTCCTCTATCAGAGAGTTCGCATTACCACTCCTTGCTGGTGTAATTGCTGGTACATATTCATCAATCTTCATTGCAACACAGCTTTGGTACATCTTTAAGACTTCAAAGATGCCTAAGTAAGCATTGAAGGAATTATTAGATATAGAACTAGGAGAGAGAAAATGATAGACATTAAGTTTTTGCGTGAGAATCCAGATGCAGTTAAAGAAAACATCAAGAAAAAGTTTCAGGAGCACAAGCTTGGTCTTGTAGATGAAGTTATTGAGCTTGATGACAAGAGACGTGCTGCACAGCAGGAAGCTGACGACATGAGAGCAAAGATGAATCAGGCTTCAAAGCAGATTGGTGCGCTTATGGGTCAGGGCAAGAAGGATGAGGCTGAAGCTGTAAAGGCTGAGGTCGCAGGCCTCAAGCAGAAAATCAAGGACTTAGAGCCAGTTGAAAAAGAACTTGCTGACAAGGTAGAAGAAATCATGATGAAGATTCCAAACATCATCGATCCTTCAGTACCTATTGGTCCAGATGATTCTTGCAACGTAGAAATTGAAAAGTTTGGCGAGCCAGTAGTTCCTGATTTCGAGATTCCATATCACACAGATATCATGGAGAGATTTAACGGTATCGATATGGATGCGGCAGGAAAGGTTGCTGGTAATGGCTTCTATTATTTAATGGGAGACATTGCACGCCTTCACTCAGCAGTAATTTCTTATGCTCGTGATTTCATGATTGATAGAGGGTTTACATACTGTATTCCACCTTTTATGATTCGTTCAAACGTAGTTACTGGTGTTATGTCATTTGAAGAAATGGATGCAATGATGTACAAAATCGAGGGCGAAGACCTTTACCTCATTGGTACATCAGAGCACTCTATGATTGGTAAGTTTATAGATACTCTCAATGACGAGGCTAATCTTCCTTATACCCTTACAAGCTATAGCCCATGCTTCCGTAAGGAAAAGGGCGCTCATGGTATTGAGGAGCGTGGTGTTTACAGAATTCATCAGTTCGAAAAGCAGGAGATGATTGTTGTTTGTAAGCCAGAGGAGTCAAAGAAATACTATGATGTGCTTTGGCAGAACACAGTTGATTTATTCCGAAGCTTAGATATTCCAGTTCGTACACTTGAGTGCTGCTCTGGAGACCTTGCAGATCTTAAGGTTAAGTCTTGCGACGTAGAGGCTTGGTCACCACGTCAAAAGAAGTACTTTGAGGTTGGTAGTTGCTCAAATCTTGGGGATGCTCAGGCACGTCGTCTTAAGATTCGTGTTAAGGGCGAGGATGGCAGCAAGTACTTTGCACACACACTTAACAACACAGTTGTTGCTCCACCACGTATGCTCATTGCATTCCTCGAGAACAATCTTCGCGAGGATGGCAGCGTAGCAATTCCAGAGGCTTTGAGACCTTACATGGGTGGCAAAGATGTACTTGTTCCGGTGAAATAAAAATTTTTCACTGGGAATTGGGTTTGATTCTAAATAAAAAATTTAAATGAGAACAATCGGGAATTGATTATAGATGAACTAGTTTGATGATTTAATGTCAGTAGCAGACTAGCTCTTGATGTTACTCAAGGAGCCAATCTCGCGACGGAGTGACATCAAGGCTTGTATGCGTAACTGACGTGGAAAACTAGTGGAATTCAGAGAGTAGATTGTTCGGATTTGGGGTTTTTACTGTAGTAGTGGTTTTAGTTACAGTAGAAAAGGAATTTTTATGTCAGTTCAGAGTAGAGAAGATATTAGAAACATTGCGATTATCGCCCACGTTGATCACGGCAAGACTACACTTGTAGACGAGCTTTTAAAGCAGTCAGGTGTATTCCGTGAGAACCAGGAAGTTGCAGAGCGTGTCATGGACTCAAATGATATTGAGCGTGAGCGTGGTATTACAATTCTTTCAAAGAATACAGCAGTTTATTACAAGGATACCAAGATTAACATTATCGATACACCAGGCCATGCTGATTTCGGTGGCGAGGTTGAGCGTGTACTTAAGATGGTAAACGGTGTTGTTCTTGTAGTTGACGCTTTTGAAGGCGCAATGCCTCAGACCAAGTTCGTTCTTATGAAAGCACTTGATCTTGATTTACCAGTTATTGTTTGTATTAACAAGATTGATAGACCTGAGGCTCGTCCAGATGAGGTTATCGATGAAGTGTTAGAACTTTTCATGGATTTGGACGCATCAGATGAGCAGCTTGATTGCCCATTCATCTATGCTAGTGCAAAGGAAGGTTATGCAATGAAGGACTTAAACGATGAGCACAAGGATATGATGCCATTGTTTGAGACAATCGTCGATTACATTCCAGCACCACAGGGTGACCCAGAGGCACCTACTCAGGTACTTATTTCTACAATCGATTACAACGAGTACGTTGGACGTATCGGTATCGGTAAGGTAGAGAATGGTTCTGTAAAGGTTAACCAGGATGCAATTGTTGTAAATGCACATGATGCAGACAAGAGCAGTAAGGTCCGAATTTCAAAACTTTACGAGTTTGACGGACTTAACAAAGTTGATGTGGATGAGGCCAACATTGGTTCTATCGTAGCTAT
Organism: Pseudobutyrivibrio sp.; assembly: GCA_024697025.1. Taxonomy (GTDB): domain Bacteria; phylum Bacillota; class Clostridia; order Lachnospirales; family Lachnospiraceae; genus Pseudobutyrivibrio. The sequence goes on from JAILGH010000064.1 coordinate 7,901, forward strand.
ATCAGGTATAGCAGATATTCACATCGGTGATACAATTTGTGCAGTTGATGCACCAAACCCAATTCCATTCCAGAAGATTTCGGAGCCAACCATTGCAATGAACTTCATTGTAAATGATAGCCCACTTGCTGGTCAGGAAGGTAAGTATGTTACATCACGTCATATTAGAGAGCGCCTTATGAAGGAGCTTAATACAGACGTTTCACTTAGAGTAGAGGATACTGATTCACCAGATTCACTTAAGGTTTCAGGTCGTGGTGAGCTTCATCTTTCAGTTCTTATTGAGAACATGAGACGTGAGGGCTTTGAGTTTGCAGTATCAAAGGCAGAGGTTCTTTATCATGAGGATGAAAAGGGACACAAGCTTGAGCCAATGGAGCGCGCTTATGTAGATGTTCCAGATGAGTTTACTGGTGCAGTTATCGAGAAGCTTTCTCAGAGAAAGGGCGAGCTTCAGAATATGACACCTATTACAGGTGGTTTTACACGTATCGAATTCAAGATTCCTGCAAGAGGTCTTATTGGATATCGTGGAGAATTCATGACAGATACAAAAGGAAATGGTATAATCAATACAATTTTCGACGGTTATGAATTATACAAGGGTGATATTGCTTACCGTAAGCAAGGTTCGCTTATCGCCTATGAAACTGGCGAGTCTGTTACTTATGGACTTTTCTCAGCACAGGAGCGTGGAACACTTTTCATCGGACCTGGCGAGAAGGTTTATTCAGGAATGGTTATTGGTCAGAGCTCTCGTGCGGAGGATATCGAGCTTAACGTTTGTAAGAAAAAGCATCTTACAAATACTCGTTCATCATCTGCTGATGAAGCGCTTACACTTGTACCACCAAAGGTGCTTAGCTTAGAGCAGGCTTTGGATTTCATTGATGTAGACGAGCTTCTTGAGGTTACACCAGAGTCTCTTCGAATCCGCAAGAGAATTCTTGATCCTCTTATGAGAAAGAGAGCTAGCATTAGAAAGTAGGATAAATGGAAAAGGGAACAATTCAAATTTATCACGGAACAGGTCAGGGGAAAACTGCAGCGGCAATTGGAAATGCAATTCGTTTTGCTGCTGAAGGTAAGACCGCAATCATAATACAGTTTCTCAAATCAGAGATTAACTCAGAGTACTTTGAAAAGCTTGAGCCAGAAATCAAAGTATTTAGATTTGAGCGGACAAAAGAGGGATTTGACTCTCTCACTGATGAACAGAAGCAAGAAGAAAAGCTTAACATTCAAAATGGGCTGAACTATGCCAAGAAAGTTATGGGCACAGGTGAATGTGATTTGCTAATTCTTGACGAGCTGCTTGGAGTCGTTGACGAGGGGATTGTCTCTGAGCAGGATATCATAGATGCATTGAGCTGCCGTTCTATCAGCACCAATGTAATCATTACTGGTTTAAATATTACACCAGGCATGTTTGAAATTGCAGATAATGTATTAAACGTAAAGCCAGAGAAATAACCCTCTGGCTAGTCGTTTATCTTCTGGGAGGAGAGAAGTCTGTTATGTGTAAATTGTTTATGGGGTTGGATGGTGGCACATACATTGGGCTGGTTGTATGTGTTACGCTTATCATTTTCATTGTAACAATGCGTTCCTTTGACAGGGATTTACGCAAGAAATTTATCTATACCATCACGGCTTTGTGTATAGCTTTGATAATGTCCTATTTGGATATGCATTATGCCTTGGAACCTACGGTTAATCCCCTAAGGTATGTGGCAAGGATAATCAAGCTTATTGCTGAAGGCTACATGGAAGTCAGTGTCCTTAGGATTTTTATAAAGGACATTAACAAGGTTAATGACAAAGTTATTTGGCTTCCGTTCATAGTTGCTTCAGTGGTACTCCTTATGGCGCCAGTCAACAGGGAAGTATTCTACTTTACGCCGGACAATGAGTATGTTCGCGGACCACTTGGCAATGTAATATTCGTAGAGGCTATCATATACATGGCCCTTGCCCTTAGGATATGCATCAAGAAATGGTTTGAAGGCTTCCAGCGAGATGCAGTCACAATGCTTAGCATGCTTATGATGACTGCGGTTGGTGTAATTTTTGAAAATGAAAAGATTTTCCCTAACTGTGCACTTAATTCAAGTGCAGTTTGTATAATTTTCCTTTACATGTACATGTACGCCGAGAGATATAATGTAGATTCAGTTTCACGCTGTTACAAGCGCAGATGCTTCTACGCTGATGCGGCAAAGTATGCGAGAAATCAAATTGCTATTATTTCCATGGATTTAAATGACTTGAAGTTTATAAATGACAACTATGGTCACAAGTCTGGAGATATTGCGTTACTTACCTTCGCCGAGGTTGTTCGAAGTGTAAAGACCAACAAGTTTATTCTTTACCGAACAGGTGGTGATGAGTTCATGATTTTAGGAATCAAGGCATCACTTTCCGAAGCCAAGGAGTTGGTGGAGTATGTTAGAGAAAAGCTAAAAGAGACACCATATACCTGCTCTTTTGGTATCAACATGTACAATCCAGGAGATGATTTTGATGCAGCTGTAGTAAAGGCTGACAAGGCAATGTATGCAGACAAGAATGCGTACAAGGAAAGCAGGACAAAACGAAGCCGTTCCCGGGTGGATGACTTTGAAAATATAAATTTATTTTCGAATAATATTAATTTTTTAAATTGAGGTGACTTTAAATGACAAAGATTTTAATGCATGGCTGTAACGGTCACATGGGAAGAGTAATCACAGATTTGTGCAAGAACGACGCAGATGTAACTATAGTTGCTGGCGTTGATAAATTCCAGGGCATAGATAATGATTATCCTGTGTTTGATTCAATTGATGATGTTAACGTAGATTTCGATGTAGTAATCGACTTTTCCAATGCAGCAGCAGTTGATGGTCTTGTAAATTACTGTGAGAAGAACAATAAGCCAGTGGTACTTTGCACAACTGGTTTATCTGACGAGATGTTGGCTCATGTTGACTCAGCTTGCAAGAATGTGGCAATTCTTCGTTCTGCAAACATGTCACTTGGTATCAATACATTGTTTGATTTATGCAAGAAGGCAACACAGGTATTCGTAGATGCAGGTTATGATGTTGAAATCGTTGAGAAGCATCACAATCAAAAGCTTGATGCTCCTAGTGGAACAGCGCTTGCTCTTGCAGATGCTTGTAACGAGGCATTGGACAACGAGTACGAGTATTGCTATAACAGAGCTGACAGAAGAGAGAAGAGACCTAAGAAGGAAATTGGTATTTCTGCAGTTAGAGGCGGTAATATTGTTGGCGAGCACGAGGTTATTTTTGCAGGACTTGATGAGGTTATCACAATCAAGCATACTGCTTACTCTAAGGGCGTATTTGCAAAGGGCTCGATTGAAGCCGCCAAGTTTTTAGCAGGCAAGCCAGCAGGACTCTACGATATGAAGCAAGTAATTGCAGCTAAATAATTATTACTGAAAGACTATTAAAGAGGACGGATTATGTATATTCAGCTTAATTCACAAATCTTATGCTATGAAAAGACCGGCGAGGGCTCGCCGGTTATTCTTATACATGGAAATAGGGAGGATCATCACATATTTGACCCCCTTGCAGAAAAGCTAAGCCAGGAGCACACAGTATATGCATTGGATTCAAGAGGCCATGGTGAGAGTGCAACTCCTAAAGAATATCATTACAAAGATATGGCGGAGGATGTTATCAACCTTATAAATGCTCTTGATATTGAAAAGCCTTATCTGCTTGGATTTTCGGACGGTGCTATTGTCGCTTTGCTTGTTGCCATCAAGGCAAGTAATTTGCTTTCGGGAATTATATGCTGTGGAGCCAATCTATCTCCAGCGGGCATTAGTCATAGAGAGTTTAGAGAAATGAAAAAGGCTTATAAGAAAACTGGGGACCCAAGGATTCTTATGATGCTTACTGAGCCGGATATTTCTTCGGAGGAATTGCGAAGAATTTCAGTGCCAGCCATGGTTTTTGCCGGGGAAAAGGATTGTATCAAAGAGAAAGAAACATTTAAGATTTCGGAAACTATTTTAGATTGTAGTTTAACAATACTCCCAGGGGAGGACCATTTGAGCTACATTTTGGAAACTGATAAGTTACACCCTTATATTAAGGGATTTCTGGCATAGAATTTTCTTGATAATATGTATTTCAGGTTGTATAATGTTACAGAACTGTGATTTTTTTATGAACAGTTATATCATGTAACGCTAGGTATAACGGTGAAGTAATGGAGAAAATAATCAAGAAGGGTGCAGCTTTTTCCCTATTTGAACATTTGAATATTGGGTTGATAATTGCGTGTACTATCATTCTTGCTGTATGCCAATTATTTACTGACCGTATTTTTATTGGAGACTCATATACTCAGGAAATTGAGCCATATACTGTGGCATCTCTTGAGGATGGGTCTAAGGAGTATTTCTTTGATCTCTCCGATTATGATTATCATTATTCTGCAATTCGATTCTATACAAGCCATCAGATAATCAAGGCCTATAACTCTAATCGCGAGATTTATAGCTTTGATACTACTGGGGGCTTCTGGACTTCTACAACTGGTTCTACTTACAACTTTATCGATATCAATGATAATATGCGCAAGATTGCAATTGTAGTAAAGCCGGTATACAAGACTGTGGAGAGTTACGTTCCTACATTTTATATAGGTTCCGCTTACGAGATGTACGACGAGCTTATTAATTGTTCCATGCCAAAGTTTATAGCAAGTATTCTGCTTGTGCTTTTGGGAATGGGACTTATTGTTTATTATGCTTTGATGCATTCCAAGCTGTTGCTTGACAAGGAGTTGGTGTATCTTGCTTTATTTTCACTTATGTCGGGCATTTGGTTTTTAAACGAGACTGATATTACCAATCTATTAGTAAAGAACAAGATATTGGATTCCATAGTCCCATATTTTTGTCTGATGCTAGTAGTGCCTTGCTTTATCATGTTCTTTGATTACTATTTAAATATACATAATAGGGTGGCCAAGATAGTTTCTATATCTAGTGCAGCACTTCAGGTTATAGTTCTTAGCTATCTGCATTTTACCAAGATAGCAGAGTATCGCGAGACACTGCAGATACCACAGGCATTTATAGTTATTGCTATGCTTTACATGATTGGCTGCATTATCTATCTAATGTTTAAAAAGAGATTTTCAAGCAATGTAGTTATCTGTGCCTTTGGAGTATTGCTTTTATTGTCAGCAATCATTACAGATATTATTTTCTACTACAACGAGGTCGGAGATGCAGATACTTTTGGTAGATATATCTTCCTTGTGTTTGTAGGAATGGTTGCATGGGATAGAATCAAGGGTGCCAATGAGGTTATTGAAAAGGGACGCCGCGCCAAGCAGCTTGAGGTATTTGCTCTTACCGATACCATGACGGGCTTATTCAATAGAAATGCCTTTGAGATTCATAAAAATGCAGCAGATAAGCTAGATGGTGTTGTGGCTGTTGTGGCAGATGCCAATGGTCTCAAGAAGTGCAATGATACATATGGTCACGCGGCAGGCGATCAGTTCATTACCACTGTTGCTGATATATTCAATAGTGTATATGGTAAATACGGTAACTGCTACCGAACAGGTGGAGATGAGTTCTGTTGTATTATTCCAAATGGGAAAGATATTAATAGAGAGCGTCTTAAAAAGCTGTTTTATGCAAAGATTTATACAGCTAATCTCGAGGGCAACCATATCTTTGATATTGGAGTTGCAATCGGTGACACTATATATGACCCTGAGTTAGACAAAGATATTAAGGACCTTGTAAAGAGAGCCGACAGGCTTATGTACGTAAATAAAAAGCTTTCGAAAGAAAGTTAAGAGGGACGGAGGTGGTGGTCCGGGGGGACGGGGATAGTGGTCCATAATAGTTCATTATGGACCACTAACCCCGTCCCCCCGGACCACCACCTCCGTCCCTCTAGATTACCTCTAGATTATTAAACTTCCACACTATTCATCCAGTCTACTAGTTCTTGTAGACCTTCCTCGGAAAAGTCTGCTAGGTGAGTCTGCTTCTTATCATCAGGAGTGCTGTCTGAGCTAAATGGACCAGGCCAAATGGTTGCCATAAATTGGTCTGTCTCAGAGTCCTCCTGGCGAAATCTTTCGATTTTGTAACATTTATTTTTGTCGCTTCCAGTAAAGGATGGCGCCTTCTTATAATATCCCAATGACAGTAATCTGCTTCGATCTATCATATTAACCTCCAAACAACTAAAAAAATGTTAGCAAATAAAGGAACATTATGCAATGGTGCCATTTTTCCTTTTATCGGTGATTAAAGAATGCTAAAATAAAACCATAAACTAAGAGGGGGGGATGTATCTAATGAATAAAGGACAGATATTTCGAATAATTAGCGGTGTTATGATTGCCATAATCGTGGTTATTTTAGTCGCATTATTCGTAGGCGATGATGATGCATCTGTGAATGTGGATATTGATATGTCGGTACCATATTCCGATACCAGCAATTGGATGAGTTTTCTTTCAGATGAGGCATACCTTTCTGAAGTTACTTTACCTGGCACCCATGATAGCTGCACTCAGAATGTTATTTTTGGGTTTGCTGCCAGATGTCAGGACACTGATATCTCTCAACAATTAAAAGATGGTTACAGATATTTAGATCTTAGAGTTGCTGTGGATGAGAATGACGACGGAAACAAGCTAAAGCTTGTGCATGGTATTGTTAATTGCCATGTGGACGGCAATCTGTTTTCCGACTATCTCTACCTTCAGGATGTGACAGACAGCATTTACAAGTTTTTACAGGACCATCCAAATGAGACTGTTATGGTAAACGTCAAGATGGAGGATGATGACCACACAGCAGCAGAGGTTCAAAAGCTTCTCATGGAGGAGGTTAAGGCTAACCGAAATGTTTGGTATACTGGTGAAGATATACCTACTTTAGGGGAAGTTAGAGGCAAGGTTGTTTTGGCTACAAGGTTTTCTGATAAAGACGGAGACTTTTCGGAGGGACTCAAGATGCCATGGGTAGATCAAGGCAATGTTACCCCTACAGATATTCCTTATGAGTTATACGTAAATGATTCTTTCAGAATGTGGGTACAGGATAGATATAAATATTCTGTTGAGAATAAATACGATGCGGTTGTAGATGGGCTAGAGAATTGCGAGGCTGATTCGGGGACATTTTTCCTGAATTTTGTTAGCACAGCTGGGGATGGAAAGCTGGGACATCCGAAGGGTTATGCCAGCACATTAAATGATTTAATTTTAGAATATGACTTGAAAGATAATACAAGTTATGGAATTATTATTGTTGATTTTGGAACTCCTGACTTAGCTAGACATATATATTATACAAATTCATTCTAAAGGAGGCACAACATGAGTGATATAGATAACGAGCAGATCAACCCGATTTTGGTAGAGTTTCTTGACGCCGATTCATTCGAAGACAAGTACAAGCTGCTAGTGGCGACGCCAACACTTGACTTTGATGATTTGTTGATAGACAACATGGCATCTTCAATTGATGTGGTAATCGGTGATGGGGATATCGAAAGCCGTCTTCAGGATTTAAAGAATTGTGTTAGAACGCGAGCCAAATACGAGCAAGCTAGATATAGAAGATAGGATAATTAATGGGGGCCTGAATTCGAAAGGATTCAGACTCCATTTTTATGTTTATAAGGGAGAAAACTTAAGAAGTATAAGTATTTTGAATTTTAAAATAATTATGAACTTATTTTGAAATATGGCACAAAGAGACAAAAAGGGAGTAATATGTATTTATTCCCAGTAATGATGTACGAGGAGGAAAGTTATGGCCAAAAATACAAAAGTTAGAAGGCAAAGAAAAATTAAGACAAAGCTGCTGCTTATCTTACTTCCAGCAGTAGTAATTACAATTATCGCATTAGTGGGTATTTCAGGAATATTATCA
>JAILGH010000022.1 GCA_024697025.1 Pseudobutyrivibrio sp.
TCGCTTGGAAGAAGGGCTCTTGCAACAAGCTTCAACTCATCTGACTCTATATCTGTCCTCTTAAGATTTGCATAATCACCATCTATGCTTACAACTGTGTAATACCATGTTTCCATTCTTACGATTCCTTTCTCCTCTAATACATTTAGGCAATAACATATCCTGCTGCTTCAAGTACTTTAAGCGCCTTATCAAAATTCTCTTCTTTTACCAATATATAATCCGTATTAAAGGTTGAAACAGCAAAAATACCTATCTTATTTTCAGCAAGTATAGCTGTTATCTTTGATAGTATCCCAATCAACGAAAACTCTAGCACGCCCTGAATGCGAAATCCTCGCCAAGCATCATCGCGGTCTATAACCTTCCCTGGTACATCCTCTGTCTTACACACTAAAGAAAGTTCCTCATCTGTTTTTCCTACGAAAAAGAATTCTTTTTCAAGGTCAATATCAGATATATGGGATAATTTACAAATTGAAAATTGATAAGGTAATTTCTTTAATTCAAGTTCCATTTTTATTTCCTTCTTCAAACACACTCATCCTTGAAACGCAATGCTAACTTTTCAAATATCAATTACAAATTCTCCTGCAATTCAAATCTATATTTTTGCTTCACATCTGGATATTTTACATGGTCTACTTCAGATAAAAACATTTCCTTAGGGCGAACCCAAAGTGAACCATCATCATACAATCTTCTGTAGACCACCATTTCCTCTTGCGTTTCTGAGTCAAAAGCTACATCCTCCACAAGATAATATTTCCCTTTAAAATGCTTATATACTCTGTGTAACTCTAATTCTCTCATAATACCTCCTCATCGATGGTCCTAGGGGACGGGGTTAGTGGTCCATTTCATCATTGAAATAGCTTCATCTACAGATACGACTTGTGCAAATCTTTTGGGCCACATCATTTCATTATAATATTTATACGTTGTCTCCCCATCCATGTAATCATTATCAAAAGTTGAATTTGTTTCCTTAGGAATAATTACTTTGAAACCTCTTTCAAATGCAGATTTTACTGTTGCATCAATACAAAAATTCGTTTGCAATCCAACTATCATCAGGCTTTTATCTTCTAGTTCCTGCAAATAATTCACCAAATCCTTATTCCCAAAACAGCTGTTAATATTCTTGATAAAAATCTTGTCGGACACGTATGGAGCCACCTGATCGGCTATCTCAAAATCCACATCGCCTATAGAAAAACCTGTCCCAGAGCCATCATCGTGCTGAACATATATTATTTCAACATTATTTTCTCTTGCAGCATCAATAATTCGCCTGGTTTCTCTCAAGAAAACATCAAAATTATATAATCTACCATCTGTAATTCCTTTTTGAATGTCAATTACTAATAAGACCATTTTTTACTCCATAAATCGCTTGCTAATAATATGCAGGCTCTACAAGCTCCAATTTACAGTATTTTCAATAAAATCATCTATCAACTGATTGATTTCTTCCGGTTTATCTGTATTTGAATTATGTCCTGCTCCTTCAATCCAGTGCAGTGGAATTCCGGTCTGCTTGTGCCAAGCCTTATTGTACCTAATACAAGAACCGGCATGGTCCTTCGTTCCGCAAATTAACATAGCAGGACATTTTATCTCGTATGGAAGATTCTCCTCAATTGCCTCCGCAAGAATTCGAAAACCTCCTCCGGCAAGTGCTGCATATCTCTTTTGATCATTGTCATATGTCATCATGAAATCTAGCATAAGCGATCTTCCATATTCCGATGTGGCCACGCCTTTTGAACCTTGCTTTAATAGCATTTTCCAAGGATAATGACGATATACAGGCTCCATTCTTTTTAATAACCATATCTCTATGCCCGTCATAAACTTTCTTTGTAATGGCGCAGAATCCACAGATACAAAGCCTTTCAACTTTTCCGGAAAAAGCTGTGCATACATTTGCCCAACATATCCCCCCATGGACTGTCCGATAATTATTGGCATATCAAATCCATTTTCTTTCAAAATCCCATTTAACCATTTTGCTTTATCCATAAGCGAAAAAGATAAATCAAATGGCCATGAAGAGGCATGCCCCGGCGCATCCCATACAAAAATGGGAAACTTACCTTCAAAAAATGCAATCTGCTTTTCAAAAAGTCTGTGATCAGCAGTAAGTCCAGGCAAAAACACAAGCTGACACTTTTTGTTTTCGGCATCCTTGTTTATCCAATAATGAATTTTCCCAAGATGTGTTTCATATACTTTTTCAGTCATATTTCTTCCCCTTTTTACCAAAATGGACCACTAACCCCGTCCCCTAGGTTCAATTGCGTACTTTGTCAGGTCAACTCTACCATTAATGACTTCTATTCCATCGGCTTCTAGCAACTCTTTTTGAGCCCAAGCTCCGCCAAAAACGTACTCTCCGGCCAGTTCGCCCTTGGAATTTACCACCCTATAGCAGGGGATGTTCTCAAAATCCGGATTTTTGTGCAAAGCATTTCCAACTGCTCTGCACATTTTAGGGTTTCCTGCCATGGCTGCTACTTGAGCGTAAGTTGCCACCTTGCCCTTAGGGATTTTTTTCACAGCTTCGTATATGCGTTTTGTAGGACTATCTGTAACTAAATCATAGCTTTCAGCAATCATCCTTTTAATATCTTCTTCAGGGATGGAGCCATCCAGTATTACTGTATTCCAATGCTCTTTGTTTTGGTGATAACCTGGTATAACAGATTTGTAGGTGCGTCTCCAAAAATCTCTCCATTCTGGATCGCATTTTAAATTAAGACAAATGTGGCCATCCATTTCATATGTCCACAAAAAAGCCTTCTTGCTTGGTTTTACCCTAACAAGCTGCCAATTATCATCATGAAAAGGCGCATCCTGATACGTATATGCGAAAGTCAAACCATAAGCCAGAACTTCTTCGCGTGTTCTCATATATCTCCTCCTCGATGGTCCTAGGTCCGCTACAAACCTCCGATTTTTGTCTTAAGGATTTTTTTCCTTAAGCTGTTATCAAAATAATATATTTTTTCCTTTTCCTCGTTTGGAACAATACAGCTATCATCCCATCCATATTTTCTGCAGAGAGCCTTATTGAAATCATAATGGGATACTGGTTTCTCCTCCGAGATATTTAGTATTCCAACATAATTATTTGAAGCAAGCTCTATTATTGCATCTGCCAATTCATTAACATCTACGATGCTAAACACAATATTATTTGCCCTAATGTATTCCTCTCCAGAATCCACATGACTCTTTAATGCAAGACTCCTATTGTCCATTTTTCCATAAGGGTCAACGCCGTATATACTGCCAGGACGTACAATACAATAATTTGATAGCTTCTTAATTACACTTTCAGACTTAATCTTGCCATTGAAATAATGATAATTGTAGCTATCCTCGCCCCTAAAAAATGGCTTTATGTCTTCCGACATATTTTTCTCATAGGCTACAGAAGTAGAGACAAATATGAATCTGGTATTACCTATCGCATTACATAAAACGGGCATCACCTTATCTGCAATCTCTTCCTCCCGTTCATGGTTCATGACAGCCCAGATAATAACATCAGGTTTGTATTCATCCACCAAAGTAATCAATCTGTTAATATCAAAAACATCTTGTTTAATGAAATCGCTATCTCTTTTATTACTTGTATAAGTCCCCAAAACATCATGTCCGCTTTTCTTAAGCTTGTAATAGATTGTTCCTCCAAGAAATCCACTAGCCCCAATAATTAATGTCCGCATTTTCTCTCCAAAAATTTTATTCTAGAACAGTTTCGCTACAATATAAAAAAACAAAACAACTTCTGTTATTTTATCATATTATCGTTCTAATATGGTACTAGTGGTTGAGATTAATGGACCACTAACTCCGTCCCTTGGGTCCACTTTGACAAACAAAGTCAAAAATAGTAAATTACCTTTTATAATTTCTTGTGGACAACTTAAGATAACGGCCACAAGAAGTTTTTAATTTGCGGAGGTATTTTATGAAAAAGAATCTTTTTACTATAATAATACTTAGCTGCATACTTATTGGTTGCGGCACTACACAAGAGAACGAAAAAATAGAGTTAGGTAGATCCTGGTCCGATATACAGCAGGAGGCATCGGAAGAATCTGAAGAAGGAGCTGGTTTAGATGAATTCAATGCACAAGATATTTTAAAGAAGGAATATGACGGTTTTGTAATCGCAGAATACACACCTGCAAAATATGAAAGTACCAAAGATGGAAAGCCTGATTATAGCGGTATATATGTAGATGAAGATGGCCCTGGTAGTTGTGATCTTATTAAACAACCCGACGGAACATATTCTTTTTATATCGGCATGCACCGAGCCTTTGCTTTTAGTGGTACGGCAAAATATGTTTCAGAAGATATACTTTCCTTTACAGATGAATATAATCACTGGAATGGAACTATAGAAGTCAAACCTCATTCGGCCACTGTTACTGCTAAAAACTCAGAGACCGAAGAATATATAGATCGCCAAGTCTATGATTCCTATATGTGGGATTATCCAGATTTATCGAATTATGTTGGCGAGTACAAGTATACCGATGAAGAAGGTAAAGAAACAATAATAACTGTAGGCTACGAAGAATATAGAGAACCAATAATAACTGTCAATCAAGATAATGATACTTTTGAATTTCATCACTATGATGAAAATTCCCTCATACTAGTAGGTGAATTTAGTTATGATGAGAACACATATGATAACCATGAAACCCTTGTAGCACTCTTCGAGCCACACGACGATGGACCATCTGATGACTATGCACAATTTGTAAAAAACACCTCAGGTCCAAAATACTTAATGATTGATAACAGTGGCAAACAAAGCAAACTATACTACAAAACTATGGTACCAAATGTACTTCATTAAAGCCAATATTCTTAAAAAATATGGTCTGACAATGTATTTTTGCCAGACCACATTTCTTATCTGATTCGTATATCCGTAAGTGCCACCTTAGTGCTTTGTCATTAAGGTTTGCCTAATATTAGTACTTCGTTCCCTGCTACTTTTTAAGCCCTCCCGCAGCTTGCCCAGTAGCTTGCCCTGGATCTTTCACTTTATCCCTTTCAGTATTAAATTCTTCTTGGCCATAATTCAAGGTACTTTAGTATCGTCAATTGTTTTAACTAATTCTTCTTGTACTTGATTCTTATTGATTTTTTTCAATAACTCCTCATGAATGGGCTTCTTATCATAATTCTCTATTTCGCTTTTGGGAATACGTATCGCATTTTTTAAGAGCAATGTTTGTTTTTCAGCAACTCCATCTTTAGCATTCTTATTATTAACTTCAACGTTTAATTATCTTACACCCTTTTTTGTTCTGATTCTGCGTGGTAAAAGGGATATAGTAATCATCTTTAAAAGGTCCTACATAAGGCCTACCATGATTTTCAACATTTTTCTCAAATGATCCTTGCAAATAGTTATTATAAATTTTAGTTGGAATGTATATATCAATTTTCATAACTTCTACCTCTTTAAATTTGGATTCTCATCCTTTATAAATAGTTCAAAAAAAATTTTTATATTTTTTCCATTTAAAGAAGATTTTTCCTATAAAAAATCTCTTCATATAATTTTCAAACTATAAAATCATCAAGAAATAATTGTCCACGAACTCTACTATAAGCTATTCTTTGACAAATTCAGCTATAAATAGTAAATTACCTTTTATAAAATTTTGCGGAGGTATTTAATGAGAAAAAAATATTTCACTTTAATATTGCTTGGCAGTTTGCTAATTGGATGTGGTTCAAATAAAGATACTGATAACAAAAAAACATCAGAACCAGACAATATAAAAGATACGCTGGAAACAAACTTAACTAACAGCCCTTTAGAAAATGAAAATAGTGTAAATACTAAAGACTTCAATGACTATGTAACGGTAGATTATAAGCCCGCCAAAGTTACATCTGTTGATGATGGTCATCCAGATTATAGCGGTTGGTATATTTATGAATATGAGCAATGTGAGCCTAGCGAATATCTACATTTAAGAAAAGAACCTGACGGAACATATTCATGTAATATTTGGAACGACAGAGAATTTGACTTAGATGGCACAGCCAAATACGTTAATGATAATGTACTTTCCTTTGAAGGTGAAAGTGAATTTGGTGGAAATGGCACCATAGAAATTAATGAAGAATCGACAACAGTGAAAATCACTGATATAGAAAACCAAAACCATAATTATAAGCAAACATTTGACGTGGCTATTCCCGAACCTGATTTATCAAATTATTTAGGTGAATACACCTACACAGATGAAGCTGGAAGCAAGACAGTATTTCGTGTTGAAAATGATTGTTGGCCTACAATAACAATCTTGAAAAATGAAGAAGAAGAAATTTTTGAGCACACTTATTTAAATTCTGACCGAATATATGTTGACGAATTCACCGACAACAATGGTAATACTCGTGAACTATTAATAGCAAAACACCAACCGCATTACTACCAAAATTACATTCAAGAGTATGACGTTTTAGACTATGATTGTCCACGTTACCTTATTATCGATAACAGCGGAAAACAAAGCAAAATATACTACAAAACCATGAAGCCTGAAGTCTTACATTAGCGCCAAATGGACCATTGCCCCCGTCCCCTAGGTCCAAAATCGCAAAATGGTCCACTAACCCCGTCCCCTAGGACTACTAGTAGGCCAAAATCTTTTCGATGGTATCCATATAGTCGCCACAGTACTTTTCATACAAGCCGCTCATGGCGTCGCGGAACTTCTTCTTTTCCTCGGTGCTGAGGGTGATTACCTGGGTGCCGTGAGACATTGCTATCTTTCGAGACTCTTCCTCTCGCTCTGTCCAAAGCTTTCTTTCAAAGAAAGCTGATTCCTTGGCACATTCCTGAATAATAGCACGGTCGTCATCATCAAGCATCTCCCAGACCACCTTAGAGCATACCTGCATCTCAGGGATGCGGACATGTTCATCCATAGTGTAGTACTTGGCAAGCTTGTAGTGATTCATCGCCTCGTAGGATGGCCAGTTGTTTTCTGCCCCATCTACAATTCCTTTTTCAAGGGCTCTATAAACATCTGAATAAACTATCTCCACTGGCTTGGCGCCCAATGCCGAAATCATATCTGCCATAATGGTAGACTCTTGCACACGGATATTCATACCTGCACAATCCTCTATGCAAGTAATTGGCTTATCTACGCTGTAAAAATTACGAGCACCAGCATCATACCAAGAGAGACCAACCAAATCATAGGCTGATACCTTGTCTTTAAATTCGTCGCCAATTTCTCCATCTAATACTCGCCACATATGGTCTGAATCATCATACAAATATGGGAGCAAAAGCACGTTCATCTCAGGAATGCGCTCTGCTAACTGCGAAGTAGACACTCTTGCAAAGGCCACGCCGCCATACTTCATCTGATTGATAACCTCAGCCTCACTGCCAAGCTCTGCCTCGCACTTAACCTGTATTTTAATTCTGCCATCAGTGCGCTCGTACACCAAGTCAGCAAAGCGCTTATCCCCCTGAGTTGTTGGGTAATCGCTAGTCTGATTGTCTGCATAGTAAAAAACATACTCTGGCGCTTTTTCAGTTGGCTTTCTAAATCCGATTAGCCATATAGCCACCGCAACCATAGCCGCTAAAAAAATTATTAGAAATGCTATCAACAACTTTCTTTTCATTGGCCAATTACTCCGTTCCTGTAATCGCTAGGTGTCATTCCTGTCACCCTCTTAAAAACTCTAGCAAAATAATTTGGGTCTCTATACCCAGAAATAAATCCAATATCCTTGATATTGATGTCCGGATTTGCAAGAAACTTCTTTGCCTTTTCAATCCTAAGCTCATTTAAATAAACAATAAAACTTTTGCCAAACTTTTCTTTAAACAATTTGCAAAAATAAACCTCTGAATATCCTAAAACTCCAGCAACATCCTGAAGTGAAATATCCTCTTTGTAATGTTCATCAATATAATTTTTGGTTTCCTTAACAATAACACTAGAGCGCTTGTAGTTAGGTCCATCTGCCATGGACATGTCTATCTCTTCTTCTACTAGCGTATTCCTAACTTTGTCTATACCACTATTTTTATCTGCAATGCTAAAGGCCTCTTCAAAAGCCGCTATTATATCCTCATCAGCGCCTGGCTTTAATAAATAGTCCAAAGCCTTTACTCCTATAGCCTTTTTGGCATAGCTAAACTCATCAAAGGCAGTTAAAAATATAATACTGCAAACCTGATCTAGCCTTCTAATTTCCTCGGCAGCCTCAAGGCCGCTCTTACCTGGCATGGAAATATCTAAAAGTGCGATTTGGCAATTATTATTCTTAAACAATTCAACCGCCTCAACACCATTTTTTGCAACGTATATCTCAACCTGCTCTGGAAAAAAGCTGTTTATTTTCTTGGATATAACCTGCCTTTCAATAGGCTCGTCATCAGCGATAAGTACTCTATACATCAGTATTTCCCCCCTGGTGATTTAAGTATCGCATATACGATAAGGAATGGTAATCTTAATTGAAGTTCCCTCACCATCTATGCTATCAATCTCCATGGTGGCGTCAGGATACATAGCCTTAATTCTGCCATTGATATTTCCCATACCAATTCCCATGGATTCGTCTTCTATTTCTTGTCCCTCAAGAGACCTTCTAATCTTATCCAAAGTCTCTTTATCAATACCCTTTCCTGTATCGGTCACGGAAAGGATTAAATAATCTTCCTGTCTTAAAACATCAACAAATACATAGCCCCCCTCAACCTTTGGAGAAATGCCATGTATAATACTATTTTCAATTAATGGCTGCAAAGTAAACGTAGGCACCAAAACCTTCTCGGCATCAAGGGTGCATTTTTCAACATACTTTACTCTATCGCCAAAACGCATCTTTTGCAGATACATGTAGTCGCTTGCAACTTTAAGCTCCTTGGATAAAGGTACCTCTATATCCTGATTCTTGAGATTATATCTAAAGATAGAACTAAGGGCCTTTATCATCTGTTCAGTAGTCTTGGCCCCCTCAAGATTTGCCATTCCATCAATTACATTTAAAGTATTAAACAAAAAGTGCGGATTGATTTGATTCTTTAATAACTCAAGATTCATGGCGTCAAGCTGCTTTTCCACCTCAAGAGTCTGAACCTCCTGAGCGTGAAGCTGATCTAGAGCCTCTCTTCTCTTTTCAAGAGCCATAATATATTCGCCTGTGGCGTACTTCATCTTGTTAAATGCCGCCACAAGCTCACCTAATTCATCCTTATTATCAGAATGAACATCAGGTATAAAAAAGTCATTTGCCGCAATTCTTCTAGATGCATTAGCAAGCATAAGTACAGGTTCAGTAATAGACTTGTACATCATTCTTGATATTTCAAATACTGCCGAAAACAAAATCAAACTTAAAGTTATGGCAATAATTGGAACCGCATAAACTCTAGGAATAATCTCCTTATAGGCACCATTGCTTTCCTTCAAGGTCATATCTACAAACTTCTGGGAATAGCTATACAGGTAGTCCTGCATATTATAGACAGAATAAAGCTTTGCTACATAGGTCTTCTTGTCCATTCCACCAGCCAAAATCTCGTCTCTATCCTCACAGTATACGTCGTAACATGTCTTAAGTGAAAATAGCTGGGCATAGCGATTCTCGCCTAAATGAGTATAGTCAAGCTTTAACGCATCTATAGCCTTTTTAGTGTCCTCCATCGACTCCTTCAACTCCGTTTTATTTTCATCAGAGTCAGTGTTAATGTATGCACCAAAACAATCCCTTTCCCTATCGATAGCCGCGATAATCTCTCCACTCTTGGAGTTGTCATCCATGATATCGTTTACATCAATAACAAATAGCTTTATAAGCACAAAGTCAAAAGCTATCGCAATAATGATTGTCAGAAAGACGCTTCCCGTAAATAATTTAATTTTATCTTTGATTTTTACCTTAGCCCAAAAAGAATTTAATTTTTTCATCATTTTTAAAATAAGACAGCGAATAGTTACTCTTAAAGTATATCGCTGTCTTAACTAAATTTCTATTTAGTTTTTATCTTCTTAGCTTATTTAATAAGAATTCGTAAAACTCTTCTCTCTTATCTCCCAGCTGTCTATTGGAAATCATGTATCCGTGGTTGTTATCAGACATGACAACTATCATATTTTTCTGCTTTATCGCATTTGCGATTTTGTTCCACTTAATGTCCTGATGCTTTCCCATACTATCAACGTGGAGTCCCTGTTCATCAAACAAGAGGTCCACTTGCTTTGGAAGATTCTCAAGCTGTTTTACACTGCGACCGTATATTGCAAGAGGTTGAATTACTGGAAACAGCATACATCCGAAGAGCATAGCCATTTTATTAATGTCACCGGCAGTACTCCAAAATTTGAGGGTAAGTGCAAATACTGCCACAGTAAAGATGATATTTATAACACCTATAAAAGAGCGATATGTTTTGGTCATTGCTATCAACCATAAATCTTTTGGTTTTACATCGGATGTATATCTGTATTCCATAAAGTAAATCTCCCTTTTTTACGCAAATAAATTTGGTAACAACATGCTTATCTCTGGTACAAATGTAAGAAGTAGCAAAACAACAATCATGCAAAGATAAAATGGAAGTGTGGCTTTTACAACCCTCTCCATCTTTACCTTACCAACAGCGGAGCCGATAAATAATACCGCACCAACTGGTGGAGTCAAAAGACCGATACCACAGTTAAGAATAAGCATGATTCCAAACTGAATAGGATGAATTCCAATGGACTGTGCAATTGGAAGAAGAATTGGTGTTGCTATCAAAATGATAGGTGCCATATCCATGATGCATCCTAACACAAGTAATATCAGATTAAGCAACAATGCAATTAAAATAGGATTGCGAGTAAGTCCTATAATTGCATTAGCTGCAATGTCTGGAACATGAAGTGTTGTTAAGCAAAATCCAAAGATACTTGATGTAGAAATAAGGATAAGTACGATTGAAAGTGTATCAACACACTGCTCAAGTGTCTTCCATACTCCCTTTAAATCAAGTCCCTTGTATATAAACACGCTGACGATAAGGCTGTAGATAACTGCGATTGCAGCTGACTCTGTAGCAGTGAACACACCACCTACTACACCAACAACTACAATAACAATTGCAGCCAAGGCCCATATAGACACACCAAACTGTTTAATAAATGCCTTGAAGCTAAACTTTTCACCCTTTGGATAGTTTCTCTTCTTTGAAATAATGTATGAGCCGACCATCAGTGAAATTGCAAGCAATGCTCCTGGGATGTATCCAGCCAAAAATAAACTTCCAACTGAAATTCCACCGGCACTCATTGCATAGATAACCATGTTGTGGCTAGGAGGAACCAAGAGTCCCTCGCAAGATGATGTGATTGTAACGGCTGTAGAAAAATCATCATCATATCCCTGCTCTACCATCATTGGAATAAGGATACTTCCAAGGGAAGCTGTGTCAGCTGCTGCCGAGCCAGAAATACCACCGAAGAAATATGAAGCAACGATATTAACCATCGCCATTCCACCGGTCATCCATCCTACGCAGGAGTTGGCTAGGGCAATCAGTTTTTCCGATATACCTCCACTTCCCATTATGCATCCCATCGTTATAAAAAATGGTACCGCCATCAAACTAAATGAGCTAATTCCTTTTACCATCTGTTGACATACAGTTGTAAGTGGAAGCCCTTGATATAACAAACAAATTATTGAAGATATAGCTACCGCATATGCGATTTGGAATCTCAGCATAACCAGTACAAGAAAGCTGATAAGCAATATTGCAATAGCTGTTCCGTTTATCGCCATTACTTATTATCCCCCTTTACTAATATGCTTTTGATATGATTGTATAGTGACTCCAATTCAAATATAAACATTGCAACACCTGCTACAGGAACTGGAAAATACATCCAGAATCTTGATACATTTGGCATGCTTATATATGAACCTTTTCCACCGATAGTCACTGCATAATTCCATCCAACAACAATCATTATGATTGCAAGTGCTAGTACGCAGACATCATTAAAGATGTCGAGACCTTTTATAACTTTGCTTGGTAGATATGAATCAAGTGCTGTCATACGTATGTGTGCGCCCCGCCTGATGGCGAGAGCTGCTGATAAAACTGCCATGTATGCCATTAGAGTAAGAACAACTTCCTCACTCCATGATGGATCAGGAATAAAACTAATATATCTTCCTGCCACACAAAAGCTGGTAATCAATATATCTGCCACAAGAAATAACTTGCAGATAAATAACATAACCTTATACGTAACATCATATAAAGGCTTGATTTTGTCTACTTTACTAAAAAAGACTTCCATAAAACCTCTTTTCCTTACTGCATATCTACTATCTGCTTATAAAGATCTTCCTGACCCTTAATGTTGTCATCAACTACCTTCTTAACAGCATCCTGCCATGGCTTGATATCTTCAACTTCGATGATGTTTACGTTATCAGCCTTAAGCTCGTCAAGTACCTCATTTTCCTTCTGCTCAGAAATTGAAAGGTTGTATGACTGTGCTGCTCTACCAGCATCCTTAAGTACCTTCTGCTGGTCTGCTGAAAGCTTATCCCATGCTGCATCTGTAATGATGATTTCTGTTGCACCGATTGTATGACCATCAAGAATCATGTAAGGTGCAACCTCTGGGAATGCATTAGACTTGTAGTTTGCGATTGGCTGCTCAGCGCCATCAACTACACCTGTCTGGAGTGATGAATAAAGGTCTGTGAAAGGTACAACTGTTGGAGATGCTCCAAGTCCCTTTGCAAGACCTTCCATAACTGGGTCTTCAGAAACACGAAGCTTCATTCCCTTGAATGAGCTGATATCCTTTATTTCATCCTTTGTAAAGAAATGACGGAAACCTTCTTCGCCATAGAAAATACCTCTAATTCCTAAGCCAGCTTCTGCAGGCTCATCAAGAAATTCTGCTGCTAAATCAGATGTAGCAAAATTCCAGTAATGCTCGCGACTTACAAATGTGTAAGGAAGTGAAAGAAGCATAGACTTCTTTGCACCGTATGGTGTCAATGAGAATGCTGAAATTCTTGAAATGTCAATTGTTCCAGCTCCACCCATCATGCTGTCAAGAACGTCCTTCTCTGCACCAAGTACACCGCTGGCCTGAAGGTCGATTTTAATTGAGCCATTAGATCTTGTCTCAACTTCTTCCTTGAATTTCTGATCTACCATACCAACAATAGAGTCAAGAGGATTAACCTCTGCCATTACAAGTGTAACCTCAGCATCTGTTGATGTTGTTGCATCATCCTTTTCTGCAGAAGTGCTTGCTGTAGCATCTGTTGTTGCTGCTGGTTCCTCTGGAGCCTTAACACCACATGCTGTAAGAGCAAAAACTGTGGTTGCTGCCAATAGAAGCGATAAAATTTTCTTTTTCATCATAAAAGTAACCTCCCTAAAAAATGTAACTTTATTAGTTCTTTAAAATAATTATAGGTTATAAATTTTCAGCTAAAAATCGGACATTCTTAAGATTCGCTAGTACATTCTTAATAATTGGTCCAAAAAATGCTATTTATATAATCATCTTTTAACAAACTCATAATGTTTGCATTATTTTTTTGGACAAAAAATAATCCTAGGACTTACCTTTAGTCCTAGGATTATCTAATCAATAAATCTATTTAATTATTTTCCGTTTGCAAACCGAAAAAATGGACCACTAACCCCGTCCCCTAGGGTCATTTTCCATCTGCAAAGCATGTAAAGGCTTCAGTCTCTACAGCTGGCAAACCATATTTTTCCTTGGCGTCTGCAAATGCCTTAATCATAAATGACATGTTGCGGGCAAGATTGCGCATTGTCTGCAATCCTTCCAAATCCTTCTTAACATCCTCAGGGGAGTTACCATGTACCTGATTCCAATATGTGCTTGATGCAACAGGCATGCCGCTGATTGTAAAATACTTATTGATTGCATCAAATGTAGGTGTACTGCCGCCGCGTCTGCAGCTAACCACTGCTGCTCCCACCTTCATTTGCTTGTTGAAATGAGTACTGAAAAACAGTCTATCTAAGAATGAAAGAATCGCCCCATTAGGTGATGCATAGTAAACTGGGCTTCCAACCACAAGACCGTCCGCCGCTTCAAACTTGGCTGCAATTTCATTTACCATATCATCTGTAACGCATTTGCCATTGGCAAAACAGTAACCACAGCCAACACAGCCTTTGATTGTCTTACTTCCTACCTGAACAATCTCTGTCTCAACTCCCTCAGCCTTAAATACCTCAACCATTTCCTCCAATGCTGTGGCAGTGCAGCCGTTGCTCTTTGCACTACCGTTCAAAATTAGTACCTTTGCCATTTTTATCCTCCTTTTTACATATCACTTTATATTTCTATAAAGTATTAAAGCGGCACCTTATGGCACCGCTTGTGTACAAATATTAACTTGTTATGAAGCATTGGCATTGCTGTAGCCGCCCATTTCAGCCTCAAGATTAACAAGCTCTTTAGCACGTACCAATAACAAATGTCTGTTGTCCTCGCTGAGGGCATCAAAATATTCATTAAGCTTTTTTCGCTGTACGTCCTTTTCTCTGCCTGCATATCCAAAGCCAAGAATTTCTTCCTTGCGACAATGCAACGTCATGCAAAGTCCTTCGACTATATCTGGAGTAGGCATCGTGCGCCCCGATTCCCATGTGGATACGGTAACATGGCTTACTCCAAAAATCTTACCCAACTGAGCTTGAGTAAGGCCAGCATTCTGTCTAAGAAATTTTATGTTGTTTCCTATGTTGTTTTTGCTCATTGTACCTCCTTACACCTGAAATAATCAGTCCCTAGGCTTGTCCTCCATGATTATGGCTGCAATGATGTAAGCAAGTATTCCGCAACCACCAATCAATACAAAAACAACCCAAGCAAGACGAACTATTGTAGGATCCACATCGAAGTATTCTGCGATACCTCCACATACTCCACAAATCTTTCTGTCATAACTCTTGTATAACCTCTTTGTACTCATATTTCCTTCCCCATTTTAAAAATTATTAGTTAATCAGCCAAATAATAAGCATTCATTACTTATTATCTACATTCTAATATATTTTGTGAATTTTGAAAACACAATGTTAAATAATTATGGGTTTAATTAACTTATTAGTGAATAATGTTCTTCTAGCACCTACAAAACGAGGGCAGCCAAGCCGCCCTCGTCTAAATATGAATCTTTAGTTTGCAAGTTTATTAAATTAATATCTATCTTAATTTTCCTCTACGACAGGAGCCATTTCCTTTTTAGCTTTGCGATACTTCATAAAAGCTCTGCATGCAAGGAATAAAATCAATGCTATAAGAAGTGCTGCTACTAAGTAAACAATCTTAACCCATGTAGGTGCACCAGCCTTAACGCTTGCATCATAAGCACGGCTGTTTACTGTTGTGTAAAGAATGTTCTTAGAAGCCTGACGCATTGCAATTACAGATGTTGCAGATGTCTGATCTGTAACTGTTGACTGTGGAGTAGGATATGTTGCAAGCATAAGATCGCAACCATTTCTAATCATTCTGTCTGAATCCTGGTATCCGTATCCACCAAAGTAATCTGTCTCTGCAAGGCCTCTGAATCCCCACTCATCACGAAGAACTGTGTTAAGAAGTTCTGGACAAGCTTCAGCTGGAACTGTACCAATGTTGTTGAATGCAACCATTGTTGCAGCTGGGTTAGCATTCTTAAATGCAATTTCAAATGACTTGAGATAAATCTCTCTAAGTGACTGCTCGTTGAGCCATGTGCAAAGGAATCCTGTTCTGTTAGTTTCCTGATCGTTTGTGGCAAAGTGCTTTACGTAAGAGTATACACCGTGGTCTCTAGCACCTGCTACTGCGTTTGCACACATCCAACCTGCAAGAACACCATCCTCTGAGTAGTACTCAAAGTTACGTCCTGCAAATGCAGATCTGTGAGTATTTGTAGCTGGAGCATACCAACCAGAAACATCCATCTCGTTTGCCATCTGACCGATAGAATCGCCAAATGCATGTGCTAAATCCTTGTTCCATGTGCAAGCAATCATTACAGCTGCTGGGAATCCGATAGAACCCTGACCAGTAAAGTTGTTGTTGATAGAAGCAGGACCGTCGCAATCGTAAGTCATAATCTTTCCGATTGACTCTACTGCTGATGTCTCATATCCACCAAGAGAGATAAGACTATTCATATCATCTACTGTAAGCTCATCAAGAAGCTCATCCCACTTAGCATCATCGTAATCAACACCGCGTAAATCCTCAAGCTTAACGCCGTTCTTTGCACCAGTTACTGGCATCTCATCAGAATCGTTGTTGTAAGCTGTTGGGTCATAGTTAATTTCATTGAAATATGTAGCCTTGAGCTCATCGCCCATTTCGAAGCTTGTAGGAGCTGCTGTTGCCTCAGCATAGTTTGCAAATCCATCCTTACGTGAAAGATATGTAAAGTTTTCACCCTTTGCAAAATCAAACTGATTTGTTGCTGCTACCTGATCTGACTCTCGCTTGTTTGAAGAATCATAAACTACATCTGATGCAACATTAACTGTCTCTGTTGCAATCTTGTTGTGTGAATCTGCATTGATTGAGATTTCATAATCTCCTGCCTCAAGTACATAGCAACCCTTGCCGTCAGCATCGTAAGAAGCCATCTCTTCTACTGGGAATGAGATTGAAACTGTCTCTGATGCGCCTGGTTCAATTATGCCTGTCTTAGCAAACTCAATAAGGTTTGCTGCAGACTTTTCGATACCACCATTTGTGTATGGAGGATTGTAGTAAACTTCTACAACGTCCTTACCAGCAACATCGCCAGTATTTTTAACTGTAACATCAAAGGAAATTGTCTTTCCATCGTTGTTTACAGCACCCATTTCCTGCTCAAATGTTGTGTAAGACAATCCATAACCAAATGGATAAACCACCTGTGAATCATAATCAAATTCCATGTTACCAGCTGCTGCTTCTGCTGCTGCGGTCTCATAGTATCTGTAGCCTACATAAATACCCTCTACGTAGTTAACGAATGTTGGATAAGACATTCCGCCTTCAGCGAACATATTCTCATATCCAAATTCAGACATATTTGTATAATCAAAATCACCAAAGTTGTTTGCATTTGGTGTGGCAAGAAGATCTGCTACAAATGTATCAGCTGTCTTACCTGAAGGATTTACCTGTCCAGCAATAATCTTTCCAAGGCCATCAAAACCAGTTTGGCCTGTACCTGGGCAGTAGAGAACTGACTTAATCTGAGAATACTCATTTACAAAGCCAAGCTCCATAGCGTTTGCTGCGTTAACAATAACGATAACATTGTCATAATCAGATGTTACCTGATCAAGAAGTGCCTTCTCTCTGTTTGAAAGCTCAAGATAATGCTTAGAAGCATCAAGGTCGTCCTCATACTCTGAGTAGCGAACACCTGTGATACCAAACATTCCAGAACCATCATCATGGAATGTATCCTCGCCATCATAAGATGTAGGAAGGTCTGCACCCTCACCACCTGAACGAGCGATGAAGAAAATAGCAGTATCTGAGTAATTCTTAGCTGACTCGAATAAGTCACCGTACTCATCAACCTTTGGCTCAGGAATTGTCCAGTCCTGACCCATCATACCAACTGAAGGTCTTGTATCTCTCCAAGTTGTGTAGAAATCAACAAGGTCCTTATTATACTCAATACCAGCGTCCTCAAGTCCCTGTAAGAATGAAACTGTAGGATAAGCTGCTGAAAGTGAGCCTGAACCTGTACCACCATATACTGGGTTTGTTGAAGACCAACCAAATACATTAACCTTTGCTCCCTCTGCAAGTGGAAGTGCTGCAGAATCATTCTTTAAAAGAACGACACCTTCTTCAGCTATCTGAGTACAAAGTTCCTTTGCCTCATCAATAGAAGCTTCAGAAATAGAACCACCACCCATTGCCATGTTAATCATGGAATTCATTGGGACTAACAAAATGTTGCTTACTACAATAACAAGTGTAAGCGCAAATGCAAGCCATGCCTGCTTTCTTACCAAGCCCTTTAATGGCTTCTTAAATTTGATTGCCACAATTGTAAGGATAATAGCAAGGGCAAGAACTACGCCGATGATTATCAATTGTGGTGTAATTGCTTGAAGGACCTTTTTCACGTCCTCAGGATTAATACCTAACATTCTCTCTTCTCCTTCCTTTTAATAAAGAATTAAAAGTAAATATTTATCTAAAGAGCTCTGCTCTTAAAGATCATTAATTTTCCTTTTCTACCTTTGGTGTCTCTGGGAATATCACTTTGTTAACAAAGAAGAATACAACCATTGATACACCGCCGTTAAGTACTGTTGTTCCGATGTTGTAAAGTGCTGGAGCGACATACTTACCTGCCACTGCAACCCATACACAGTTGATTGAGTTAACAATACATGTGATTAAAATAAAGGCTGCGACATACCATGCAATCTGCTTTCCTGGCTTATCGTGATTGCGGAAAACCCAAAGCTTTTGGATTGGGAAATTGATGCACTCACCAATTACCATTGCAATCATGTAAGCTACAAAATATGCAAGACCACCGTGGGCCTGGTCATATCCCAAGATGTTCCACTGGAATTTCTCTCCAAAAAGTGTCACCGGAATTCCTGGCCATCCAAAGGCTTTGTCACCTAGAAATGCAAAGGCCGCTGGCAAAAATGTAAGCAATAAATACTTGAATACAGTAATCAGATTGCTGACTATTACAAACAAACCACCTTCACGAATCCACTTTGCAGCCCCGGGATGCTTTTCAGCAAAATTGTTCCAAAAATTCATTTCAAATCTCCTTATAAAAACAGTTTCCACTCATCCAGCCCTTCCCCCCATAGGGGAAGGCAAGGGTTTACTCAACATGATTAAGACGTTTCTCATATTTTTTATTCGCTCTACGGTTTCTGAAGAAGCCTCCAATTACACCACCAAGTCCCTTAAAGAAATGTCCGTTTGCAATGGTTACAATGCTTTCTGCCATCTCACGGCTAACCATTCCGCCTGTCATCTTGCTCATTGCTCTAAATGGCATGTTGTAGATAAACATGATGTTCAAATCAGGGATACCCTTCTCATAGGATTTATCAAGCTTGCTCTTTAATATCTTGTAAACCTTACGGCAAAGTCCGCTCTTGGCGTCCTTCATCTGGCAAAGGGCATCGTTGATATCAAGAGGTCCAACCTTTTCCTCTGGAAGAGCCTTTGCATAAAGCTTTTCAAACTCTTCGTAGTGAACATTTCTAACCATTCCTGACTTATAGCTTGGAAGTGTATCGATGTCATAAGGAAGCTCTGCGATTGTTCCCTCTTTTGCAATCTCTCCTGTAAGCTTGATGTCGGCTACTGATGCTCCTACGTATATCTGATAATCGCCACCTTCAATCTCCCACTTGTTAGAAACAGTTGAAAAATAACGAAAAGTCTTGTCGTCAAAAGGAATCTCCACATCTACTGACTGTCCTGCTCTTATCCATACCTTCTTGAAGCCCTTTAACTCCTTCTTTGGACGGATAAGCCCTGACTGGTTCTTGCCCACATAAAGCTGTGCTATCTCAGCACCATCTCGACTACCAGTGTTGGTGATTGTAAATTTAACTCCAGTATCTGAAACTGAAATATTTGCATACTCAAATGTTGTATAGCTAAGTCCAAATCCAAATGGGAACTGAACTGCAACGTCTGCTGTATCGTAATAACGATATCCAATAAATGGTCCCTCTCGGTACTGAAGGTTTCTCTTTTCTGTACCTGCGTAGTTAACAATTGAGCAATCTGCATATGCAAATGGATAAGACTCTGAAAGCTTACCAGTAGGAATCTCCTTGCCAGTGATAATGTCAAGTAACGCTGATGCTCCTGCCTGACCAGTTAAATATCCATGAAGTAAAGCCTGAAGATTGTCTATCCATGGCATCTTAACAGCAGAGCCTGCACTCATAACACCTACGATGTGCTTGTTGTATACTGTAAGGCCTTCAAGCTCCTTGATTTGATACTCAGGAACATCCATTGACATTCTGTCGCCACCCTCTGACTCAGCAATTTCATCCAAGCCAAAGAAGAACAAAACAACCTCTGCCTCTTCTGGATTATCGACTACAGTAAGGTCATAGTTTTCAATCTGCTCTGCTATAGTCTCAACCTTTGTTGAATTAACCTGTGAGCTACCTGAGCCCTGATAACGAGGCTTATCAACAAATGGTCCTTTCAAACAAACCTTAGTGCCTGACTTAAGAGGTAAAATTGCGTCATCATTCTTTAAAAGAACAGCTGAATTAACAGAAGCCTTTCTTGCAATCGCATGATGTGCCTCAGCGTCAAATCCCTTAGAATGATCATTTTCTCTAAAGTAAATAGCTGCCTCTATTATTGGAAGAATAGCCTTATCTATCTCAGCCTCAGTGATTCTTCCCTCACCTTCTGTAGCAGCCTTAATAACCTCTCTTGCTGAATCAAGACCTGGATTTGGCATCTCAACATTGGATTGGCATTTAACGCCTGCAACGTGGTCATTACTAGCACCCCAGTCAGTAACAACAATGCCATCAAATCCCCATTCGTCTCTAAGAATATCTACTAGCAAGTGCTCATTTTCATTTGCATACTTACCATTAACTTCGTTGTAAGAAGACATTATGCTCTTGGCACCGCCTTCCTTAACTGCTATTTCAAATGCAGTAAGATAAATCTCTCGAAGTGTACGCTCATCAACAACAGCATTCATTGCCATTCGTCTGTACTCACGAGAATTAACAGCAAAATGCTTTGGACAAGAATAAACATGCTTACTCTGGATTCCTCTCACATAAGCGGCTGCCATCTTACCAGCAAGAATTGGGTCTTCGCTGAAGTACTCAAAGTTACGTCCACAAAGTGGTGAGCGCTTCATGTTAAGTCCAGGACCTAGAAGCACATCTACATCTTGTGCAACTGCCTCTTCACCAAGTGCTGCACCAATTTCCTCTCCAATTGAAGGGTCCCAGCTGTTTGCAACTGTTGCTGCTGTTGGAAAACATGTAGCTGGAAGCGATGCGTTAAGTCCTAAGTGATCTCCTGCTCCCTCCTGACGGCGCACACCGTGAGGGCCATCAGAAAATGTAATTGAATTAATTCCAAGTCTTGGAATATCTCTTGATTCCCATTCATTTTTTCCGCTAAGAAGTGCGGCCTTCTCCATCAATGTAAGCTTTGAAATAATTTCTTTAGCGTCCATATGATTCCTCCATTTAGTCCGCTGGTTACGTCCACAAGCCTAATAGATACTTCGCTCACTAAAATGTTACGCTCCAGTATCATTAGAGCTTGTTGACTACCAGCTCACATAAATTCTTGTCTCACTTCAATGAAACCAAAAACTTAAATATAAAATATCATCTGGCAACAAAAAAAGTTGCCCTGAAGGATAACTTGTCAAAATCCTAGGACAACTTGTAAATCACTTGGCATTCTTGTTGGATAACAGCACCTTTACCTTAAACCAACCATCATCATAAGATACTTTCATGGCACCGTCATATTTCTCAGCTACCTGGGATATTGACTTTAGGCCGAAGCCGTGCTTAACATTATCTTCCTTTGTAGTTCTGGGTAAGTTGTTATTTCTAAAAAAACGTCTAGTCTGATTTTTCTTTAAACGTACATTAGTACCGTCTGAATAGTTTTCACATTCGATTATTATAAATTGATTTCTCGCTCTGACAGAAAAGCTTATCAACCTCTTTTCTTCATCTTCCACCTGCTGGGTGGCTTCTATTGCGTTGTCTAGCAAATTACCAAACAACGAACATATATCTTTTACGTGGATGTCCGCCAGCAAATCGCCATCCACCATTGCATTCAAATTAATTCCTTTCTTCTGGCATTGTAAGCTTTTGGTAGTAAGGATAACATCCATTACCCTGTTGCCTGTGTTCATGAAGGATTCTTGGATAGCTATGGCCTGTTCCATATCCTCCAGAACCTCCGCTCGCCTTGCTGGGTCATCCTCATTCTTAAGAGCCATAACATAATGCTTCATGTCATGCATCTCTTTTCTCAAGGCCTCGGAATTATCTACCGCCAGCTTGTACTGCTCATACTGCTTTTGGAATAATTGATTGATGGCATCATTTTCATTTTTCGCCGCCATCTCGTTTCTTCGTCCCATCTCGGTCATCAGCATCAGCAAACCTCCGAAGTCAACCAGAGTTCTGACGTAAAGCATATTTTCCGTTGCCGAGAAAGGAGTTCTCGTATTGATAAAGCTGATGTTTGACATTATAAAGGCACCAATACCTGTTGCCAAAACACCCATCAACTCTCTATTGTTAACATTTAGATTACGAGTTGGGGAAATATTATCACGCTCTATTCGGTAATAAATTATATATGTGCAGGCGTAAACAATAATCATTATGATTACTGAATCGATAATCTCTTCCCTTTCTATAAGGTGCACATACCAAACGTAGAGCTGATTGTAAAGACTGGCTGCAAACTCAGCCAAAACAAAAGCGTGGGTGGTAATAACCCCACAATCCTTTGGTTTGATATCAAGCACCACATACAAGGACAAATACATAAGTGCCACTGCTGCAATCATACTTGGTATCCAAAAACCAATAGGAAGTAAGCCTGCCACATACTGAAAAAATACTTGTACAACTAAGGTGACAACACATTGAATTGCAAAGTCTTTATTAGTGGAACGCCTTTTGTAGATATTAAAATAAACAAAAACCGCCAGCCATTCAGCTAAAGCGGTAAATAATCTTGGTGTATCCTGCAATTTTACAGGATCAATAAATGCTGTGAAGTCCATAGTATCCCCTTTATAAAATATCTTCGGTTAAAGCCGACATAAATTCCTTTTTTCGAGCACGGCTAATTGGAAGAGATATCTTATGCGGTAAATACACATACTCCTTCTGAACCGCCTCCACAAACGAGAGATTGATTAAATAGGCATTATGGCATTTGCTAAAGCCATGGTCGGCAAGCATTTCCTCAAACTTCTTAAGAGGACCTAGTGTAGTATAATCCGCCTCCTCGCAATGGATAATAACATTATTTCGCTGGCTTTCAATGTAATAAATGGTGTCGCAATCCAGCTTTATTTGTTTATCCTCAACAGAAACCTTTATATATACATGCTGCCTCTTTGCCTTTACCCTAGTGATAGCCTTGTCAAAAAGCTGCTCAAACTGAGGATAAGGCACTGGCTTTAGGACGTACCCTAAAGCATCAACAGCATACCCCTGAACGGCATACTGAACGGTTGATGTTATAAAAATGATAATAACATCTGAATCCAACTTGCGGATTTTCTCTGCCGCAGCCATGCCGTCCAAATGTTTCATCTGGATATCTAAAAGCACAATATCGTACTGGCTTTTATAATCATCGACTATATCGATTCCATCTAAAACATGGGTAATAGAAAACTGTTCCTTATGACTATTACCATATTTATTTATGTAATTCTTTAGGAGCGATGCCTGCTCCACTTCGTCTTCTACTATGCAAATGTTAATCATGGTAATAAAAATATCACAAGTAAATCCAAAATTAAAGATTGTGCGCAAACGAATTTTGTGTTATATATTTTGCACTTAATCAATCTTAAACTGGTTAATCGCACCCTTAAGGCTTTCAGCATTAGCTCTACTTGATTCTGCCAATCTTTCGATATTTACTGAAACATCAGAAGCCTGAGTATTCTTTCCGAGAATGTTAGTTACACCCTCAGTATTCTCAACAGAGGCATCATTAACAGATGTAATTCCTCTTGCGATTTCATTAATAGAATCAGAAAGGGATTCCATAGCTTCTCCAATATCAGTAACAGCCTTCTTAATCTCTAGGATTCCTTCATCGTAATGCTTACTCTGGTCAGCAAATACTTGGAAACTAGACATTACATCACTCTTAATATATTCTATAAGCTTTGTAACTTGATCACGTACGCTAGATACTGACTTGTTACTTGCAGCAACAATTTCTGTGATATTCATAGCTGTCTCTTTAGACTGGTCAGCAAGCTGTCCAATCTCACCTGCTACTACCGCAAAGCCCTTACCAGCTTCACCTGCTCTTGCAGCCTCGATAGAAGCATTAAGAGAAAGAAGGTTGGTTTGAGAGGTGATAGACATAATATCCTCAGCCAAAGCGTTGATTTGTTCAACGGCCTTCAAGCTTTCAAGAGCTTCTTGCATGTTGACCATAGTCTCCTGCAAGGTTGCTGTGTTGTTCTCGATTTCAGTATCAATCTTTTCGTTCATCTCGGTTGCAGAATCAATAAGCTTCTGAGAATCGTTCTCGCCAGCCTCAACCTTTTCAGTAACCATAGTAACAAGATTTACGATATTATTAATCTCTTCATGAATAGATTCGATAGAATCATTTGTCTCGTTAATCTTTACAGAAAGGTTATCTGCAATGTCTCTATTTTCAGAGGTAACTTCACCTAAGAGACTAGAAGCATTGTTCAAATCCCTCGAGCTTTCACTTAAGGAACCACTACAATCCTTGAACAATCCTACCGCCTCATTTAAGGTATCAATAACCTCTTGAGTACACCTTGCCAGTTTACCAATTTCATCCTTACGCTTTGACAAAGATGTCAAATCTTTATTTGCAGTGATATCATGGTCAGCCACCCTAGAAATTGCCTTTTCAACCTTTCCTATAGGCTTAATCAATATATTAATGATAATAGATAAAATAACAGCTATGGCGATAATAACGATAACTGCCATTAACATAATTAGATTTGACGCATCGGAAGCTGATGCATAAAGTTCATCTTCTTCGGCACCTACAAATAACAGCCAATCCTGCTGTGGCAAATACTTAAAGTAACCTAACATACTCTTGCCAGTACCTGCCTGCACATAGTTTATTGTTCCTTCAGTGGCATCGCCGTACTCACCGTTTGTCAACTTAGTAACTATTTCAACTATAGCTGGATTCTCACTTGCAAGTGTAATCTCTTCAGGATTCGTTGAATAGAAAACCTGATTTGATGATACGCTAGTTAAAACTACTTCCTGATTTTCACCAATCTGAATACTCTGAAGCAATTCATAAAACTCTGTTTTATCTAACTCAA
Organism: Pseudobutyrivibrio sp.; assembly: GCA_024697025.1. GTDB lineage: Bacteria > Bacillota > Clostridia > Lachnospirales > Lachnospiraceae > Pseudobutyrivibrio. The sequence continues at coordinate 25,162 of JAILGH010000022.1, forward strand.
CACTTGAATATCCGACAAATTCACCATTAACATATGAGCTACATGTGGCAATAATAGTAATATCATTTGTAGCAGGAGAAACAACCGTTATAAGTCCATACATTGGTACACCGCCAGAGCTATTGTACAATTCTTTCAAAAATGCAACTGTATCCGGATCATTTTGATATCCCACTAGACTACTAATTGAATCTACAAGAACCAGACCGTCGTCATTTGCATAGAAAACACTAAGCAAATTTGGAACTACATGGGAGAATTTTTCCGTCCAAGTTTGCGCTGCACTAATTACCTCTGGATCTTGCTCTGCTACCAACATGTTTTGGAACTGATCAGTTGCCATATAACCATCTATATAGGCATACTCTTTTTCCATAAAACGGTTTAGTTGCTCAACGTTAGAATTAACAGTTCCTGCCAATTGATTTACAGCCTCTGTCTTCATAACGCTAAAAATCTTATAAGCCGCAAGCATACTTAGTATTGCCACGCCTATAATAGTAGCAATGACTACAAATACAGTAATTTTTGTGGATAGTTTCTTAGTCTTCATACACTCCTCCTACTCTAACTAATCATCAAGCTTAAACTGATTAATAGCGCCCTTAAGGCTTTCAGCGTTAACTTTACTTGATTCAGCAAGCCTTTCAATATTTACAGAAACATCTGATGCCTGAGTATTCTTTCCGAGAATGTTTGTAACGCCTTCAGTATTCTCAAGAGATGCATCGTTAACTGATGTAATTCGTCTTGCAATTTCATCTATAGAGCCACTAAGTGAACCCATAGCCTCACCAATCTCAGTAACTGCCTTCTTAATCTCTACAATACCCTCATCATAGTGTTTACTCTGGTCTGCAAACACTTCGAAGCTAGACATAACATCGTTCTTAATATATTCAATAAGTCTTGTAACCTGGTCACGAACATTTGAAACAGACTTATTACTTGCAGTAACTATCTCAGTAATATTCATAGCAGTTTCTTTAGACTGGTCTGCAAGCTGTCCAATTTCACCAGCTACTACTGCAAAGCCTTTACCCGCTTCACCCGCTCTTGCAGCTTCAATAGAGGCATTAAGTGAAAGAAGGTTTGTCTGAGATGTAATTGACATAATGTCCTCAGCTAATACATTGATTTGTTCAACGGCCTTCAAGCTTTCAAGAGCTTCTTGCATATTGACCATTGTCTCCTGTAATGTAGCCATGTTAGTTTCGATTTCCGCATCAATCTTCTCATTGATTTCGCTTGCAGAATCGATAAGTTTCTGAGAATCACTTTCTCCTGCCTCAACCTTTTCAGAAACTGTATTTACAAGGTTTACAATATTATCTATCTCTTCGTGAATAGACTCGATAGAGTCATTGGTTTCATTTATCTTTACTGAAAGATTATCAGCTATCTCTTTATTTTCTACGGTAACCTCACCAAGTAGCTTAGAGGCATTATTAAGGTCTAAAGAACTTTCGCTTAAGGCTCCACTACAATCTCTAAATAGGCCAACCGCCTCATTTAAGGTATCAATAACCTCCTGAGTACAGGTTGCCAACTTACCAATTTCATCAGAGCGCTTTGAAAGAACCGAAAGATCTTTGTTAGTGGAAATATTGTGTTCAGCAACTCGTGCAAGTGCAGTTTCAACCTTTCCGATTGGTTTAATCAAAGAACCAATAATAAATGCCAAAACTACAGCGATAATAATTATGACAACTACACCCATGGTTACAACCAACCTAGATGATGCAGCAGCAGATGCATATAACTCTTCTTCATCAGCGCCTGTGAAAAGTAACCATCCTCGTTCTGGCAGATACTGATAGTAACCAAGCATTGTCTTTCCAGTTGAAGGCTGAGTATAGTTAATAATTCCAGACTCCTCACCATTTTGAGCTCTTGCTATGGCTTCTTGAACTGCAGGATTTTCGCTCTGAAGTGCTATTTCCTCGGCATTGTTTGAATAATAGACGATTGGATCAGCAACACCTGTTAAAACAACCTCTTGGTTATCAGCAATATAGGTACCATCCAACAATCCATATAGCTCTGTCTTATCTAACTCTAAGCAAGCATAACCTGCGTATTGTTTACCCTTGTAGCAAGAACGTGCTACTACTAAAGTAACCGCTGCCTCTTCTCCTGTAGATATAGAGTCTGCTACAATTGTCATACTATAAATAGGAACACCTTCTGAACTTCCATATAAACCACTTAGAAACTCAACTGTCTCTGGAGGGTTCTGATAGCCTCTCTTTAAACCAATTGAATCTAGAATAATCATACCGTCTGCCCTTGAATAGAAAACAGAAAGTACATTAGGAACAACTTCCTGATATGATTCTGTCCATACTTGCGCAGCCTCAACCGATGCCTCGTCATGGTCAGCATTAATCATATCTTTCATTGTTGTAGAAGCAGCATAACCATCTACATAAGCATTTTGCTTTTCGATGTATCGCTGGAGCTGCTGAGTGTTAGAACCAATCATACCGGTCAACTCTGAAACAGCTTCCTGCTTCATAACGCCATAAATATTGTATGAAGCCAATAAACTAAGGGTTACTACGCCAATAACTGTAGCGATAACTACAAATAATGTGATTCTAGTAGATAGCTTTTTAATCTTCATATAACCTCTCCTACTCCCAGTAAATGAATTCAATCATTAAAGGTACTATAGCAGACATTTCAGAAAATTCTGTGTCTTTTTCACGACTATTCAGTTTTTTTGTGATTTTGTTAAAGAATTTTCCATTGAAGCACAAAAAAAGAGCCCTAGCACACAGCTAGAGCCCTTGTAAATTCAGCTTTTTGAGATTTTATATCAATAAAGACATATGTCTTGTTGTTCTTGTGAAAAAAATAATCTATGCTAAATGCTTTTCAAATAATTTGTCGCCCTCTGGACTACACATACTGCAAGTCTTGGCAACAATCTTTTCAAGCTCAATCTTTTCATCTGCAAAACCTTCAAAAACTGTACCATTATATGTCAAGCCAACTGCAGTTGAAATATTCTTGTACTTGGTAATGCGAGTTGTAATCTTGTCGTAGGTACCAAAAACCTGAAGGGTCATAAATATTTTCTCAAGGCCCTTGTAGTCCTTGTCCTCTACCAGCTGCCCCACCTTTGAATAAAGTAATGAGGACTCGTAGTCTTCATTTTGAGCATATTTATCGATAAAGTCTAATAAATTTTGGCCTAGGTTGACAATGAAAAGTGATTCCTTGTCACCGCCAAGCTGTTCTTGAACTATTCCTATTTTTCTTCGAGTGCGTACTGTAATCATGTGCTCTCCCTTTTCCTTAATAATTATTTATTCCTGTTCTGTTCTTGTTTCGCCCTATGCATGCGATTTACCCTACTAGATGTATCCATGGTGCTAGCCCGCTGAACTGCACCATTTCCGAATCGGCCTCGGATGGAATCCAAGGTGGAATCCAAAGCTTTGCGCTTTTCCTTACCGTCGTCTTCAAATAGTGATATTTGCTCAAACCCATCTCTATCTATATCAGTAAGCGCAAGGCCCACTAAACGAAGAGGTTGCCCTTGCCAGCTTTCTTTAATAAGCTGCCTGGCCGTTTTATAAATAATATCCGTTACATCTGTAGGCTCTGAAAGCTTTTTCTGGTGGGACTTGTTTACAAAATCCAAGTTCCTAAAAGTGACAGAAACGCATCCGCATTTGCCGCCATCGGCTCTCATTCTTGCCGAAACTATATCAGCCTGAGCAAGGAGAATCTTGTTAATCTCCTCTAGCTCTACTAAGTCATCCTCCACAGTAGTCTCTGCAGAGTAACCCTTGGCATCCTCCGGCTCATCCACAACTGGCGAGTCATCTATGCCATTGGCATAATTATGAAAATGCATGGCTCCACGCTCACTAAATATAAGCGCTAGCTGCTCAAGTGGCGTGTTGGCCAGCTGACCAATTGTAGTGATGTTTAGACTCTTGAGCTTGACTGCTGATGACTTGCCGCAGGTAAACAAATCTCCCACTGGGAGTGGCCACATCTTGGCGGGTATCTCCTCTGGAAATAAGGTGTGTACCTTGTTTGGCTTTTCAAAGTCACTGGCCATCTTGGCAAGAAGCTTGTTGCTGCTGACACCAACATTAACTGTAAACCCAAGCTCGTTATATATCCTATCCTTTATCTCATAAGCCGTCGCAATTGGGTCAGGATAGATTAAATGCATCCCTGACATATCAAGGAAAACCTCGTCTATGGAAAAGGATTGCATTGTAGGAGTATATTCCTGGCAAATACTTTTGAAGGCCCTAGAACACCTAACATACCAATCAAAATTGGAATGGGCTATCACAAGATTGGGGCATTTTCTAAGAGCCAAGCTAACGGGCTCTCCTGTGACAATACCGTATTTCTTGGCTGGTATTGACTTAGCTGCCACAATTCCAGTTCTAGAATTAGGGTCTCCTCCAACAATAGATGGCACTTCACGCAAATCAGGCCCACCGTTCATAAGCTGTTCTACGGCGGACCATGATACAAATGCACTATTTACATCAATGTGAAATATCAATCTATCGACCATATATTCTCCGCTTTTAGTTTGTACCGTTATTCTACCACAATTTTTCTAAGGTTTTAAGACACTTATGCTATAATTAATGGAAATTTAATGCTTTAGAGGATTTCAATGGATTATATATCTCTTTCAGATTATTTAAAAAATAAATATGGCACCAAGGTCTACAAGCTTTCTTTGACCAGTGGATGCACCTGCCCAAATCGCGATGGCACAATCAGTACCGGCGGATGTATCTTTTGCTCTGAGGGAGGCTCTGGTGATTTTGCTGCAGCTGGCGATTCCTTGAATGAACAAATAAACTCTGCCAAGGCCTTGGTAGATAGCAAGATTTCTTCCAAAATCCCTGCTTCAGAGCGAAAATATATCGCTTATTTTCAATCCTTTACTAATACTTACGGCAACCAAAAATACCTGATGCAGATTTTTAAGGAGGTTCTTGATTATCCTGAGATAGTTGGTCTTTCCATCGGCACTAGGCCAGACTGCCTATCTGATGAAATGATTCACTTTCTTTCTAAATTGAACGAAACCAAAGAAGTTTGGGTAGAGCTTGGCCTACAGACCATACATGAAAATACAGCTAGACTTATCAACCGAGGCTATGAGCTTCCTGTGTTTGAAGATTCTTATAAGAGGCTTACTGATGCAGGACTCAAGGTCGTGGTTCATGTAATACTTGGCCTTCCAGGCGAGAGTGATGAGGATATGCTAAAAACTATAAGCTATCTTGCAAAGCTTTCCCCTACCCTATTTGGCATCAAGCTTCAGCTCCTTCATGTATTAAAGGGCACTAAGTTAGCTGAAATGTATGAGGACGAGCCCTTTAGGATTTTTGAGTTGGAGGAGTATTGTCACCTAGTGTGCAAATGCTTAAAGCTCCTTCCTAAGGAGACTGTCATACACCGCCTCACTGGCGATGGGCCTAAGAAACTTCTCATTGCACCCTTATGGAGTGGCAACAAGAAGCCTGTAATTAATACCATGAGAAAAATAATAGCCATGGAGAAATAATCCATGGCTATATATAATACATTTGATATTTTCGACTGTCTATTATCTAATATCTTTAAGTCTTGATGTGCAATCTTCAATATATTGCTTTGGCTACTAGCATAAACCTTCAAGAGCCGAAAGCAATCCTTCATTTTCATTATGCTGTTTTACAGCAATTCTATAGTATCCTTTTTCAAGTCCTGCATAATCGCTACAATCACGAATCAAAATATTGTAAAGCAATAAATTTTCCTTTAAAGTCTTATTCTCAGATTTAAACAAAATATAGTTTGCATCAGAATTGAAAACCTTTAGCTTTAAATCCTTTAGGCCATCTGAAAGAAACTCTCGCTCCTTTTCTATCAGTTCTACCGCCTCATCTATGTACTCTAGATGCTTCAGACATTCTACTCCCGCCATCTGAGCAAAAATAGACAAATTCCATTCTGGCAAATGAGATTTGATAGTATCAGCAATAGATTTTCTAGAACAAAGAGCATATCCCAACCTAACACCTGGGATTGCAAAGGATTTGGTAAAAGCTCTAAGAACTATAAGTGACTTATGACTTACTATATTATAGGCAAGGGAACATTCCTTTTCTTTGCCTGTAAGTGGTAGGAAGCATTCGTCCACCACCAAAATTGTGCCTGCCTTTTCACAGGCTTTAATAACCTCTGTTAAAACTGCTTTTTCCATCAACAATCCATTTGGATTATTTGGGTTGGTCAAAAACAGTAAGTTTGGTCGCTCAACTAAGATTGTCTCTGTAATACTCTGATATATTGCAAAATCATTTTCAGCTAAAAGTTGATGCTTAATAATTGTACAGTTAGGCACTGCACCTTTTAGACATATCTCATATCCTAAAAAACAAGGGGAAACTATCATAGCCTTCTTTGGATGATAGGCATGACATATAGCCATAACAAGCTCTGAGGCCCCGTTTCCATATACCACATCGTCTCTCATAATATCAAATATCTTGGATGTTGATTCCACAAGCTTTTCGTGGAGAATATCCGGATATTTGCTAGCATACTTTGTTGCCTCTGAAAGAACCCACTGCACTTCCTGGGGTACCCCAAGAGGATTTAAATTAACTGAGAAATCATAGTAGATATTATTTCTATAAATATCTCCACCGTGCATAAATAACTCCTTAATTGCTAAACTTCCAGCAATTACTCTCCTTGTGAGGATCACTATTTTTCCCACAAGGAGTCAAAATATTACTCCTATTGAATACTAACATCTTTTTGGAAATAAAAGTCGAAATCCTTAGATATATCACAGTTTACACATAGAAAGTTTAAAAAGAACCAAAATAACTATAGCTGAACATAGAAATTCTGATGCAAACATCAACTTGTTTGCTCTTTTAATATCTTCTAGCTCAATAACTCTAACACTGTCTCCTATATATGGCTTAGACACAACCTTTCCAAAATAGCTGGCTGGACCAGCTAGTCTAAGACCTAAAGCCCCTGCGCAAACACTTTCTGTCTGGGCAGAATTTGGGCTTGAGTGATTAAATCTATCTCTTAAAAAAATCTTCAGCGCCATTGCCTGGCTATAATTCTTTCCAAGAAAAATACAAGCGATAATCATAAGCCATCCGCTGACTCTCGATGGTATAAAATTCACCACATCATCAAGCCTAGCAGCTGCATGGCCAAAGTCCACATACTTGTCATTCTTGTATCCCACCATGGAATCCATGGTATTGATTGCCTTGTAAATAAACCCAAGAATAGGCCCACCAACAGCAAGATAAAGCATAGGTGCTATAACACCATCTGAGGTATTCTCAGCAACTGTCTCAACTGCCGCCTTGATAACACCAGTCTCCTCTAAAGTAGCGGTGTCTCTTCCAACAATCATGGAAACTGCAGCCCTTCCGGCCTGCAATCCCTCTGTCTTTAAGGCATGATAAACCTTCATGCTCTCCACATAAAGGCTCTTTGCAGCTAGACAATAATAAGTCATAACTGCTTCTATGACTATTCCAAGATAAATATTGATTTTATAAGCGGCAAACAAAAGGCCAAAGGCAACCAACCCTGTCACCAAAATAACTATGACAACAAGTAATCTGCCAAGCCTTCTCTTACGTATACTCAATGAGCCAACGTCAAGATTCTTCTCTGCCAAATCTAGAAAATATTCAGTTAGCCCTCCTATCATATTTCCAATCCATCTGATAGGATGAGGCCACCCCATTGGATCACCTAAGAAAAGATCTAGGAGAAAGCCCGCTATAAACGCCGTCAGATGATAAATCAAAAGTATATCCCTCGCCATTTTCTACATGATATGAATAGTACTCTCCGCCAAAGAGCGAACTAAGAATAGCCATTATGGTACCACCGTGAACAACAGCAGTAATGTTTTGGTATTCTCTGGACTCTTTAAGCATTCGACTATATCCAACCATTGTACGGATAGTAGCCTCCTCTGGGCTTTCACCACCTGGAAATGCCTCGCGTCCGCCGCCGTCAATCCAAGATTGATAGAGAGGATTTTCAGAGAGTCCCTTGTAGTTCTTGCCTTCAAAGTCACCAAAATCTGTCTCTCTAAGATCCTCAATTATATGTATTTGTGATTGGGGATAAATAATCTCTGCTGTGCGAATGCATCGCGCAAGAGGACTAGAAAAAACTATATCCGCCTCTGGATAGATGCGATTTCTAATCTCATTTTCCCCCTCTAAATTCATTTGCTCGTCAGTAATACCGATATAACGTTTTTCATAATTCCCCGCCGTTTTACCGTGGCGAATAAGAGTAATCTTTTTATCCATTATTTAATCCTCTGTCCTATTCCGCACACCACTCTGTGTACTTCTGTCGCATCCTTAGCAAGCTCAACCAGAATTCGCCCGGTGGCCTCCCGCCAAAGTCTATCATCAGCCTCCATGGGAACTACTCCGTTACCAATCTCATCTGCGATGATAACCCAAGTGCCCTCCTTGGTGGCCTCTCTTATTTCATCCAAAATCTCGTATGGCTTCTTCAACTCAGACAACCTCTTTTTTACAAATAAATGAAGTTGATTAAAGTACTTTGCCTCAGGGAAATTGTCCCTGGCATACCCAGTTTTGCCCTGATAGCTACCGCCAATTACAAGAACCATATATACCTCCAATAGCCACTGCAACAGCAGCAAGTACCTCTGCGTTGCATACAAACCATCCGGCTAGATCGCCTGTGATTCCTCCAAACTTTGAGTAGGCTGTATATAAATAATAAACTAAAGCCACAAATAATCCTAGTAAAACAGCTGTAAAATACCACTGAAACATAAAAGTTGCCATGGCAGAAACCACAACAAACTGAATTGCCAAAAGAATCATTACTGTAGTTCCACCAGCTGTTTTGGCCTCAGTATTTAATAGGCCATCATTCTTTGCCTTCTTGTATTTTACTACACATATGCCACTAATTGCTCGTGAAATAAAAAAAATAAATATCCAAGCAATAAATCCTGCTCTATTCATGGAATGAACAGCTGCAAAACCAATGCCCCCAAGTATCACAAGCTTTATTATAGCAAAAGCTCCTACATGAGAATCCTTTAAAATCTCTAGTCGTCTCTCCTTATCCTGCCAAGATGACAGTGCATCACTAGTATCCATAAATCCATCCAAATGAAATCCACCAGTGACGATTAAAGGAATGACAAGGACTATTATCGTAAATACGATATGCTCTATATTAAATTTATCACATAATAGCAGCCAACCATATTCCAATGCGCCTATAACAGCACCTATCCATGGGAAAAATACTAGATGGAACTTCATGTCCTCTGTTCCCCAATTAAACCTTGGCATAGGGATTCTAGAATACAGTGAAAATGCTACCGCTATTGATTTTAAAATTTTCATCTATGCTTCCTTTTCTTGCTTTACAGGTACGCCAACCACCACTTCATAAACCTCGTCTGCTAAGTGGGCGATTTCTTCATTTACCTGCCCCAAAGCCTTTAAATAATTTTTGGTGCCTACATCGTATTCATTGCCATCATCAAACACATTGTTAGATACTACCACAAGAGATATTCTCTCGTTGTTAAGCTCCTTGATGTCGCTAAGAATCTTTTCAACTGTATCATCAGCTGAGTTTATCTCTCCGTCTCTAAACATCTCATTGGCAACTAAGTTGGACATACACTCTAGCAATACAACAGAATGAGGCCCCGTTGCATCAGTTGAAAAATCACCCGAATCGATTTGAATGATTTCTGGTAACGCCTCATAAACATCTACAGAATGCTCTAAGGTAACAAAGCCCTTACCGCTTCTTAAGCTTCTATGCTTTTCCACTCTGGCCTTGGACTCCTCGTCCTTAGCATCCATCGTTGCCAGATAATATTTGTTTCTATGCTTTGACCTACAAACATAGTCCTCCGCAAATGCGGATTTACCACTACTGCTTCCTCCGTAAATTAAAGTTAGCATTCATCTACCACCTTTACTGTAAGCAATCATTTTGAAAAGTTCTCATACTGCTCCACTCCCGAGTCTCCAAACTTTAAAGCATTGTGGAACACCTCGTCAGTGATTTTTAAAAGGGATGCCATCATAACAGCTCCAGCACCTTCGCCAACCGCCATGTTTGCATCCAACACAGAAGGCAAGTTAAGCTTACTTGCAAGCTTCTGTGACACAGGCTCTTTGCTGATATGTGAAGGGATTAAATAATCCTTGGCATTATCTATTAATCTATCTGCTACAAGAGCCGAGATTTGGCTTAACATTCCATCTATGATAATTGGAACCTTATACAAGCCTCCACCGATAACTACTCCTGTCATAGCAGCAAGCTCCAAGCCTCCAAAATTGGCACATATCTCCACTGGAGAAAGACCGTTATACTTGGCAAGTGCCATAGCAACTACAGCACGCTTCCTACTAAAAGCTTCATCGTCAAGGCCTGCTCCTCGACCTGTAACTGCCTCAGCATTTAAATCAAGCAAATATCCTGCCATAACAGCAGCAGAGGTTGTATTTCCTATTCCCATCTCTCCGAGAAGAATGACGTTGTAACCCTCATCCTTGCTGTCCTTAACTAAATCCATTCCCACCTGAACAGCCCGTGAAAACTCTTCGATAGTCATAGCCGGTTGTTTTAAAAAATTGCATGTGCCATACTTTACTCTTCGATTAAGAGTATATGGTACTTCGCTGGCATAATTGATTCCCACATCTACTGAAAGAATATCTATACCTAGGGTGCGGGCCATTATGCCTGATGTGGTAAGCCCTCTACCGATATTGGTGGCGCACACTCTTGTTACATCCTGGCTTGTCTGAGACACTCCCTCTTCCACTATTCCATGGTCACCACAGCATACAATAAGTCGCATATTGGAAAAATCAGGATACTCTAGCCCTTGGATAGCCCCTATCTTTGAGTGCAAATCCTCTAAGCTTCCAAGGCTATCAATTGGCTTTGAAACCCTATCCCAGCTATCCTTTATTTTTCTGATTGCCGATTTGTCAACTGGTTCAATGAAAAGCTTACTTTCCAAAATATCCTCAAACAAATATCTAGTTTCGCCCATATTTTTTCATTGCCTCCACAAAATCATCTACAAACTTTGGTGACGAAGGATAATACAAATGTGGGAACCCCATAAATGAGTTGCCAGACTTGTGAATGCATTGCCAGCTGCGATTACCAGTTGGCTTTGTAGCAACTAGGCTATCACCGTTATTATCAGAATCATAATAATGGAATTCGTGACCTTTGATTGCCACACCGTCTCCACTTATTGTAACATAGCCAAAGCGAACAAGCTTGCCTTTCCAAATGGCACTTCCATCAATAGCCCCAACCATGTTGTAAACCTTGCCGCTTTCGTCGGTAATGCTATTAAGAAGATACATAAATCCGCCGCACTCAGCCAGCACTGGCATGCCTTTATCCAAAGCCCGTTTAATATCTGCCTTTATGCTTGCCCTCGTCGAAAGCTGTTGCAAATAATTTTCCGGATATCCACCACCTAACAATATTCCAGATATCCCCTCTGGAAGCTTGCTATCATTAAGCGGTGAAAACTCCACTATCTTTACTCCATGAGATTTTAGCATCTCTATGTTTTCCCGATAATAAAAGCAAAACGCCTCATCCCTAGCTATAGCCAGTTTAACTGGATTCGCATTTGCGATATTTTTTGAGGCGATTTTTACATCTAAATCCGTTGCAGAACCTGCAATAGAAAGAAGCTTATCAATATCAATCCCTTCTGATACCAGAAGTGCTTCTTCCTGTAATTTATCCTGTAAGTCCAACACCTCATCTGGCAATACCAGCCCTAAATATCTGCTAGAAAGCTCCATATCCTTTTTCTCTAGAACCGTGCCAAGGCAAGTGATTCCAAGTTCACTTTCGATTAGCGGTGCAAGAACATCTCCAAAACTTTTACTTGTTTTGTTAAGAATAACCGCCTTAATCAGATTGCAGTTGTCATAATCTAAGAATCCCTTTATCTGTGCAATAATTGACCTACCAGCTCCCTTTGCATCTATAACAAGCACAATAGGTGTATTTAAAACTCTGGCTAAATCATAGGACGAGCCTACAAGCTCTACTCCGCCAATGCCATCGTAGAGCCCCATGACTCCTTCAATCACTGCTATATCACCAGAATATTCCTTTACAAAAAGCTCCTTGGTTACCTCGTCTTCAGTGAAAAATGTATCCAAGTTGCCCGATGGGATTCCAATTACATTCCTATGAAACATTGGATCAATATAGTCCGGGCCACACTTAAAGCTACATGGCTCTAAGCCCTTAGTCTTAAGGGCTGATAAAAGTCCGCATGTAATTGTAGTCTTTCCGCTGCCACTGTGGGGCGCAGCCAACATGATTCTAGGATGATTCATTCTATTCTCCAATGTTAAAAGTAACTATATAAACTGGGTTCTGCCCCTGCATCACAGAGTAGTCTCCAGCCTTTTTTGCTTTGCTGACAGATAGCTGTACCGTATCTGCATCCTCAATACCAAAGCTTTTAAGCACATGATTAATCTCGCCTATTGTCTCCAAAGTCACAGCGTTTACCACCACTTTAATTGGTGTATGAAGGCTCTTTAGATGACTAATAATCTCCTCTAATCTTCCGCCACTTCCACCGATAAAAACATGAGTTGGCACCGGCAAATCATTAAGCACATCTGGTGCCGCACCAGAAATTAGAGTTACATTATCCACCCTAAAGTTGGCAAGATTTTTCTTGATTAAGTCGCAAGCCTCTTCCTTTATCTCAATGGCATAGACCTTGATGGTGGAATCTAAAAGGCCAAGCTCCACTGCCACTGAACCACTGCCACTTCCTATATCATAAACTACGGCATTTTCTGTTACCTGCAGCTTGCATATAGAAAGAGCGCGTACCTCCTCTTTGGACATTGGCACCTTGTCTCTTAAAAATGCTTCATCTTTAAGTCCTGGAACTAGCACCTTGCCTTTCCATTTTTTATTAATTATCAAAACAGTTGAAAGGCCATCCTCATTAAAGTTAGAGCACTGCTCTGCAGAAAGTTTAGCTAGCTTTTCATCTGCATAAAGGTTGGTTCCAACGAAAATTATAAATTTGCCCTTATCCTCTTTTTCTAGGGCAAGTAGTATTTCTCCAATTTCTCTAACATCCTTGCTGCCTGATGTAAGGATAAATGTGCGCTCATTAAATGACGCTGCCTGTATCAATGCTGGGCGCCATACAGCTTCTTTAACTCCATGGGCACTTAAAAGCTTGGCATCCTGCCAATTAAAACCAGTCTTTGCTGCCATAGCCGATACCGATGAAATCCCAGGCAACACCTTTACAGATACAAAGTTGGTTTCCTCAAAAGCTTGCTTAAGCTTGGTTGCACCACTATAAAATCCAGTATCCCCAGACAAGAGTACCACTGCACTCTTAGTTCCATACTTGTGCTCTGCGGCGATTTCTTCCATACAAGGAATTATATCCTTTGCCAAGTAATATGGATACTTCTTACCCTTAGTCTCTATTCCAACAAGCATCCTTGGTGCGCCAAAAATGTAGTCTGCACCTTCGATAGCTTTAACAACCTCAAGGGTAACGCTTGAAAATCCCATACCAAATCCAGCCAAGCTTACTTGCATCTTAAAGCCTTTAGATGCAGTATCATTCGTATATGCGGATGGCTCTGTCATAGGCATATTATCAAATCCAAACAGCTTGCTTAGCTTATCTATAACCTGATTAAAGCTTAGCCCTTCTACCTTTTCCTCAGGTCGCCTTATTACAAAACACTTTATTCCAAGGGCATTGGCAGCCTGAATACGCTCTGCCTCTCCACCACTTCTGCCGCTTTCTTTAAGCACCATTATCTTGGCATCACACTCTCTTAAAAAAGCTACATTCATAGCCTTAGAAAATGGACCTTGCATTGCAATAATCTGATTGCCCTTTAAGCCCTGCTCTTTACAAAGCTCAAGACTTTCAGTATTTGGAATTACCCTTGCAATAATCCTTTCCTTAATTGCATCACTTTGGCAAAAGGTTGAAAGCTCCTTGCTTCCTGTGGTAAGAAAAATATTCCCTTGGGTGTTTTCCAATGCCAAGGCGCAATCTGATGCAGAGTCAAAAAAGGTGCACTGACTTACATCTACCTCATCCTCTTCCCTGGATAGTCTAAAGAAAGGTACTGTCTTATATTTAAAGAGACTATTTTCAATCTCTGTTTTTACAACCTCTGCAAATGGATGTGTTGCATCAACAATGGCATCTGGACACTCGCATTTATAGAGCTCCACCATCTTGTCTGCATCCATTCTTCCGGCGTGAATCTGAATACAGTCGGACTCCTCTATTGGCTCTTTGCCATACTCTGTAGCAACGCAGTAAATGCAAAGCACATCCTTTTTGGCCAAGGCCTGTGCCAGCTTTCGTCCCTCTGTAGTTCCGCCAAAAATAATAACCTTATTCATACCTATATCCCCTTGGAGTCACTAACTTATCTCCCATAATTTTGGTTTTGGAATTGCCAATGAAAACTGTGGTAAACATATTTACTTGCATATCTCTAAGCTCTGACAAAGTACAAACCTGGCTACTTTGCCCATCCCTTCCAATATTTTCCACAAAGCCACAAGCCCTATTAGGCAAGGCCCCTGCAGCAAGCATAATGTCACATGCTTTTTGCAAATAATCATGCCTCTTGTGGCTAGATGGATTGTACAAAACTATAGCAAAATCTCCTGCAATGGCCGCCCTCAAACGCTTTTCAATTAGTTCCCATGGAGTGAGCAAATCAGAAAGGCTTATTAAACAAAAATCATGATTTATTGGCGCACCTAAAACTGCCGCCCCAGAAATTGCGGCTGTCACACCAGGAATAACAGTGATATTATCCTGAGTAAAATCCGCATTTACGTATTCTGGCAAAAGTTCAAACATTGGCGCTGCCATACCGTATATGCCAGCATCACCACTGCATATGAAGGCCACATCCTTACCCTCCAAGGCAAAATCAAAGCAAGCCTTGCAGCGCTCAATCTCCTGACGCATAGGGGTGGTAAAGAATTCCTTGTCAGAAAAATGCTCTTTAACCAAGTCGATATACACAGTGTATCCCACTATAACATCAGCCTCTTCCATTACTGCAAACGCTTCTGATGTCATCATGCTTTTGTGTCCTGGGCCCATGCCCACAATGTAAATTTGTCCTGCCATAATTAATTCCAATCTATATCAAGCTCAACTCGCTTTGCCTCTGCTAAGGTAATTCCATCCTTGGCAATTTTATCTTGAATTAAAATACCATTTTCCCCTGCGGCCTTAAGGGCAGCTCGCTCACATACATTCCCAACTCCTACTGTATCCTTTACAAAATCAGATTCTGCAAAGTCCCCTTCAACCATCTCAAGCTCATCAGCTGAATATACCATAAACTTTGCACCATAATACTGAGCCAGTTTTATAAGACCAATCTCATCTTCCTTAGCATCTATAGTTGCAATGGCATAAAGCTTATCAAACAAAGTTCGCTCATCGTATATCTCATTTAAAAAATCATATAGCTCATCAAATGTCTTGCCCTTCTTGCAGCCCATTCCAAGAATCATTCTCTTTGGTACAAGCTTCAGACCTTCCACCTCAATGTAATCCTCTGTCTCAGTAATATTGGTGTCTGCCCCTGACAAGGCTTTACCATTTATCTTTTTAATCAACTCACGATTTGTGATTTTCAAACCATTTTTCTTGGCAAATACATCTACCGCAAATACGTTATTAATATCAGTTGCTGTAGTTATAACCACATGAGAATCAATGGCTTTGGCAATTTCCTTAGCCAAATCGTTGGCTCCGCCAAAATGCCCTGACAAAACAGGTATAACATTAAGCCCCAACTCATCAACAGCAATCACTGGTGGGTCTAATAACTTATCCGATACAAAAGGTGCAATAGACCTAACTGCAATCCCTAAAGAACCAATAAACAAAATAGGCAAATGCACATCAAAAGAATCACTAATCCAGTCATTTAATGAAAAATCCTCTGGCTTTTCTTCCAAGATGCAACTAGACAAACTATCTTTTAGCTTATCCTTAAGCTTCCTACCATTTTCAGTAAAATAAGCAACTCTAAGAACCTGTTTTCCTACCATAATTCTCCTTTCTGATATTAAATCTTAGGCTTTCTAAATCCAGTTTCAAACTCCGGGTCATAAAGCTTTGAAAGAGCATATCCAGATTTAGAAATAACATCTCCTACCAAAATCACCGCAAGATTCTTGATACCGTGTGCCTTGCCAGTTTCCGCCAAGGTACCTACAGTACAAATATATTTTTCCTCCTCCGGCCATGAAGCCTTATAAACAATTGCCGCAGGAGTATCCTTGCTATAACCACCATCAATAAGTCTTTTCGACAACTCATCAAGCATTCCACTGCTAAGATAAATTGCCATGGATGCACCGTGGGCCGCAAAGCTTTCTATTGATTCCTTTTCAGGCACACTAGTACGACCTTCCATCCTTGTAATAATAAGGGACTGGCTAATCTCAGGTAGTGTGTACTCTAAATTAAGGCTTGCGGCTGCGCCAAAGCATGCACTGACTCCAGGACAGCTTTCATAAGCTATTCCATTGTCATCTAAAACCTTCATCTGCTCCACCACCGCCCCATAAATACTTGGTTCACCTGTGTGAAGGCGCACAACATTTAAACCCTTTTTAACCGCCTCTAGCATCACTGCTGTCACCTCATCCAAGGTCATAGTGGCACTGTTGTAAATCTTGCAATTCGTATTTGCGTAATCTAAAAGTTCAGGATTAACTAGAGAGCCAGCGTAAATTATCACATCAGCCTGCTCTAGCAATTTCATTCCTCTAACCGTTATTAAATCTGCGGCTCCACAGCCTGCACCAACAAAATAAACCATACTATTATCCTATATCATTTCCTCAATAACTTTAACTGCCCCTTTAGACTTTGACAAAATACCATAATCATTTGAATATAAAATACATTCGAGCTTAAGAGCTCCACCGCATCTAAAGTCCAGATAAAACAAAATCTTTTCCATGGCATTTGCCATAGTCTCTTCTAAAATACCATTGGCCTCGATTATCTTTAGGGCTTCCTCTGTATTAAGACAGTCTAAAACATCCCTTGCCACCTGGCCATCGCAGCCAGCGCGCAAAGCACAGCTTGCAAGGATTTCCATTCTTGCATCCGCCTCATGAGAATGGGTATTCATAATGCCTCCAGCCACTTTTATCATCTTTCCTATGTGGCCAGTGAGTAGTATTCCCTCAAATCCCATCTGCTTTGCCATATCAACTGTCTCACCTATAAAGTTAGAACACTTTACGCTTTTATCCAAATCATAGCCAAACTTATCTAGCATAAACTTCTGCCCATAATTACCTGGAGATACTGCCACCCAGTTATGGCCCAAAGCCTTCTTTTGAGATAACTCAACCTTGATTGTATCCACCAAAGCCTTATTGCTCATTGGCTCCACAATCCCGGTAGTTCCAAGAATAGAAATCCCACCTTCGATTCCAAGCCTCGGATTAAAAGTGTGGCCAGCCAAATCCTTACCCTCAGGAACAGAAATGATTACATTTAAGGTGCCATTAAAATCAAGTAGATTACACACCTCAAGGACTTCTTTTTCAATCATTTCTCTTGGCACGTGATTTATCGCCGCATTTCCCACAGGCTGATCAAGTCCCGGAAGCGTAACTCTTCCAACACCTTCTCCTCCATCAATAATAACCTTCGCTTTGCCAGATAGTGCTTCAGAGTTTTCCTCCGCCACTGTGACTGTCGCCACCACATGTGCTCCCGTTGTCACGTCCGGGTCATCGCCACCATCCTTTATCACAGCACAGGTTACCTGATTGCCATTTCTTTCAATGTCCACTATTTCAGCATCAAACATCACCCCCGCAGGAGTCTCTATCTCTATCCTATTCTTACAGCTTCCGCTCAGCAACATATACGCCGCCGCCTTCGCAGCCGCAGCCGAACAGCTCCCAGTTGTAAATCCCTTCCTCAAGGCTTCCCTCCTATAATGAATACAGCAGTGCATTTACAATGGCTGCTGCTATGTTGCTGCCACCCTTTCGGCCGCGGTTGATAATGTAAGGTACATCTGATTCAAGGAATAATTCCTTGGCAGCCACAACGTTAACAAATCCAACCGGAACTCCAATTACAAATTCTGGTGTAAACCTTCCAGCCTCCATCATCTCATAAAGACTGATGAGCGCCGTCGGTGCATTTCCAATGGCAAATATAACTGGCTTGCCAATCTCAGCTGCCCGCTCCATTGATACGGTAGCTCTAGTGACCTGTCGCTCTTTAGCTTCGGCTGCCACAGCCTCGTCGGCCATAAAGCAGTGCACCTGACCTCCGAATGAGGCTAACCTAGTCTTGTTGATGCCTGCCTTGGTCATATTGGTGTCGGTAACAATATCAGCGCCTGATTTAATAAGCTCATGGGCAATCTGTATTGCATCCTTGGAGTAGCACATAGTCTTGGCGTAATCAAAATCGGCGCTGGTGTGAATCACTCGCTTAGTCACTGGCTCTTCTATTGGATTAAGCTCAATTCCCATAGTCTGAAGCTCCTGCCCGATGATTTCAAAGCTTCGTTTTTCTATTTCATTTGGTAAGACAAATTCTATTTTATCCAAAATTCACTCCTACAAATCCTAGTCTTCCTTGTTCAAAATCCGATAAACTGCCGCCATATCAATATTATCTCTCACAACCTGAGCCAGCTTATCGTACTGGCCTTCCTTAAAGGCCTGATAGTCAAAATCTGCATCAGCCCCTAAGGTGCAGCCCTTCGTATTTGCGATATTATTTACAAGTAAAAATGCCAGGTCCTCATTATCAAAAATTCCATGGACGTAAGTTCCAAGGACATTTCCCCTTTGAAGAAGAATAATATTGCCCTCTTCATCCCTTTCTACAACCATATCTGGCTCATCTAAATCAAGGTCCGAAAATCCATTGTGTATCTCGTAACCTACAAACTCTCTTCCAGACAAATCCTTAAAGAATCCCTTTAAATCATCGAAACAATCCTCAGTCTGGCTGCGGTATTTCTGTCCAGATAATCTGGTAGTTAAAGGAAGTAATTCCAAGCCACGAATGCTACCTCCCTCTTCAACCACATCTGGGTCTGTAACCATATTTCCAAGTATTTGAAAGCCTCCGCAAATACCAACCACCGGTGAAGACTTGGCAAAGCGCTTTACAGCTGCCTCCATCCCAGATTCACGCATCCATCTAAGGTCAGCAATTGTATTCTTGCTGCCAGGAATAACCACAAGTTCTGCACCTTCAATTTCCCTTGGATTTGTAATGAATCTCACCTGCACATTGGGTATACTTTCAAATGGCGCCAGATCAGTAAAGTTTGAAATCCTTGGCAGTCGAACAACCGCTATATCCACCACTACATTTTCAACTTCCCCAAAATTATTTCTAAGCCTCTCGCTAAGGCTATCCTCGTCATCTATCTGCAGCCTAGTGTATGGAACTGTACCAATAACAGGCACCTTTCCCATATCCTCAAGCATCTCTATTCCCGAATCAAGTAAAGTCTTATCTCCGCGGAATTTGTTTATCACAAGCCCCTTAACTCTATCTCTTTCCTTTGGCTCTAGAAGCTCCAAGGTACCAAGTAACTGTGCGAATACTCCGCCTCTATCGATGTCTCCAACAAGTAAAACAGGAGCGTCCACAAGCTCTGCCATTCCCATATTTACAATATCATCCGCCTTTAGATTGATTTCAGCTGGGGAGCCTGCCCCCTCTATCACTATAACATCTGCCATCTCTTCTAGCTTATGAAATGCCTTCAAGATATCAGGAATCAATTTCTTCTTGTACGCAAAATAATCTCTGGCAGACATATTTCCCATAACTTCGCCGTTTACAATCACCTGGGAGCCTATGTCATTAGTAGGCTTTAACAAAATAGGGTTCATGTAGACACTAGGCGCCACACCGGCACACTCTGCCTGCATAGCCTGAGCCCTTCCAAGCTCCAATCCGTCTGCCGTAACAAAGGAGTTAAGGGCCATGTTTTGAGATTTGAAAGGCATAACCTTCAAACCGTCCTGTTTAAATATTCTACATAGGGCCCCTACTAGTAAGCTCTTGCCAACATTTGACATTGTGCCCTGAACCATAATTACTTTTGCCATATATACCCCTTATTTGGATTTCAAAATCGACTCTAGTCCCTTGGCATACTGCCACATAGATTCCACCAAAGGTGCCCCCGTGCCCTTTTTCATGTGATAAATCTCCTCAATCTGTGGACCAGTTATAACCTCATTTGGCTTTCCGATTTTAACAACCTTTCCTCCATCCACAGCCACAACATAATCCGCCACCGCTGGGACAAACTCCAGCTCATGAATGGACATTAAAACTGCTATATTCTTCTCTCTTGCCAACCTTTTAATTACCGACAAAATATCTATCTTAAACTGGATATCTAAAAATGACGTTGGTTCATCTAATATCAAAACCTTTGGCTCCTGACAAATTGCTCTTGCAAGCATCACTCGCTGCTTTTGCCCATCACTTATTTTCATAAAATCCTTGTCAGCCACATTTTTAGCCCCAACTAACTTAATGGCCTCTTCTACCCTTTCAAGATCCTCCTTAGCAAGAAGCCCCAGCCTTCCAGTATAAGGATATCTACCGGTAGCCACCACTTCATAAGCGCTCATAAGCTCTGGCCTAACTGGCTCTGTTGTAACCATTGAAAGAGTCTTTGCCAAATCCTCTTCAGATAAATTCTCCTCATCATTTCCAAGGACAAATACCTTGCCCTCAAGCTTTTGAATCTGCCTAACAATGGTCTTTAATACCGTGGATTTGCCGGCTCCATTTGGCCCAATTAAAGCCACAATATCCCCCTGCTCAACCGTAAAGGTGGCCTGCTCAATAACTGGATTCTTATAACCCACAGTCAAAGACTGTAAATCTATACCTTTAGCCATGGGAAACCTCCCTACGTTTAATAATCAGATATATAACCACTGGCCCAAGGCCCAAGGCTGTAATAGCACTGATGCTCAATTCTCTAGGTGCAAATGCCGTTCTTGCAATGCAATCACAAATGAGAGTGATAATTGCTCCGCCCAAAAATGTTGCAGGAATCATCACTATGGGCTTTGCAGTTTTCAAAATTGATTTCATAATGTGAGGCACCGCTATACCTATAAAAGATATTGGCCCAGCAAAAGCTGTTACAGTTGCCGAAAGTATACTTGAAAACAAAATCAAAAGAATTCTAAGCCTTTTAATGTTCACCCCCATATTTCTAGCGTATGCCTCTCCCAACTGATAGGCTCCAATTGGTTTAGAAATATAAAAGGTAAATAATAATGTCACAAAAACTATGATTACAGAAATAATCACATCGTCCCAGGCAATTCCAGAAAAGCTGCCTAAAGACCAGTTGTGGAGATTAACAATGTTGCTGTCATCCGCAAATGCGATAACGAATTCCGTAATTGCGGAACAGATATATCCAATCATGACTCCACACACAACTAGAAATGACATGTTTTTGACTTTGTTTGCAAGTATCATAACAAAGCCCATTGATAACAATGAGCCAATAAAAGCTGCTATAACCATTCCCATGGAGCTTATGTATACCCCTTGGCTTAAAAGTCCAACCATCACAAGGGCAACTATCAGCTTAGCTCCAGAAGAAATACCAAGCACATAAGGTCCAGCAATTGGATTTCCAAAAAAGATTTGAAGCAAAAATCCAGAAGTTGCCAGGGCGCCGCCAAGAACTATGGCCGCAATAACCCTAGGCAATCTAATAGAAATAATAATCTTTCCAAGATAAACATCCCCTGGATTAACCAGCGATTTAATAATGTCCTTCACCCTAATGTCAGCACTGCCCATGCCAACAGTAATGATGAACAACATAAATAGCACCACTATCATTATCCCAAATATTAACCCATAACGTCTGCTATTATTCACTCTGGCTTCCCCCAAGTTTATAAATGTAAGTCAAATTTTTGTCCTTATCATTCAAAATAATATTTACATCCTCTATAAATTCTGCCACATCTCCGCTCTGTTGGAAATAGCCCTTATCCAAACAATATACTTTACCTGACTTTACGGCCTTAAAATCCCTTAAAATTTCAGCCTTAGATAAAAGCTCTTCTAGACTTTCCAACTCTCCTACTATGGTGCTGTTATATATTAAAATATCTGCATCAACAGCTCCCATATAAAAATCTTCCGCAGTTATTTTCATGTTAGAAACCGCATTGTCCTCAGTCACTTCCAAATCCTTTGGCACATAAACACCGCCGGCCATATCAATCATAGAAGTAATGTAATCCCCTGGCTTTCTAACACTAATCATACCATTAGAATCCACAGTAAAAAATGCAACTGTCTTTCCTGTATTTTCAAAATCAGAAATATTCTTTACTCGCTTTTTCTGGGCATTGAAAAAATTCTCCGCAATCTCAGTTTTGCCATAAATAAGTCCATATAGCTTTATCCACTCCACCCTACCAAGTGGACTTTTCTCGTAGCTTGAACGTTCTACAATTACTGGTATACCAAGGGACTCTAGCTTTTCTTTAACCTCAGGATTGTGGTAGATCATGGTATTTTCAATAGCTAAATTGCAATTATCAGAAACCAACAATTCATAGTCCGGAGCAGAATACTTGCCTGCGTACAAGATATCATCTGATTCCATTCTATCTACAGCTTCATCAATATACCAGTCTTCCTCCTCTGTGCCAGTAAACTTGATATTATCAAGAGCGCTAATACTAGCTATCAAATCCATTACCGAAGTTGAAACTAAATAGGTGCTGTCTACATCAGAAAGATACACCACGTTTTTAGATACGCCAGCTGGTTTCTTTGCAATCGAGCCAAAAAGAATATACTGAGGGCTTTCATCCCCTCCAATTGTTATAAATGAATATGCATTTCCTTTTGCATCTGAGTAGTAGTCAACTGCATATTCCTTGGCATATTCTAAGACCATGGAACCCGTCTTTGTCAAATTGCCTAGACTTACTGGCTCATCCTTAGACTCTACAGCATCAACTTTCTCTTCTTCTTTGCCAACATCTGTCTGTTTGTCTGGGCTAAAAACAGTGATGGTGTACTCTATCTCATGAGGCACACTCATGGCGGTTGTATCTGCAATTACCGTAAATGGCTTATCAAATTCCTCAAATGGTATTACAAATACGGAATTTGCTCCAGCTTCAGCGCTGTTATCATAGCGCACTTCATCTACAATCATATAATCGTAGTTTGAGCTAGACCAAATCAACTCAACTGATTTATCTGCCCCTTCTTTATAAACCTCTGCAGGAGAATTAACAGATGCTCTTCCACTTCCGCCTTCTAGCGTCACTTGACACTGGTAAGTATTTTTTTCTATCTTGTTATTATTAATATAGCTGCAGCCAGTGAGCAAAATTGCTATGGCCGCAGCTAATACTGTTACTCTTTTCATTAAAAGATTATTCCTCTTCAGAAGATTCTACAGGGTTTGAAACCTTAACCTTGTGGTCATACCAAGTACCCTTGGTACCGATTAAAGCTAAATCAAACTCTTCATCGATAGCAGCTACCGGTACATCAAATCCATTTACCTCTTCTGTTGTACCGTCATCGTACTCTACTGTATCAACTGTTGGCTGAAGAATACCCTCTGTATCCCCCTCGGCATCAGCAGCAAGTCCTGGATATAGATTAACAATATTCTTTGAAGTAAGAGAAATGTGGACTGTTCCAACACCATCTTTTACTGTGAGTGTTCCTTTGTCATTTAAAGCCTCGTTAACATGGAACATACTGCTGTCTGTAGTAAAGTCTACTTCATAAACTCCGTCAGCTAAATCTAATATAGCTGTATTAGCTTCAGCAACTGAAGTAGGTTCCTCTGGCTTGTCCTCTGCCTCTGCAGGAGCTTCCTCGCTTACCTCTTCTGAAACTGTCTCTTCAGCAACCTCCTGCTCTTGAATAGTCGCTGAATCATTATTACTTCCACAAGCTGTACATGCCACTAGACATGCAAGCATAATTCCTAAAAATTTTCTTTTCATTTTTTGCCTCTAATCTTTGTTTATTTTAATGCTGCCTTTGTATGCTCTACATAAATCTTTTGAACAGCCTCGATTTCACCTAAGCCTGCAATCTGGCAATCAATTGACTCAAAATCGCCTGCTGCTGTAAACATAGACTTCCATGAATCCTCATCGTCACCTGCCATATCGTTGTTTGCGTGATCACCAGCAACAACCATAAGTGGTCTAAGAACAACCTTTGTATATCCAGCCGCCTTAACAGCCTCAATAATATTCTCGCAAGCTGTCTCCTCAGGCTCACCCTCTACTGTTCCGATGTATACGTTGTCATATCCAAGCTTATCCATCTGAGTCTGCATCTGAGAATATGTAACCTTCGCTGTGTGACTTGTACCATGTCCCATAAATACAAATGCTACACCATCCTTTGCAGCTGCCTCTATTGAAGCAAAGTTTCCATCAGCAACTGCCTGAGCAACTACTGCCTTTGCAACATTCTTCTTGTCAGCGTTAATATCATTTGCATCTGCTCCAACCTGTCCAAGCAATGGCTCAGCAATCTTTACTGAATCAAACTTGTCGCTATAGCTTTCTACAGCTGCTGCCAAATCATCATACTCAGCGCCGTGCATAAGGTGTGTAGGCTGAACTACAAGAGTCTTAACACCGTTTGCCACAGCTCTATCTAATGCCTGCTCCACATTATCAATCTTCTCATCATCACGTGCCTGAATATGATTAATGATAATCTGTGATGTAAATGCTCTGCGAACTGACCAATTTGGATTTGCCTTTGCGATGGCCTTTTCTACTCCACCGATGTCAGCTGCTCTGCTATCATTAAATGATGTACCAAAACTTACAACAAGGATTTCCTTCTCGCCGATTTCATCCTGATTTAAAGGATCATCTGCAGAAGCATCACCTGTATCTCTACCAAAGTAATCAGGGTCAGCGTTCTCGCCTTCAACTAATTCCTTCTGGGCATCTGTAAGATTATCCCAAGCCTGCTTAGCTGCGGCACACTGCTCATCTGTACTGTCATTGCGCTCTTGAACGTAAATAGCATCAATAAGTGCTGCACAATTATCTGCTGCCACTTGATCTTCATCCTCCTGTGAAATTTCCACTGCCTCTTGCTCTGTCTCAGGTGCAGTTGGCTTCTTGGATGTGTCACCACATGCCATAAATGAACTTGCAACCATAACCATAGCAAGTCCAAACACTAATTGTTTCTTCATTATAATTTCCTCCATAATGAAAATATATGCAGACTCAAAAATTAAAAAAGGGCCCAAGTGGACCCTAACAATCATAATAAATTAAGATTCGAAGTCCGCAAATCATTAATTGTAAGATTAGGCAGGTCTCCTGACTTCGATCAACGCTTGCTTTCCCTTCCCAATAAAACTCAGTGTTTTTGAAAGCAAACTCCCTAACACAGTGACGGCTTCGTTCTGGATTCTCACCAGATTCCCTTTTCACCCATACTACTTCGTATAAACGAAACATATGGACACCTTAATCCCTATGAAACATATTATATTTTTTCGCCTCTTAGGTCAAACCTTTATTCATTAGAAATAGACACAATTACAACCTCTAATGCCACTGCTTTCGTCAGCTCATTTTTTCCTATTGCCTTCAAAAATACATCAACAAGGAATTTTCCCTCATGGCTATTCTGTAACCTCTCCCATTTACCAGATTCAAAGCACTTATCAACTGCCTCCATAAATCGTGGTTCCGGCATCCTTTTAATCAATATTTTACCAGTGCCCAAATCCTCTTTATTGATAAACTCTGTATTGAGCAAAAACATGGCATAGGTCTTGTTGTACCTTAGAATCTCTAGCTGGCCATCAACTATTTCTATTACCCCCATAGGGTGTGGGCCAAAGAAATTATCAGGATCAATTTGATATTCCTCATCAATATCCGGTTCAATCAAGTTAGCCTTACTGATTAGTTCGTAGTACTTTGACTCACTAACTTCCTCTGTAGGATTTCCGATACTTGTTTTAATAATCAAATGCTTGTTTTCAAGAGAATTTGGCTTGCCCCAATAGTAACCCTGCATTTTATTTGCACCAATTTCTCTTAAAAATCTAGCTTGTTCTATTGTCTCAACACCCTCTATGACTGTATCTATATCAAGCTTTGTAATCATCTGGACCAATTCCTTCATGATTACATGATTCTTCTTGGACTCAGCAAATTCTCGCATGAATCTCATATCAAACTTGATTGTGTCAAAATCAAAGCTTTGCAGCATGTTAAGAGATGAATAGCCACTGCCAAAATCATCCATCCAAATCTTAAAGCCCGCAGCATGAACCTTTGCAATCTGCTCCTGCAAAAAATCTTTATCTAGTGTTGATGCACTCTCTGTTACCTCAAGAGTAATCAAACTTGGATCTATATTTGCAAACCTAACTCGTTTTAAAATCTCTCCAACTATATCGCATAAATGAAAATCATATTTTGAAATGTTAATAGATACAGGAATAACCGGAAGCCCCAAACTCTTGGTATGGTTCATATCAGCAAGAGCCATCTCCACAATGTGCAAATCCAAAAGATGTATCAGTTTGGCATCTTCTAGCACATAGATAAACTCGTCCGGTGGAATTATTCCCTCCGTAGGGTCAATCCATCTAGCAAGGGCCTCTTCATCACAGATCTTGCCGTTAACCGAACGAATAATTGGCTGGTAATATGGCCTTATCCATTTTTCCTCTATAGCTTTTTCGAAATTATTTAAGACATAAATAACTCTATTAGACCTTTTATGTAACTCCTCGTCATAAAAAGTGTACGTACAAACGTGAACACCCTTTTCCTTATCGCTGGCAAGCTTTGCTCTATCGCAGGCGGTACTTGCACTTACATCCTCAAAAGACATAGGATAAATGCCTGCATGTACCGGCAACGTTCTTCCGTCATTAACGTGTTTAAAATCCTTAAAAATGGCAAGGAGCTTGTCCTCAATCCCCTCCTCATCGCCAAAAGCCGCAAAATGATCCTGCCCCATTCTGCCGCAGCATTTTACGGAAAAATGGTTCTCCAACACTTTGGCAAAAGCAATCAGCAAATTGTCCCCTTCCTTTAGCCCATACTTTTCGTTAAAGAACTTCATTCCCTTTAAATCAAAATACAGCATAACAGGACGCTTGCCATCAGCCACCATCAACTTTTTGCCTGCGTCCGCCAACTGCAAAAAATAGGACATATTAGGCAAACTCGTCAGTGTATCAAACTGATTTTCTCGAATAAGGCGCTTATTCCTTTCTACTCTCTCTAACTCATTCATAGCCATACATGCCCTCCAAAGACACAACAGCTATCCTCCCCAGCACACGGCTCAAATTGAATTATAACCAATAAATATGGATATATTGTGGACACTTTGTGGCTGTCGTTACTATTCGCAGTTATTCTTTAATTCTCTAGGGGGCGACTCCTGCCACGTAGTTATAGGTGAATTAGAACAGAATAATAGATTCTCTTGTTGCTGCAAATGTAGCTTTAAGTGGGTGTCCTTTCATTGATTTTGCACTTTGAAGCTACTGTATGTACGGATCAGACACTTTAAGATTACATAATTCCCCTATAAGGTATATGGACCCTAGTTGCCTTCATGTTACATTCATCAAGTGTAATTAAGAAAATGAGTTTTGGAGATATGGGCACCAGTCAAGATTCACATCCATGTTCAACTTTCCTTGACCTCGCCGTCCTTGGCTCGGTCTGCCCATATCTTTCAAAACTCATTTTCTATTCCACTAGATTCATTCCACAAATCAGGCAACTAGGGTCCATACACCTTTATAGGGGAATCTACTTTATATAGAGTGTGTCTGATCCATACATACTGTAGCGAAAGAAGTGCAAATAATTGAAAGAACACCCACAATAAAGAAAGCTACATGCAGCAACTATAGAGAATCATTATTCTGTGATTGAACCTATAACTACGTGGCAGGAGTCTCCCCAAGAAAATTAAATCTAAAAGACTGCGAATAGTAACAGAGGCACTTTCAACTATTTAATATCATAGGCTTCTCGAAGCTCTATGGCTTTGCGCTCTACTTCAGCAATAAACTCTCTAGAAGATAGCAGCTTAGCGCCAGCGCCTCTAATGATAACCTGCTCCATTCCATCAGATGTGACAACCGTTATATCGTATTTCTTGCCGTGCTCGTGAGTGAAGCGCTCTATATAGGCATCTGCCGTCTGGGCTTCCGCAGTAAACACCTGATGGATGTTGAGATAATCTGAGGCAGTCACCTCATGCCTCTTCACCTTGTAGGCATCAAAAACCGCAATTACGTTATAGTCTGTCATAGCCTTGTAGTTGCTTAATATATCAAGAAGCTTTCCACGGGCTCCATCTAGATTTATATCCAACACTTCCTTAAGCTCGGGCCAAGCATAGATAAGGTTGTAGCCATCTACCAAGAGGTATTTATCCCTAGGCTTGATTTCCTTAGGTGCCTTATAGACATAGTCAGAATCCACTCTTCTTACATGGCTACCATCGCCGTAATGCCAACCCTTTTTAGGGTTTTTCCCATGGTTGCTATGGGTTGCGCTATACAATATTTTATCTATCTCATCTGGGTCCAACCACTCATCAACATCATGGTTCATTCGCTTGCCTGCTGGAATCTCTAGGTCATCATCCACAGTCTTATCCTTTAGGCAAGGCACATGGCATCGCTCCTTTACCTGCTGCCAAGGCACAATTTCCGCAGAGCCATGACTACAAAATACCGATGCAGCTGGATTGTCAACGTTGCTATCCGGATTATAACCTGAAGCTTCAATCACCTCCTCAGGGTTGTGACATTCATCGTATCCGTCATAAACCAATGAGATTCTGCCCTCGCCCTTTGAAAAGGTTGCAAGCTCCACCTGATAATTCCTAATGGTGGCTGCTGGTGCACGACCAGTTATTGTTGATACTCCATTTTCCTCTGTTGGTGCCTCAAAGCTTCCCTTAAGATTTTGGATATCAGTCATAACACGACCTATCTGACCTGATGGCACCGTAATTACGAATCTAAAATAAGGCTCCAAAATCTTGGTACCAACCTCCATAAGTCCCTGTCGAATTGCTCTATAAGAGGCCTCTCTAAAGTCACCACCCTCTGTATGCTTAATGTGAGCCCGTCCTCCTACAATAGTGTATTTAACATCTGTTAACGGTGCTCCAATTGCAACTCCTAGATGCTCCTTCTCCAAAATATGGGTTGTGATAAGCCTTTGCCAGTTAAGAGCCAGTTCGTCTGTGGAAACATCTGTATCCACTACAATTCCACTGCCACTTTCAAGAGGCTCCATCAAAATATGGGCCTCCGCATAATGACGAAGTGGTTCAAAATGACCTACCCCCTCAACCGCATTTGCGATAGTCTCCTTATATAAAACACCGCACTCCTGAAACTCAACCTTTAGACCAAGCTCCTTTTCAATTCGTGCAGTTAAAATCTCTGTCTGTACCTGCCCCATAAGATTTAACTTAATCTGATCTAAAGCAGAATCCCAAGTAACCTTTAGTGAAGGGTCCTCTTCATTTAAAGCCATAAGCTTTGGAAATGCCACCCTAGGAACAGTATCATCCAAAAAACAAATCTGATACTGAAGGACAGGTGTAAGTGTAAGCTCAGGCCTGTCATCTTCCACTCCAAGGCCCTGGCCCACGTATGTTTCCTTTGGTCCAACCAAGGCAACTAGCTGTGATACCCCTGCCTCATCAACCTGCTGGTACTTAAGGCCAGAATAAATACGAATCTGGTCCACCTTTTCCCCATTAGGCAATACCTGCTTAACCTTGATTTTGCCTGATGTAAGCTTTACAAAAGTAAGCCTTGTGTCTCTTCCAAGACTTTCAATCTTATAAACTCGCCCGCCAAAAGGCTCCTCTGATAATCCTTGAAGGCTATTAGCCATCTCTTTTTCCAGTGCCGCTATCAGCTTAAGCAAATCATCTACGCCCTGATTCTTAAGAGCAGAGCCTGATAGAATCGGAAAAATCTTTCTATCTAAAATAAGCTGATTAACAGTAGCAAAAGAAAGCTTGCCTTCCTCTAAGTATTCATCCATGGCGCATTCGTCCTCAGATGCAATGGCCTCAGCATCATCGTAAAACACACAGTTATCTGCAAGCTCAGCTTTAATACCAGCTAACAACTCCTCTCTATCGCAATCTGGCATATCCATTTTGTTAATAAAAATAATTGTAGGAATATTGAATTTTTCTAAGAGAGAAAAAAGAGTCTTGGTATGAGGCTGAACTCCTGCCGTACCACTGATTAAAAGAATTGCTCCATCTAAGGCCCAAAGAGCGCGCTCAGTTTCCGCAGCAAAATCCACATGCCCCGGAGTATCAAGCAATGTAATCATAGAGCCATCATAATCAAACACAGCTTGCTTAGAATATATGGTGATTCCTCTAGTCTTTTCCTGGGAATCTGTATCTAAAAAAGCGTCACCATGGTCAACACGACCAATGGACGCTATTTTACCCCCGTTATATAAAATTGCTTCCGATAATGTAGTTTTGCCCGCATCTACGTGGGCCATTATTCCCCAAGTTGAATTCATCAATACTAACCTTTCACAAGCTATATTTTACTGACCATCAAACGTAGCCATAATAATTTACATAAGTCTAAGTCCCTTTGGATAGTGATTCTTGATTTGTCCCTTAACAGCCTTTCCCCATCCAACTGAATAACCATCTACAGTAATCAAAGTCCATCCATCTTTAACATCACCATAGAGTGACTGCCCTCGAAGGAAATTCTGTATTTCTGCAGAGTCTTTACTTAAATTAAATGTATTTTTAACTTCATCGCTCTTTAGGGCTAAAGCTAATGCATGACTAGGTTCAAAACGATTTTTCTTAAGGGTACCAAGGAACAATCCTCCTCTTAAGACATGAAGTTTTGAGAAGTCAGGACAACCTTTTGGAAGATGATACAACAAATCCCCCAGCAATAACAGATTGTCTTTGATAGGCTCATTTAGCGCCTCTTTTGCAAATATTAAATAATCATTTAATATTTTATCGTTAATCTTTTTAAGGGAAATCTCATCTCTAATGACTCTGCATGCCTGGCCTCGACCATCGTCTGCCTTCTCTAAAAGAGCTGCGTAATGTCCCTCTCCCTTAACCTGATGTGGCCAGAGTCTACATTCTTTAATAAGACTCATATCTGGATGACGACTAATAAAGTCAGCAACAGCCTCCTCGTCCTCAAGCTTAGCAAAGGTACAGGTGCTGTAGCACAATCTACCACCTGGCACTAGCATCTCATAGGCTCTATCTAAAATCTCTGCCTGACGGTTGGCGCACATTTCTACCGATTCAAGTGACCACTCCTGACAGGCATCATGATTTTTTCTAAACATACCCTCACCTGAGCAAGGTGCATCAACCATTATCTTGTCAAAGTACTCTATGAAATTCTCTGCCAACTTGTCTGGATACTCAGAGGTTACAATGGCATTTCTAATGCCAAGCCTTTCTATATTCTCAGAGAGAATCTTAGCTCTGTTTTTCATTGGCTCGTTGGAAACCAGTATACCCTCACCCTGTAGGTATCCGGCTATTTGGGTTGATTTGCCCCCAGGGGCTGCGCATAAATCAAGACAATAATCTCCAGGTTCAGGTGAAAGCATCTCCACTGGAAGCTGTGCAGATGCATCCTGAATGTAGAAAACACCTGCCTGATGGTATGGATGTAATCCAGGCCTTGATTCATCATCGTAATAGTAGCCATTTGGACTCCACTCCACCTGCTCCTTAATAATCCCTGCCATTGCTGTGGCAGCTGCCTTATCAGCCTTAATAGGATTGAATCTAAGGGCTGATATCTTGTTCTCGTCGTAAGAACGCAAAAACGCATGGAAGTCTGGACCTAAGTCCTGCTCCATGCGATTAACAAAATCAATTGGTAAAAATGAATGTTCAGACATTACATACGCTCCGGTGCTTTGAAACCAAGAAGGTCGATTGCCTTTTCAAGAACATCCTTAGTAAGGCATAAAAGCTTCAAGTAGCTAGCCTTAACAGCCTCGTCCTCCTCAGCCAAAATCTTTGTATCATGATAAAACTTGTTGAATGCATTTGCCAAATCATAGATATAAGCACAAATCTTGTGAGGAGCCATATCCTCATATGCACTATTTAAAGCTGCCATAAACTTAGTAAGCTCAAGCTGGAGACCTCTTTCAGACTCTGAGTGAGCTGGAAGAATAGCACCATCAGATGTGCTAACTCCTGCCTTAGCAAGAATTGACTTACATCTAACTATTGTATAAAGGATGTATGGGCCTGTGTTACCCTCAGATGAAGTAAATCTATCGATATCAAAGATGTAATCCTTTGATGCCTGATTTGAGAGGTCACCATACTTAACTGCTGAAAGACCAACTATCTTAGCAGTGTTATCTGCATCCTCATCATTCATTGTACCATTCTCTTTAATCTTCTCAAGCATCTTCTCTTCTACTTCTGAAAGGAGATACTCAAGTCTCATAACGCCACCCTGACGTGTCTTAAATGGCTTGCCATCCTTGCCGTTCATAGTACCAAATCCTACGAAGTAAAGGTTAGTGCTTTCTGGAACGATGCCTGTCTTCTTGGCGCATCTAAACACCTGTGTAAAGTAAAGCTCCTGACGCTTGTCTACTACATAGACAATGGAATCTGGATTGTAATCCTTCATTCTCCAAACCATAGTAGCAAGATCTGTTGTATTGTAAAGAGATGCACCGTCTGACTTAAGAATCATACAAGGTGGAACCTCTTTTGTATCGGTATCCTCTTTAACGTCTACTACAAGAGCCCCCTCAGAGATATAAGCAAAGCCATCATCCTTCATCTTCTGAACCATATCTGGAATATAAGGCTGAGCATCGCTTTCACCCTTCCAAAGGTCAAAAGTAACATCAAGCTTCTCATAGTTTCTCTTAAGGTCAGAAACTGACACATTAAGGATGTGTGAAAGAAGTGCCTGATAACCCTTGCGACCATGCTGAAGTTCGTATGTAGCTGTCATAGCAGCCTCCTTATAAGCCTCATCCTCTTTGGATTTGCCTGATGCACAAGGATAAATCTCCTCAAGCTCTGAAATAGTAAATGGAGCCTCTGTTGGGTATTCTCCATCATAATTCTCATCAAAATATACAAGCTCTGGCTTGCGAAGCTTAAGCTCTGTGATAATAAGTCCCATCTGAAGACCCCAGTCTCCAAGATGCACATCACCGATAACCTCGTCGCCCATGAATCGAGCTGTACGCTTGATTGACTCACCGATAATAGCAGAACGAAGGTGGCCAACGTGAAGTGGCTTAGCAACGTTTGGTCCGCCGTAATCAATCATAATCTTCTTAGGTGAAGCTACCTTATCCACTCCAAAACGCTCTGTGTCATCAGCCATACCAGAAACGAAACTTGCAATAAACTCATCTGAAAGATTGATATTTATAAATCCAGGAGGACATGCCTCGCACTTTGAAAACATGGCATTGCCAGCAAGCTTTTCTACCACCTCGTTTGCAATGGCAATAGGTGCCTTCTTGTATTCCTTTGCTGCAGCCATAGCCCCATTACACTGGAACTGGCAAAGGTCTGGTCTGTTAGAAAGGCTAACCATACCATATTTCTCATCGTAATCGCATGCTTTGAAGCCCTCTACAACCACTTCCTTAATCTGCTGAAGAATCTCTTTCATATTGTCCTCCGTCTAATCATATATAATAATGAAATAATCAAAGTGTCTATACGACCTACGAAGTGGAATTATACCATAAAATACTGTTGCCTACAATTGTTCTATTATCATTTAACACGTAAAGCAAATTTATAATATTGTAATCTGTTTTACAGGGCTATCTTCCGTTTTTACTATTTCATCCATCGCTTGTGTGTTGGTTATAATATATTTAGACTTAATTATATTTTTCAATTCACCATATGGAATTATAAAATCAAACTCGCCACCTTGACCATGTGGCGCCAAATCGTATTCGTTAAAAATTATATTAAGCCCATTGTCATTAATCGTCCATGTGATTTTGTCATCACTAATCATTTCTTCAAATAATTCTGTTGCTTGTTTAATATCGCTACTTTTATAGTTTTCACCATTATTGCAATTATAGTAATTCCAGTATTCAAATTCTGGATTTATCTCATAAATTTTTTCAGCTATTATTTTTGCCAATCGTGTTTTGTTATTTACAATATCTGATAGTTTGATAATTTTCCCATCGTTAGGATTATAGACAGACGCATAGGTAAAATAATAACCATGCGGACCACCTAAATCATATGATAAATCATACTTTACAATAAATAACTGTTCGTCAAATCTAGATATACTTGCTTCTATACAGTAGTAAATATCACAATCCGAAAGAGAATTATCAGAAAAATCGCCAGGAATATGTTCTTCAAAATCTTCCTTCCAATCAATATTGAACTTATCAATGACAGGTTTCAATTTAGGATACTTAGACTGCATCTCTTCAGATAGTTGCATCACGGGATAGCATCCCTTTGCCATCGTCGCATCATTATATTTTACCTCAATATTATGATTTTGAATTGTAAGCTTGGGGTTAGATGTCACCGAAGAAACGCGATGATTTCCACATCCTACTAGCAAAAACGGAAATACAGATAGAATCATAATTGTCAAAAATCTTTTTATCATATATACTTTCAAATCTCCTCCTTTTCTTGTCAACAGTCTTTATTTTTTTTACTTATATCTGTTTGTCCTTTGACTAATAAGCTATAATCAATATTGAAAACTTATAATGAAAGGAGCATTCTTTATGTTAGAAGTAGGAATGAAGGGACGTGCTGAGACAGCCGTTACAATCGACAACACAGCAAAAGCTTTTACAAGCGGTGCATTGGAGGTTTTCGCCACCCCTGCCATGATTTCACTTATGGAGGAGACTTGCTGGAAAATGATTCAGCCAGAGCTTGAAGAAGGTCTTGGCTCCGTAGGCACCAAGGTTAATGTTAGCCATATGGCTCCTAGCTCCATCGGCAAAACCATCGTTTGTGATGCTACATTAATCGAAATAGACGGTAGGCGTCTGACCTTTGAAGTGGTATGCTCTGACGAAAAAGGAATGGTGGGTATGGGCACCCATGAACGCTTCATTATAAATAACGATAAATTTATGGCAAAAGCCAACGGATAAATAATAAATAAAACAGTGACTCGGCGACAGATAAATCTAAGTCGCCTTGCACTGCTCTTTATTTTGTGTCCTATTTTTTTATCTTTTCTGTCGAAAGTTCTTTTTCCTTAACTATCTTTGACATGTCTTGTGAATTAGTCATGATATATTGAGGCTTAACAACTCTGGCTAAGTCATCTCCATCTATTAAGATTTCTGGGTCTCCATCCGCATAGCTTGTTATCTCATAGTCCGAAAAACTAATAAGAAGTCCGTCACCAGTGATTGACCAGGTAAAGCTATCTTTATCAATTTTATCTTTAAGTCGGTTATCTATTTCATCTGCAAAATCATAGCTTATTTTTTGCTCATCCAATTTATCGATAAGTAACTTTACAAACTTGTCCTTATCATTAATTACATCTGACAACTTAACTATTTCACCCGAGTTTGGATCTATGTTAAAATTCTCATACCAATGACTAGGATGTGCACCACCTGTAAACGCCTCGTTATAAGTAGAGATTGTAAATAAAACACCATCAGTCCTATCTACAGATGCATATATATCATGGTTCATATTATAAAAATAATCCTTATCATCATCAGATGCTTCTTCTATTTGACTTAACACATATGAAAAGCTATCATCTACTTCCTTTTTCCACTCATCATTTTTTGAATCAATCATGTCTTTTAGTTTAGGGTACTTTGTAGACATTTCATTAGAGAGAGTTATTTCAGGATATTTTCCACTAAAACGCGTATTATCTCCCTCTTTATTTTCACAAGAATGCTTTGCTATTGTTACCCTAGGATTGGACATATCAGCATCCAAATCCACGTTAGGCTCTATTTCAGGAACCTCTTCTTCAACATCCGCCTGAGTGTTTTCTTCACTTACTGGCTCTTCTTTAATGATTTCATCTACGTCTTCAGTTACATTGGCCTCTACTGGCTCTTCAACAGTCTCTTTTGACTGAGTACCACAACCAATTAATGAAAACGTAAATACGATAGTTAATAATAATCCTAATGTTCTTTTTGCCATTATTCTACCCTTTCATATAATTATATTTTATATATAAAGAATGGTATTATTAAATATACCCTAGTCATTATTTTTTATTCAAGTCATTCTTAATAAATGAAGTAAATTCAATATCTTTACTTGGGTATTTGTTTATCAAATCCAAATACTCATCATTTGAAACTTCATTTGATTCATCTAAGAAATCCTCTTCTGTCACCCTATAATTATAAATTAAACCGCTAACAATATGTGTTGCTATGGCTTCTTTAAACTTTAAATTCTCTCCATCAAAATCATAGAATGCATCAACATCTATCGCACCATCCTGATAGTAATCACAAGAATGAATTGTACCATCTTCCGCAATATGATAGTCATCCATTCCCTCAGCGGCTGCAACTAAAAAGGCTTTTCCTTCCTTAATCGTATATATGTTATATATATTCCCCCTGTCTATATGCCCTAACAGAATTTCATCTATCCCATCACCATTTATATCCATAAGCGCATAGCCGTAATCATATTGATACCGTATATTCAAATCTCCAAACTTAGTTGAAATACCAGTTTGTTTAATTTCTTTATCCTCATCTTTTAACTCGCCTTTAACATATAAAGCGGCAGTTTCAACTATCTCTAAATACTCTTCTGGTAAACCTTCAGAATTTATATTTATAGATTTTCTTGATGAGACATCTTCTGTCTGCTTTGGTTTAACTTCAGTCTCTTTACTCCCACAAGCTGTCACTACCATTAGCAATAGCAAGGCTGATAGTACTAGGTATACTCGCTTTTTCATATTTTTTACTCCTTTTAAATCTTTACTCAGACTCTAAAACACATATTTCTTACTTGCTTCTTATTAAGTTAGAAAAAGCCCTCTTTAGACATATTTATATGACTAAAAAGGACTTCATATAAAAGTTTAAATTATAAAAGAATGAAAGACATATATATTAAGTGTTTACTGTATAAAAGGTGTAAATTCAATGGCTTCTGCTGAATACTTTCCAGTGATTTCAGCATACTTCTTCTCTGAAATCTTGTTTGACAAGTCGGTAAAAGGCTCTTTCTCTGTGTAATACCAATTTACTTCATCTGAACCTTCCTTAGGAGCAGTGAATACAGACTCAATAAGCTTCAATTCCTTGTCATCAAGCTTGTAGTAGTTGTACGCTGTGTCTGTTGCCCCACCTGAAGCAACGTTTCCAATTGTACCATCCTCAGCAATGAAATAACTATCACGCTGTCCACCGTTTGCTAAGACATACATCATCTCACCATCTTTTAGTGTATAGATATTGAAAACTGCACCATCCCATCCATCAAAACCAGGTGTCCCGTTTCTACCTAAGAGAAGCTCATCTGAACCATCTCCATCAAGATCCTTAAGTGCATATCCAACAGTTGTATCTCCTGGAACCATACCAAACTCTGTACAAACGCCATTGTCCTCAAGTTCCATAAGATCATCTCCGTACTCGCCTGCAGCAGCCTTTGCTGCCATTTCAACTATAGAAGCATATTTCTCTGGTAAAGCTGATGTATCAACAGTTTCCACATCTTTAGAAGTGGTATCATCAGCCTCTGTATTTTCAGTTGTTGTACCCTCCACTGGAGCTGCCTGAGTCTCTTCCTGTGGGGCAGTCTCTGGCTCTTCTACTTGAGCCTGCTGGCCACAACCTACAAGTGCCATTGCTAACATTGCAGTTGATAAAGCAAAGCATACATTTTTTTTCATAATCTAAATCTCCTTTCTCAGCGACAAGACGAAGAACTTTTAGTGTAAAAATCAAACAAAAAGCCCCTTAAATCGTCTTGCTGAGTGTAATTCTATCAAACTTACAATTTGATATCCAACGATTTAAGAGACTTTTAGAAACATTTAATAGTTTTTAATACTTATTTTACAATTATTATTAGTCGAAGATTATTCTACATCCTGTAAAGCTGCGAAGTCTTCCTCACCTGTACGAATTTTAACAACCTGCTCTACGTCGTATACGAAAATCTTACCATCCCCGATGTGACCTGTGTAAAGTACCTTCTTTGCTGTGTCGATAACAGCCTTAACTGGAACCTTGCATACAACAACGTCCACCCTGATTTTTGGAAGAAGTGATGGCTCTACAGCGACACCTCTGTAGTACTCTGGCGCACCCTTCTGTACACCACAACCCATTACATGAGATACTGTCATACCTGTGATGCCAAGCTTCATAAGAGCGTTCTTAAGTTTCTCAAGGTTACGCTCTCTGCAAAGGATTTCTACCTTTGTCATACGAGGCTTGCCGCTTGTTGTAATCTGTGATGGAGCATACTCAACCTCAACAGCCTCATCCATAGAAGCAAGGCCAGCTGCTTCAAGAGTTTCTGTAATAAGGTTTGCTGTCTCATCATCAAGTTCGTCTGTATCAAAGTCATCCTCAAGCATGTTAAATCCTGAGTATGCTGATGGAAGACCATGTTCTGTCTTATCAAGACCAACGATTTCTTCTTCTGCTGTTGCACGAAGACCGATTGTTGCTTTAATTACTGTAAATGTAATTGTGATTGTTATGGCCGCCCATGCACCTACTGCTACAACACCAAGCAACTGGAGTCCAAGAAGGTGAAAACCACCGCCGTAGAAAAGACCTGTTAACTCACTAGCTGGAGCTGATGGAGTTGCAAATAAACCAACTGCAATTGTTCCCCAGATACCGTTCATCATATGAACTGCTACAGCACCAACAGGATCATCAACGTGAAGCTTGTAATCAAGAAGCCATACACCAAATACTACAAGGAAACCTGCAACAATACCGATGATTGTAGCGCCTAAAGCATCAGTTACATCGCAAGGAGCTGTGATAGCTACAAGACCTGCAAGTGAAGCGTTAAGTGACATAGAAACATCTGGCTTACCATACTTAACCCAAGTAAATACCATTGTTGTACATGTAGCAACTGCTGGAGCAATTGTTGTTGTAACAAAGATTGATGCTAACTGCTCAAGTGATGTTGCTGCAGCACCGTTAAAGCCATACCAGCCGAGCCAAAGAATGAATACACCAAGTGCACCAAGTGCGATATTGTGACCTGGGAAAGCATTTACCTTCTTAACTTCACCCTTGCTGTCACGAGTAAACTTACCAATACGTGGTCCAAGAATCTTAGCGCCGATAAGAGCACAGATACCACCAACCATGTGGATTGCACATGAACCTGCAAAATCGTGGAAACCAAGCTGTGCTAACCAGCCGCCACCCCAAATCCAATGTGCCTCAATTGGGTAAATGATAAGTGAAATAATGCCTGAGTATACACAGTAGCTAATGAACTTTGTACGCTCTGCCATAGCACCACTAACGATTGTTGCTGTTGTCGCGCAGAACACAAGGTTAAATACAAAGTTGCTCCAATCGAAGTTTGCATAGTCTGTGAAAACACCAAGTGTAGGCATACCTACTAAACCAAATAATGTGTCCTCACCTAACAATAAACCAAAACCTAATAAACTAAATGTTACAGTACCAATACAAAAATCCATAAGGTTTTTCATAATGATGTTACCTGTATTTTTAGCTCTGGTAAAGCCGGCCTCCACCATAGCAAAACCTGCCTGCATCCAGAACACTAACGCGGCTCCAATCAGGAACCAAACACCGAATAATACGCTTGTATATTCTTCCATAATATTTTCCTCCTTAGGGGTTTTTATTCGAGCAATGCTCGTATATAGCTTCTGAGAAATAAATTTCAAAGAAGAAAAAAGTGCAGCTTAAAGTATTACTACTTTAAACTACACTCCTTTGTGCAATGTAAATATTTTTTAAAACTTGTTTTTAAAAAATGTTTGCCACGACGCACCCACTTTGCCGAAGGCAATTACAATGGTGCGTCTTCCCGTTATTTGGGATGGCCTTAATTTTTTATTTTACTGAGTAAAGAATCTCACCATAAGTTGGATATGGCCAGATATCACTTGGAACTACTGTCTCAAGTTCATCTACAACCTCTCTAACTTCATTCATGTCTGCAAAGATTACATCATGATGGAACTTAGCCAAGTCATATGTATCTGAAAGATCCTTTGCCTTTTCGATATCTGCCTCAAGCTTCTCAAGTCTCTCATCCATCTGAACTGTAAGCTTTGAAGCCTGCTCTAAACGCTTCTTTTCAACAGTAGCATCAACTGAAAGACCTGTAGCTGCCTTAGCATTTAATGTCTCAGCCAATGTGAACTGGTAGTCTGTAGCAGCTGCCATGATATCTCTCTTAACCATTGAATCAAGTGTAAGAGCTTCAATATCAATTACTTTATAGTAATTCTCAAGCTGAATATCATATCTACTTAAGATTTCCTGCTCTGTGAATACACCATGCTTTGTAAATACATCGATAGATTTCTGCTCAACAAATGCTGGAAGAGCATCAACTGTTGACTTAAGGTTTGAAAGCCCTCTCTTCTTAGCTTCCTCAACCCACTCTGGTGCATAACCATTTCCGTTGAAGATGATTCTCTTGTGAGCTGTAAGCTCTCTCTTAATAAGCTTATCAACCGCCTTATCAAAGTCCTTAGCTCCATCAAGCTCTGTAGCGAACTGGTCAAGAACCTCAGCAACGATTGTGTTTAAGATTACGTTTGGTCCAGAGATTGAAGCTGATGAACCAAGAGAACGGAACTCAAACTTGTTACCAGTAAATGCAAATGGTGATGTTCTGTTTCTATCTGTTGTATCCTGTGAAATACTTGGAACAACAGAAGTACCAATTGTCATCTTCTTTTTCTTTACGTCGTGATAATCCTTGCCATCAATGATTGACTCAACGATAGCCTCAAGCTCATCACCAATGAAGATGGAAATGATTGCAGGTGGCGCTTCGTTAGCGCCAAGTCTGTGATCATTCCCTGCAGAAGCAACAGACACACGGAGTAATTCCTGATAATCGTCTACAGCTTTAATTACTGCGGTTAAGAACAACAAGAACTGGATGTTGTGGGAAGGAGTTGATCCTGGTTCTAGTAGGTTCACTCCAGTATCTGTAGATATAGACCAGTTGTTGTGCTTGCCCGAGCCGTTAACGCCTGCAAATGGTTTCTCGTGC
The DNA here is from genome assembly GCA_024697025.1 of Pseudobutyrivibrio sp. GTDB lineage: Bacteria > Bacillota > Clostridia > Lachnospirales > Lachnospiraceae > Pseudobutyrivibrio. The sequence goes on from JAILGH010000022.1 coordinate 66,650, forward strand.
AACAAACATGTCATGCCATGTCTCTTGGCAACGACCTTCATCATTTCCATGGTTAATTGATTGTGATCAGTTGCTATATTAGTGGTTGAGAACACTGGTGCCAACTCATGCTGAGCTGGAGCCACTTCGTTGTGCTTTGTCTTTGCAAGCACTCCCAGCTTCCACAACTCCTCGTCTAACTCTTTCATGAAGGCAGAAACTCTTGGCTTAATTGTACCGAAATAGTGATCATCAAGTTCCTGTCCCTTTGGAGGCTTTGCTCCAAACAATGTACGGCCTGTATAAATCAAATCAGGGCGCTTGTTGTACATTTCTTCATCTATAAGGAAATATTCTTGCTCTGGTCCAACTGTTGTGATAACACGCTTAACATCATCATGACCAAAAAGCTTAAGAACTCTAACTGCCTGCTTATCAAGAGCTTCCATTGAACGGAGAAGTGGAGTCTTTTTATCTAGTGCTTCACCTGAGTATGAACAAAATGCTGTTGGAATGCAAAGTGTACCATCCTTGATGAATACGTAGCTTGTAGGATCCCAAGCTGTATAACCTCTTGCTTCGAATGTAGCTCTAAGTCCACCAGAAGGGAATGAAGATGCATCAGGCTCGCCCTTAATGAGCTCCTTACCTGAGAAAGTCATAATAACCTTTCCACCATCCTCTGGCTGAATGAATGAATCATGCTTTTCAGCTGTAACACCTGTCATAGGCTGGAACCAATGAGTAAAGTGTGTAGCACCAAGCTCGATAGCCCATTCCTTCATTGCGTGAGCAATAACATTTGCTAACTCTCTCTCGAGAGGTTTTCCTTCCTCAACTGTATTTCTTAATGCCTTGTACGCATCCTTTGGAAGTCTTTCTTTCATAGTCTCGTCATTAAAGACCATACTTCCAAAAATTTCTGTGACCTTGCTCATAAATAATAATCCTCCTTGTGATTTTCATTTCATAATTAAATTCCACTAGCTCCATAGTTTGAAAGAACTCTAGCTGATGGGTCATCCACATCGCAGCCTTCCCAATTCTTATTTGGCATCCAGAAATCTACTATCATGTGTGCCTGTCCTGGGTAATATTTTTCAAACAAATCTCTGTAGAGAAGTGATTCCTTAGTAAATGGTGCCCTAAATTCGTATTTGCGTTTTGCATTCTCTAAATCTTCATCTGAATACAAGCTGTTTGCATATTCCTTTAGGTAATAAACCATCGAATGTCCTACTGCATCTGAAAATGCTGCCTTCTCTCTAAAGAGAATCTCATATGGCAGGTAATCATCTCCTTCAAATGCATGTCTTAAAAGGTATTTTCCTTTGTTGTATTTATTCATCTTAATCTCTGGATTAAGCTTCATTACATATTTAACAAATGCCTGATCTCCAAATGGAACTCTTGCTTCCATTGAGTGAACCGAGATACATCTGTCAGCTCTAAGAACGTCATACATGTAAAGCTCTCTTAAGCGCTTTTCAGCCTCTCTTTGGAACTCCTCAGCATTTGGTGCAAAGTCTGTGTACTTGTATCCGAATATCTCATCTGAAATCTCTCCGGTGAGGAGCACTCTAATGTCTGGATACTGCTTTTTGATTCCTTTGCATATCAAATACATTCCCATGCTAGCTCGAATAGTTGTGATGTCGTATGTTCCAAGTGCTGCAACAACCTCTTCAAGACTTTCAAGAACGATTTCCTTGTTGATGATGATTTCGTGATGGTTTGAACCAATGTAATCAGCAACCTCTTTGGCATATTTCAAATCAATTGCATCCTCGTTCATTCCAATTGCGAAAGTTTCAATTGGCTTATCCATCATCTTCTGTGCTATGGCACATACTAGCGATGAATCAAGTCCGCCTGAAAGAAGGAAACCTACTGGAGCATCTGCATCAAGTCTCTTTTCAACTCCTGCAACAAGCAGCTCTTTAATCTTGGCTGCTGCCTCCTCAACACCATCCTTTGAATATTCCTGGCGCTCTGATAAGTCTCTGTAGCAAGTGAATGTTCCGTTGTAATAATAATGTCCTGGTGGGAAAGGTTTGACTTCATCTGTGAGGCCAACCAAGTTCTTAGCCTCGGAAGCAAACATAATTGAACCTTGACTATCATAACCATAGAACAATGGTCTGATTCCGATTGGATCCCTTGCTGCTACTAAATCATCTAACTCCTTGTCGTAAATGACCATTGCATATTCAGCATCGAGCATTCCAAACATCTTAAGTCCGTATTTGCGATACATTGGCAAGATGATTTCGCAATCGCTATCACTTAAGAATTTATATCCATCAGCTTTAAGCTCTTCTCTAACTGGCTTGAACCCGTATAACTCTCCGTTGCAGATTGCATAATCGCCATTTAACTCGAAGGGCTGCATTCCCGCATCAGTTAAGCCCATGATAGATAATCTCTGAAATCCTAAAACCGAATCGCCGATGGTAATAACCTTTTGCATATCCGGCCCTCTAGAAACTGTTTTGGCAAATGCCGCTTCGAAGTCTTTCATCTCTACATGGCACTTGCTTAAAGCCATTATTGAACACATAATACTTTCTACTTCCTTCCCATTCTCAATGAATAAAAAAAGCGCCGAAAACGAAACATCTTGTTTCATTTCCGACGCCTTTGTCGTTCCATTGATTAAATTTGTCTATGATAATAAAACTTTGCCAATTGGTTGTCAACCATTTTTTTAAATTTTTTTAATTTTTCTCAAAACCGCCTACCAAATCCTTGATAACTTCACTTGCTAAAACTAGCCCCGCAACCGCCGGTGTAAAGGCTATAGAACCTGGTATATCTCGCCTATCTGTGCATTTGCGCTCAGCACCAGGAGGACAAATACAGTTTTCTCTACAAGAAATAGACATATCCTCTATAGGACGGGTTGGCTTTTCATCTGAGAATACTACCTTTAGATGCTTCACCCCGCGCTTTTTCATCTCACGGCGCATAACCTTGGCAAGAGGACACATGGTAGTTTTGTAGATATCTGCCACTCTAAACCTGCTAGGATCCAACTTGTTGCCAGCTCCCATACAACTGATAACTGGCACATCCTCACTTTTACAGCGCATGATAATCTCAATCTTGGCTGTAACAGTATCCACAGCATCCACCACATAATCATATGATTTAAAATCAAACTCGTGAGCATTCTCCGGAAGGAAAAAGCACTTATGCACCTGAATATCTGCTTTAGGATTGATATCTAGCATGCGCTCTTTCATCACCTCTACCTTGTTCTTGCCTACAGTGGAACGTGTGGCGATAATCTGCCTGTTGAGATTGGTTAAACAAACCTTATCATCATCAATCAAGTCAAAGTGGCCCACTCCTGTTCTAACCAAAGCCTCGCACACGTAACCACCCACGCCACCTATTCCAAAGATAGCAACTCTTTTATTTTGTAACTGCTCCATGGCATCCTTGCCAAGCAGCAACTCGGTTCTAGAAAATTGATTTAACATAATCACCTCTGCATACTAGGATTCGTCTAAGATAATCCTAGCAACTAGCTAGGTGATATTTTATTAAGTTTCCTTAGGTTTGTCAATTAAAGATTGCTATATCCCATTAAATACTCATCTACCTGGCTTGCGCAGTCACGGCCCTGACGAATAGCCTTTACAACAAGGGACTGGCCTGTGTGCATATCACCGGCTGTAAATACCTTGTCTACAGATGTAGCAAAGCTATCAGCAGTCTTAGATGCTACATTAGTGCGACCATCTATCTCTACCTTAAAGGCATCTGTAACGTACTTTTCTGAGCCAAGGAAACCTGCTGCAATGAGACAAAGCTGGCATGGCACTTCCTTTTCAGTACCCTCTACAGGTACCATCATTCTACGCCCAGATTTCTTGTCTACCTGTGACTCAAGAGAAATAAGTACTGCTGACTTTAAGTTGCCATTCTTATCTGCCTTGAACTCCTTAACAGTAGTTGTATAGATACGTGGGTCATGGCCAAACTTAGCAATAGCCTCTTCCTGGCCATAGTCTGTCTTGCAGACAAGTGGCCACTGTGGCCATGGATTGGTCTCTGCTCGCTGATCTGGAGCCTTTGGCATCATCTCAAGCTGTGTAACCGACTTGCAGCCGTGACGAATAGAAGTACCAACACAATCGTTACCTGTGTCGCCACCGCCAATGATGATAACATCCTTGTCCTTAGCAGAAATATACTGTCCATCTACAAGCTCCATATTGTTAGCCCAAAGGCACTTCGTTGTTGAAGTTAAAAAGTCTACAGCAAAGTAGATCCCCTTGGCATCCTTGCGGCCTACAGCGTCTATATCACGAGGATTAGATGAACCGCAGCAAAGAACTACAGCATCATACTTAGAAGTCAACTCTTTGGCCTTAACGTCAGCACCTACGTTGGCGTTAACTACAAACTTGATTCCTTCCTCTTCCATGATTTTGATTTTGCGGTCGATAACCTGCTTTTCAAGCTTCATGTTTGGAATACCATAACGAAGCAATCCACCAACGTTGTCATTGCGCTCGTAAACTGTTACAAGGTGACCACGTCTGTTAAGCTGATCTGCTACAGCAAGACCTGAAGGGCCTGAGCCTACGACAGCAACTGTCTTACCTGTACGAATCTTAGGTGGGTTGGCATCTGCCAAACCATTTGCATAGGCATACTCAATGATAGCCTTTTCGTTTTCTTTTGTAGATACTGCATCTCCATTTAATCCACAGGTACATGCTTTCTCACAAAGACCTGGACAAACTCTGCAAGTAAACTCAGGGAAGTTGCTTGTCTTGTGAAGGCGCTTATAGGCCATCTCATAATTTCCCTGATATACAAGCTCATTCCACTCTGGAATAAGGTTGTTTAAAGGACAACCAGATGTCATCCCCTTTATTGTCATACCAGCCTGGCAGAATGGCACACCGCAATCCATGCAGCGAGCACCCTGTCTCTTTTGCTCCTCCACTGAAAGTGGCTGGTGAAATTCTTTAAAGTTCTTTATTCTCTGAAGCGGACTTACCGCCTTAGCGTCTACGCGCTCATATTCTAAAAATCCTGTTGGCTTTCCCATGATAACCTCCTATAAGGAAAAATATAAAAATTGCAAACTCCTACTATTTCATCAAAAGATTAAATGCTTCGATTTGGGCCTGTTCACTTGAAAGTCCCTTCTCCTCCATCTGTACGATGGTCTGCATCATCTTCTTGTAATCGTAAGGCACAATTCGCTTGAATTTAGGTAAGTAATCGCTGAAATTATCGTAGATTTCTTTACCCTTAGCAGAACCTGTTGCCTTAACGTGTTCCGCAATTATTTCCTTAAGTTCCAGTACATCATATTTGTCTGTAACGGTCTCAAGGCTAACCATTGATTTATTAAGTCGCTTGTAGAGTGTGGCATCCTCATCCAATACGTAGGCAATACCACCAGACATACCAGCTGCAAAGTTCTTGCCTGTAGTACCAAGTACAACTACACGACCACCTGTCATGTACTCGCAACCGTGATCACCACAGCCTTCAACTACTGCTGTTGCACCAGAGTTACGAACTGCAAATCTCTCGCCGGCAACACCATTGATGAAAGCCTTACCTGATGTAGCACCATATAAAGCAACGTTACCGATGATGATGTTCTCATCCTGCTTGTAAGTAGCTTCCTTTGGTGGGAATACAATAAGCTTTCCGCCTGATAAGCCCTTGCCAAAGTAATCGTTAGAATCGCCCTCAAGCTTAAGTGTAAGTCCCTTTGGCACGAAGGCACCAAATGACTGACCGCCTGCACCTTGGCAATTAACAACGTATCTATCCTCTTCAAGTGTCTCACCAAAATTTCTTGTAAGCTCTGCACCAAGAAGAGTACCAAGAGAACGATTTACGTTAGAAACCTTAGTGTCTACCTCACCTGGCTTGCCTGATTCAATTGCTGATTTAAGCTTCTTTAAAAGAACTTTCTCATCTACTGTCTTTTCAAGCTCAAAGTTGTACTCGTGCTTCTTGTTGTAGCTAATCTTCTCATAAGGATTTGGATTAGAAACAACTGCTGACAAATCAACCTTTGAGAAACGCTTTGCATCGTCAACATCCTTAAGCTTAAGTAAATCGTAACGTCCACAAAGCTCATCTACCGTCTTGCAGCCAAGCTCGGCCATGTACTCTCGAAGCTCCTGAGCGATAAATCTCATGAAGTTTACAACGTACTCTGGCTTTCCTGCAAAACGCTTTCTAAGCTCTGGATTTTGTGTAGCAACACCTACTGGACAAGTATCTAAGTTACATACACGCATCATTACACAACCCATCGTTACAAGTGGAGCTGTTGCAAAACCAAATTCCTCGGCACCAAGTGCACAAGCTATTGCTACGTCTCTACCACTCATGAGCTTACCATCTGTCTCGATAACAACCTTGTTACGAAGGCCATTCATAGCAAGTGTCTGATGAGCCTCAGCAAGTCCAAGCTCCCATGGTAAACCTGCATTGTGGATTGATGACTTAGGTGCTGCACCAGTACCTCCGTCATAACCAGAGATAAGGATTACCTGAGCACCAGCCTTGGCAACACCAGATGCGATTGTACCAACGCCTGCCTCTGAAACAAGCTTTACAGAGATTCGTGCGTTCTTATTTGCATTCTTCAAATCATATATAAGCTCAGCCAAATCCTCGATAGAATAAATATCGTGATGTGGTGGTGGTGAAATAAGGGCTACACCTGGAGTTGAAAGTCTTGTCTTTGCAATCCATGGATAAACCTTCTTGCCTGGAAGATGTCCACCTTCACCAGGCTTTGCACCCTGAGCCATCTTAATCTGGATTTCTTTAGCGCTAACAAGGTATTTGCTTGTTACACCAAATCTACCAGAAGCAACCTGCTTGATTGCTGAACAACGGTTAAGTCCATCTTTTCCGACAGTAAAGCGCTCTTCTTCCTCGCCACCTTCACCAGAGTTTGACTTACCCTGTAAAATATTCATGGCGATAGCCATTGTTTCATGAGCCTCCTTAGAAATAGAACCGTAGCTCATGGCACCTGTCTTAAATCTCTTTACGATAGAGTCAACTGATTCAACCTCGTCTATGCTAACGCCCTTCTTTGGATATTTGAAATCAATTAATCCGCGAAGATTTCTAACAGCATCCTCCTTGTTTACAAGACTTGTGTACTCCTTGAATGTATCGTAGTCACCAGTTCTTGTAGAAAGCTGGAGAAGGTGAATTGTTGCTGGATTATATAAATGCTCCTCTGCACCTGAACGCATCTTGTGCTGACCTCTTGAATCAAGAGTATCATCAACTGAAAGTCCAAGTGGGTCGAAAGCTTTGCTGTGCTGCATCTCAACATCAGCCTGGATATCGTTAATTGTGATACCACCGATACGACTGATTGTGCCAGTAAAATACTTGTCAATTACATCTGAGCTGATACCGATTGCCTCAAAAATCTTGGCACCCTGATAAGACTGAACAGTAGAGATACCCATCTTAGATGCAATCTTGATGATACCTGTGATAACTGCCTCATTGTAAGCATCAACTGCCGCATGAGCATCCTTCTTAAGCTGGCCCTTCTCTATAAGCTCAAAAATTGTCTCCTGAGCAAGATAAGGGTTGATAGCTGATGCACCGTAGCCAAGCAATGTTGCAAAGTGATGTACCTCTCTTGGCTCTCCTGATTCGAGGATAACTGAAAGGCTTGTTCTCTTTTTAGTCTGAACCAAATGATGCTGTACAGCTGCAACTGCAAGAAGTGAAGGAATGGCAACGTGATTCTCATCAACTCCTCTATCTGAAAGGATGATGATGTTGGCTCCCTCTCTATTTACTCTATCTACCTCAACAAAAAGATGGTCGATAGCCTTCTCAAGTGAAGTGTTCTTGTAGTATGTGATAGGTACCGTCTCAGCGTGAAGACCTGGCACCTTCATTGCCTTAATCTTCATTAAATCTGTAACGGTAAGGATAGGGTTGTTTATCTGCAGCATATTGCAGTTTTCTTCCTTCTCCTCAAGGACATTACCAGCTGTTCCTAGATAAATAGTTGTTGCTGTAACAATCTCCTCACGGATTGAGTCGATAGGTGGATTGGTTACCTGGGCAAACAACTGCTTGAAATAGTTGAAAAGTGGCTGATGATGATCTGACAATACAGCAAGTGGTACGTCGATACCCATTGCTCCTGTATTCTCGCCACCGTTAAGTGCCATTGGAAGGATAGAATCCTTAATCTCCTCGTAAGAATATCCAAAAGCCTTCTGTAATCTGTCGCGCTCGCTATCTGTATATCTTGGCACTGACTCATTAGGAATCTTGATATCTGCCAAGTGGGCAAGATTAGAATCAAGCCACTGACCATAAGGCTGACGGCTTGCATAAGTAGCCTTAAGCTCGTTGTCATCGATAAGTCTGCCTTCTACAGTATCAACGAGAAGCATCTTACCTGGCTTTAATCTATCCTTTAACTTGATTCTGCTCTCATCAATTGGAAGCACACCAACCTCTGAAGAAAGAATCAAATAATCATCGTTTGTGATGTAGTATCTAGATGGTCTAAGACCATTTCTATCAAGAACTGCACCCATGATGTCGCCGTCTGAGAAAAGGATTGAAGCAGGACCATCCCATGGTTCCATCATTGTTGAATAATACTGATAGAAGTCACGACGAGCCTGATCCATAGCCTTGTTCTTAACCCATGGCTCTGGAATTGTAATCATAACAGCAAGTGGAAGTGGCATGCCATTCATTACAAGAAACTCTAAAGCATTATCAAGCATGGCTGAATCGGAACCTGCCTGATTACACACAGGAGTAATCTTAGACATCTCTGGCTCAAGCACCTGAGATACCATTGTCTCCTCACGGGAAAGCATCTTGTCTGCATTACCCTTGATTGTATTAATCTCACCGTTATGAACAATAAATCTATTTGGATGAGCTCTCTCCCAAGAAGGATTAGTGTTGGTAGAGAAACGTGAGTGAACTGTTGCAATAGCTGACTCATAATCCTCGTCTAACAAATCCTCAAAGAATAATCTGAGCTGATTAACTAAAAACATACCCTTGTAGACTATAGTTCTGCTTGAAAGTGATGCTACGTAGGTATCCTCTGCAGTCTGCTCAAATACACGTCGGGCAACGTAGAGCTTTCTGTCAAAATCTAATCCCTTCTCGCACCCTTCTGGTCTTTTAATGAAAGCCTGATAGATTGTTGGCATGCAATCTACAGCAGCCTTTCCTAAAATATCTGGCTTAGTTGGAACCTCTCTCCAGCCAAGGAACTGCAAGTTTTCCTTTTCTACGATGATTTCAAACATCTTCATGGCCTGTTTTCTCTTTAATTCCTCTGAAGGGAAGAAAAACATACCAACACCATAATCTCTCTCATCACCAATGGTAATCCCGAGCTCCTTGGTAACCTTTTTAAAGAACTTGTGAGAAATCTGAAGCAAAATACCAACACCGTCTCCAGTTTCCCCAAGTGCATCTTTACCTGCTCTGTGTTCGAGATTTTCTACAATCTTTAACGCATCCGATACTGTCTGATGAGTTTTGATTCCCTTAATGGAAACCACAGCTCCAATACCGCAATTGTCATGCTCGAATTCGGGACTATACAAGCCCATCTGATGATTATCCATGTTTCTAATAAACTCCTTCCACTTTTGTAACGTAAAAAAGACGCCTAAACAAGTACCCACTTCGGGTATTTGTTTAGACGCCTTTGTCTCTGCATTAATATACAATTATCTAAATAAATTTGCAAGCTTTTTTTTATGCGCACAAAAAATTTCTTAGCATTTGCTTGCCATCAGGGGTGAGAATTGACTCTGGGTGGAACTGCAAACCATAGATTTCATAGTCCTTGTGCTTAACAGCCATAATCTCTCCATCCTCAGTTTCTGCTATGACCTTGAGGCTTTCTGGTATGGTATCGCCCTCTGCCGCAAGGGAATGGTATCTAGCAACCTTAAGTGTCTCTGGCAACTCCTTAAAGATTCCAGCATTTACATCAACCTTAACATCTGACTGCTTGCCGTGCATCAGCTCCTTTGCATAAGTAATTGTAGCACCGAAAGTTTCACAGATAGCTTGGTGTCCGAGACAAACTCCAAGGATTGGAATCTTGCCTGCAAAATGCGCCACCACATCCTCGCAGATTCCTGCGTCACATGGCTTTCCTGGGCCAGGTGAAATAATGATGTGACTAGGTGCAAGCTCTTCTATTTCGTGAATGCCAAGCTCGTCATTTCTAATAACCTTTATCTCAGGTGAAATCTCACCTACAAACTGAAACAGATTATAGGAAAAGCTATCGTAATTATCTATAAGTAAAATCATGCCAAGCCTCCCTCTGCTGTCTTTACAGCGTTTACTACTGCCTTTGCCTTGTTGATGCACTCCTGTGCTTCCTTTTCAGGAACAGAATCATATACGATTCCAGCTCCAGAGCGAATACAAATAGCATCAGCCTTTTTATATACAAGTCTAATTGCAATACATACATCCAAGTTGCCTGTAAAATCGATGTATCCCAATGCGCCACCATAGATACCGCGCTTACTCTGCTCAAGCTCATCGATAATCTGGCAAGCTCTAAACTTTGGTGCACCAGAAAGCGTTCCTGCAGGAAGAATTGAATCTACTGCGTCAATAACATCCTTATCCCCAGCAAGCTCTCCTACTACTGTAGAACCAATGTGCATTACGTGCGAATAACGTTCGATACCCATATACTTTTCTACATATACTGAACCAAGCTTGCTGATTTTACCAATATCGTTACGTCCCAAGTCCACAAGCATGTTGTGCTCTGCACGCTCCTTCTCATCAGCCAAAAGCTCTTTTTCTAAAGCTTTATCCTCAGCATCATCCTTGCCTCTAGGTCTAGTTCCTGCAAGAGGGAATGTGCTGACCTTTTTCTGCTCCACCTTTACAAGTGTCTCTGGAGAAGCACCTGCAATCTCGATGTCATCACTTGAAAAATAGAACATGTATGGCGATGGATTGCTAGCACGAAGCAAACGGTATGTATCAAACAGGCTGCCTTCTGCCTTGGCACTAAGAGGATTAGATAATACAACCTGGAAGATATCTCCTTCCTTAATATAATCCTTAGCCTTGGTAACCATCTTACCGTACTCTTCATTGGTAAACTTTGGAGTAATCTCTGATTTGAGCTCAAGTGGTGCAAACTCAATCTTGTCACCAGTCTGCAAGAGATTCTTTATGTACTCAAGTCTTGTCTTTGCCTCTTCGTAAGCCTTCTCAACATCTGCTGTAGATACACCTGTAATTAAATATATTTTTTGCTTGAAGTTATCAAATGCAATTACATCATCAAAGAGCATCAAATCCATGTCCTTGAAATCATCTTCGCCGTGATTTCCAAGGGCAAGCTTTGGCTCGCTGTACTTAATGTAATCATAAGAAAAATAGCCTACTAAACCACCAGTAAAGGTAGGAAAGCCCTCCAAAGTTGGACTCTTATATTCTGCCAAAACTTTTCTCAAAGCCTCACCAGGATGAGCCACCTGTCTTTCTTCCACTAGCTCTTTTCCTGCGTCAGTGTTTGCCTTTATTGATAAAAGACCATCCTGACAGGTTATCTCAAGCTTAGGGTTGAATCCCAAGAATGAATATCTTCCCCAAGTCTCTGACTGGCTTGCACTCTCAAGAAGGTAGCACTGGTGGCTTGCTTTCTTGAGCATTCTCACAACCTCGATTGGAGTATATCCATCTGACAACATTTCAATTGCCACAGGGACGCGCTTATAGTCCCCTGTTTTTGCGATTTCGATTACTTCTTGTAAACTAGGAAACATAATAAGCCTCTTTCATGGATTTGACGAATTCACCAACATGCTTTGGTGCATCCTTACCGTATTTTTCTATAACTCTAACAATGGCTGAGCCACAAATAGCCCCGTCAGAAATGCTTGCCATCTCAGCTGCCTGCTCAGGTGTTGAAATACCAAAGCCAACTGCTGTAGGAATATTAGTATTTTTGCGAACACGCTCAACAAGTGACTTGATGTTGCCATTAAGTTCGCTTCTAGCACCTGTAACACCAAGACTAGAAACAATGTAAATAAATCCGCTAGCATCGGCAGAAATCATATCGATTCTATCCTCTGAGGTAGGTGCGATCATAGAAACAAACTCTACTCCATACTCTGCAGCCACACCCTCAAACTCTTCCTTCTCTTCGAAAGGAACATCTGGCAAAATTATGCCGCAGATACCAGTCTCCTGACATCTCTTAAAGAATCTATCTGTACCATATGAGTAAACAACGTTTGCATAAGTCATGAAAACAAGTGGTACATCAACCTCTGGGCTAACCTCGCCTACCATTTTAAATACGTCATCTGTTGTGACATTATTCTTTAGAGCTCTAATATTGGCTTCCATAATAACTGGACCTTCTGCAGTTGGATCTGAAAAAGGTATACCAAGCTCAATCAAATCTGCTCCGTTTTCAGCAAGTGATTTGATGATTTCTTTTGATGTTTCAAGGTCTGGGTCTCCACATGTGATAAATGGAATGAAGGCCTTTTTATTATTAAATGCGTCAGCTATTTTATTCATGGATATCCTCCCCTCTGTAACGAGCGATTGCAGCACAATCCTTGTCACCTCTACCTGATACTGTAACTACAATGATTTGATCCTTGCTCATTGTAGGAGCAAGCTTCATAGCATATGCGATAGCGTGACTTGACTCGATTGCTGCGATTATTCCTTCTGTTCTTGCGATATATTCAAAAGCTTCTACTGCTTCATCATCTGTGATTGCCACATACTCAGCACGACCTATATCGTAAAGGTGCGCATGCTCTGGGCCAACACCTGGATAATCTAATCCTGCTGAAATAGAGTAAACTGGTGCGATTTGACCGTATTCATCCTGGCAGAAGTATGACTTCATGCCGTGGAAAATACCAACCTTACCTGTATTAACAGTTGCTGCTGTCTCAAATGTATCGATACCGCGACCTGCAGCCTCGCAGCCAATTAATCTTACACCTTCGTCTCCTATATAATGGTAGAAACTTCCGATGGCATTGCTACCACCACCTACGCATGCAAGCACTGCATCTGGAAGTCTTCCTTCCTTATCTAATATCTGCTGTCTTGATTCTTTAGAAATAACTGCCTGGAAATCACGGACAATTGTAGGGAATGGATGTGGTCCCATTACTGAGCCTAAGCAATAGTGAGTATCGTCGATTCGAGTAGTCCACTCTCTCATACATTCTGATACCGCATCCTTAAGTGTCTTGGTTCCGCTGGTAACTGGAACAACGTCTGCACCAAGAAGCTTCATTCTATATACGTTAAGTGCCTGACGCTTGGTGTCCTCCTCGCCCATGAAGATTACGCACTCCATATCAAGAAGAGCTGCTGCTGTAGCTGTTGCAACACCGTGCTGTCCTGCACCTGTCTCGGCGATAAGTCTTGTCTTACCCATCTTTTTAGCAAGAAGAGCCTGACCAAGTACGTTGTTGACCTTGTGGGCACCAGTGTGATTTAAGTCCTCACGCTTAAGGTAAATCTTGGCTCCTCCTAAGTCCTCAGTCATCTTCTTAGCATAATATAAAAGGCTTGGGCGATTAGCGTATTCATCTAAAAGCTCCTGAAGCTCTCTATTAAACTCTGGATCGTTCTTGTAATGATTGTATGCCTCTTCTAATTCATCAACGGCGTTCATTAATGTCTCTGGAATATACTGTCCACCGTGAATTCCAAACCTTCCTTTACTCTTAACCACTTGCTTGTCCTCTCTTACTGCATTTACAAATTCTTTCATCTTTCGTCCATCCTTAAGCTTGTCCGTCTCAATTCCTGAGCTAACATCAACTGCATATGGCCGTGCCACCTCTATAGCCTCTGAAACATTTTCTTGATTGAGACCACCTGCAAGGATAAATGGTCGCTTAACATCCTCTAAAAGCTGCCAGTTAAGTACCTTTCCTGAACCATCTCCAGCATCAAATAAAATCATATCCGCCGATGATTGTTCCGCTTCCTTAACCTGCTCTTTGGCCTCTACCTTAAAGACCTTGATAACAGGAATATCGCTATCCATAAGCTCCTTGATGTAATTCTCATCCTCGTGTCCATGAAGCTGCGCCACATCGATTATGTTTTCTTCAAAAAGCTCCTCTACCTGCTTAACAGGTGCATCCACAAAAACTCCTACAGCTTTAATCTTTGGATCAAGCAAGCTCTTTAATCTCTTGGCTTGCTGCCGTGACACGTTGCGTCTGCTGGCTTCGCAAAAAACAAAACCGATATACTCTGGCTTTAATTCATTTGCATTTTTAATGTCCGCCTCTCTGGTGAGGCCGCAAAGCTTTATCGCTGTCATATTAGCCCTTCCTTTTTTATGTTTAGTAGCTTACTTCTTATATTATTGGATTCCCTTTAATTGATTTAACTTTGCTAACTTGTCATCGGCTCTCATAAGTGTCTCGCCGATAAGCACTGCATCCACCTTGGCTTCTCTAAGCTGGCTTATGTCATCAGGTCCTTGAATACCGCTTTCTGAAACAAAGACAACATCTTCTGGAATCATCGACCTAAGCTTCCTGCTGTTTCCAGTGTCAACACTGAAATCCTTAAGGTTTCTATTGTTGACTCCTACAATTCTTGCTCCAGCATCTATAGCCTGCTTAACCTCGGCCTCATCGTGTGCCTCTACAAGTGCGCTTATCCCAAGCTCATCACAAATCTTGATATAGTCACTGATTTGCTCCTTAGAAAGAATGGCACATATCAAAAGTACCGCCTTGGCCCCAAGAATCTTGGCCTCGTAAATCATGTACTCATCCACTGTAAAATCTTTTCTGATACAAGGAATCTTTACCGTATTTGCGATTTCTCTGAGATACTCATCGCTTCCCAAAAACCACTTTGGCTCTGTCAAAACTGAGATGCAATCAGCCCCTGCCTTTTCGTAATCCTTGGCAATCTGCAGATAATCAAACTCCTCTGCAATGATTCCCTTGGAAGGAGATGCCTTTTTGCACTCACATATAAATGCTATGTCACCTTTCTTAAGAGCCTTCTCAAATTCAAAGTCACCCTTTGGAAGGCTGAGTGCCTCTGCCTTTACCTGCTCCAAGGATTTAACCTTCTTGGCCTCGTCTACTCTTTGCCTTGCATGCTCGGCAAGCTTGTCTAGTATAGTCATATCTACTCCCGTCTAATTAACAGGCACCGCTTTTAGCATGGTTCTCAACTGTGCCGTCTTCCTTAATGTCATTACTTACAAGGATGAACTTCTCTAATGTCTCCATTGCCTTGCCAGAATCAATGATTTCCCCTGCAAGCTTAATACCATCTGCAAAGCTGTCTGCCTTACCACCAATGTAAAGTGAAGCACCTGCATTCATAAGAACCGCATTTCTCTTTGGTCCCTTCTCGCCCTTTAAGATTGCCTTAGTGATTTCGGCATTCTCTGCTGGTGTACCGCCCTTCAAATCATCTTTAGTACATTTATCAAATCCAAAATCCTCTGGCTCGATAACGTATGTCTTGTACCATCCGTCCTTAATCTCGCAAACCTTGGTTGGTGCACTCATTGAAATCTCATCGAGCTTGTCCATACCGTATACAACCATGCCGCGCTTAACACCAAGGCTGATAAGTACCTGAGCAAGTGGCTCTACTAAATACTCATCGTAAACGCCAAGAAGCTGCATGCTTGGTGTAGCTGGATTAGTAAGAGGTCCTAAGATGTTAAATACAGTTCTAAAACCAAGCTCTTTTCTGATTGTTCCAACATACTTCATTGATGTGTGATACTTCTGTGCAAAGAAGAAACACATTCCAACCTTATCCAAAAGCTCTACACACTTTTCAGGGTCCTGAGCAATGTTAACTCCAAGTGCCTCTAAGCAATCTGCTGTACCACATAGTGAAGATGCTGCTCTGTTTCCGTGCTTTGCAACCTTCATTCCACCTGCAGCTGCAACAAGTGCTGATGTTGTAGAAATATTAAAGCTGTGTGCGTTATCTCCACCAGTACCTACGATTTCAAAAACATCCATACCGGTCTCAACCTTAACAGCGTGCTCACGCATAGCTGCCGCACAACCTGCGATTTCTTCTGTTGTCTCTGCCTTTGTGCTCTTTGTTGAAAGAGCAGCCAAGAATGCAGCGTTTTGAGTTGGAGATGTCTCACCATCCATAATCTCATTCATTACTGCATAGGCCTCATCATATGTAAGGTCCCCCTTGCTAACAATTTTTTCGATTGCTTCTTTAATCATAATGTTTCTCCTTTCAAACTTGGCTTCCCTTCGGTGAGAAGCAACTGATGAGGGCAATAAAAAACGCCCCTGATGAAAACTTTAAGTTTTCATCAAGGACGAATAATTCCAATCCGCGGTGCCACCTTGATTCATGAATAAATCATGCTCTTAACAGGATACCATCATATCCCTGACAACTAACGTATGCCTCACGTCGTGAAATACTCTGCAAACACATTTCCTCACGCCCTCCGGAGTCCATTCCCTAATCACTATCCTACTGCATCCCACCATCGCAGCTCTCTCCAATAAAACTTAGGCATCATGAAGAGGTACTCCTCTCCCTCATCGGTTTATCGCTTTATTAAGTTGAAGTAAATATATCACGGTAGAGTTGTTGTGTCAATAGGTTTGATTACATTTTTCTTGGTTGACCGCAATTACGAAATCGATCGTTACGAATCACCTCTTCTAAATCATTTCCCACATATGGACTTCCATTCATCTGTCTTATTTCAGAATGAAGTTCCATTTCACTTATATTCACATACTTATTATCAGTAAAAAAATCATCAAATTTTGGTGTCGCATAATCTATTTTAATCTTATCTAATTTATAATTAAATTCCCCAAAATCATTTATTACTTCCTCTAAGGAACTCTTTAAATCCTCTACTTCCCCCTTTCTCTTTTTATATTCATTTGGATATTCACCAATAATTTCTCCTCGATTTAAAATGCATTTTTCAAAATTAGAAATTTTATTCTTAAGTTTTTTAACAATATTATTTGCATGATCAACCTTAATATCCCTCTTCTTAATCAAATAATCAATATTGTAAATTGGATATATACTAGAATTTTCATTTGGCTCTTTACAGCCATTTCTATCTAATATTTTAATGTTTGCACTAATATTATCTTTGTGTAATTTTATGATTTCTTCATAGCTTTCTAAATCTCTTTTATATTCATTTATATAATCTTTAACAAAATAATTGACAAGTTCCTTATTTTGCAAGCACACTCCTTCTTGATTATTTATTATTTGATTTTCGCTTATATTTTCATTAATCTCAATGGCAAATTTTAAATCATCTTCACTTAACTCTGCTGGATATTCAGGAATTTTAGCGTATTTTCCCCAAGATTTATCTATATTTTTTTCATTATATTCAGTCATAAATGCATCTACTATTGTTTTTACATTTTCAGGTCTATCACTTTTTACACGTGAAACAAAGTAATTAATAGTATTTAATTCATTTATTAACTCGACTCTAAGATCTTTGTAGCTTTCTATTATTTTGTTTATATTTTTACCCGTGTCTTTTACTTCAAAATCAAATGTATTATCTAATTCAGAAGTTATATCTTGCACCTCACACAGAGCAACCCCCATCGTTATTCTTCCATTTACATCTTTTAATAAGTCATTAAGCTGATAAAATTCCAAATCAGCTTTGGATAATACATCTCCACCACCTATTACATTTTTACTATCCTCGTATTCTCTTAATACATCTTCGATAATCTCGCTTACTTCACTATACTCTTTCCAATGTTCTTCTAATCTGCCCATAACTTTTTTCTCCTCTCTTATTTATGTCACTTACGTTTGCAGCATAAAATTGAAAATCAACTTTACATTTATAATTCAAAAAAATTTTTCATTTTTTTCCATTTTCCTCAAAAAATTTTAAATAATTTCCATTTAACGCAAAAAAGAGACCCACTTGTGATATGTACCTCTCCTACTGGTTGTCCAATAAAGAGGTCTCATATCATTGTGAGTCTCTGATAAACTATTAAGATATTGAATTATTTCTAGTAATAATATTTTGCAAATTTGTACTAGATTTTTTCCTACTAAATGCGCTTAGAGGTCTCTTACTATCAATAGAGTTAGTTGACGCGTAATCGTTTGTATAACGGTTATAAAATATATCTCTATTTATAATTTCTTGGTAGAATCGACCAAATTTATTAATTGTATCTTCCTGTATACTTTTTTCAGTATCTATTTTCCCTTTGACTGACTCAAAAATATCAATATTATCAATATTTTTCTCTAGTTCAGAAACAAGATTAGAATATTTTACATTTCCAGTATCCAACAAATTTTCGTATTCTGATAACTCCACTTGTAATTCAATTTGTTCGTCTTGATTCTCAATATTCTCAATTCGATTTTGTATATCGTCTATTTGATTATCTGCAATATATTTATAATCTTCTATATCTTTTTTACATCTACTTATATACTTTTGAAGATGATAGTTGCCCATTTCATTCTCAACCACTATAGGTATCTCTTCCGTTGAGTTATCATTGGCTCTTATTTCTATAATATCATTGTTTATAGCCTTACCAAATTCTTCATCAAAACCGTCCATTTCATATGGGAAATTTCTACAACATTCGTCGCATTCTTCAATAGCTTCCTCTAATTCTCCCTTTTGAGATAGAACAAATTCATCAATATCTTCTTCCTCAATATGCTCTTGCTCACTCGTCACTATATCCTTTATATCTGAAATATATATTTGAATTTCATCTAGTTGACCTTCTACGTCACCTCTTAATTTCCTTAAGCTTTTTATCGTATTTTTTATATCATCAATATTTATATCTATTGAAGTCAACTCATTTTCCCAATTCTTATTAGCTACTTTAGGGTATCCAATGTAAGCACTAATACATGCGGTTATCCTTCCATTTATATTATCTAAGCAATCTAAAACTCCACCACCCAACTTTTTTAACGCTACTAGTCTTGTGGCAAGTTTCTCATTAGATTCAATAGAATGTATCTCTTTTAGATCGCTATTAATTTCATTATAAATTTCGGTGTGTTCTCCGTCTAAATTGCAAACCTCACTAAAATGCTTTTCTGCTTCTTTTTTCATAACTCTTTCCTCCTTTAATATGTATTTTTCATTGTTCAAGTAAAATAGTAGTTCTATCCTACATTTATAATTCAAAAAATATTTTATTTTTTTTCCATTTCAAGAAAAAAATTAAAAAAAAGACCCGCTCTGAGTTATATGCCTCTTCTGCGCCAATTTGTCTGGCGATTCAAAGACATATTACAGAGTGTGTCTCTAAAAAATTAACATTTATTTAATTGTTTTCCTAAAGAATTCTTACTATAAATGAAAATTATAGCTTGCTCTTAAATTCTTCCCATTCGTCCGGATGATCTACAAAATATTTAGGGCACTCCTTGCCAGTAACATCATAATGACGTATTACATGGTCTGGAGTAAGATCGTATTCATCCAATAACCAATCAACAAGCTTTAACGTAGCCTGGTATGAAGCATCTGTAAACTTTCCAGTAGAATCTGGATGACAAACCTCTATAGAGATGGTATCTCGATTTCTATGATTGCTGGCTGCGGACTTTTCATCAAGTGGTATGCACAAGATTACCTCGCCTTCCATACCTACAAGAAAATGCGAGCAAACATCTGACTTCCTATCATTGTAAAAATCGTGATTCTGCTGAGCTGTGGTGCCCGGATTGCCAACATAATGAACAACTATATCGTGGACCGCCTCAAGCTTCTGACCACTTCTAGAAGGATTACCTTCATCAATATACTGTACATCTACCCAATCTGGAACATCCGGATTGACTTTAGCTTCATCTGAAGAATTGCTATTAAACAGATTGTCCATTATCTTAATTCCACCCATATTTTGGAAGATGGAACGAGCAAACAGAATCACTCCAACAACAACTACTATCTCAAATACAGCTAGTAAAGTATGTCCAGATATTCTTTTCTTAGGTTGCCTTCTGGCTGTTCTAGTCCTGCTATAAGAACTTCTAGCAGGTTGCCTATAACGTGGGCTAGCGCTCCTTGAATATGGAACATCTAATCTATCACGTCTAGCCGATTGTGAACTTGCTCTGCCATAACTAGCTTGACTGCTTCTGCTACGGCTACTTGCTTGGCTGCTCCTACTTGGCGAAGCCTGACTCCTACTTGAGGTAGTACTTCTGCTTCGGCTTGGTACAGCATGAGCACTATTTCTACTTCTCTGATTCCTTTCGTCAAAATCGTTAAAATCAAAGATACTGACATCAAGATCACTATGTCGTGACCTAGGCTTGCTATCAACATTACCTCTCAGATAGCCAGCATCATATTTATTACTAGAAGTATTACTGCTCCTAACACTTGATTTAGTTTTATTGTAGCTTAAACTACCTCTGCCATCTCTCGCATTGGCGCTGCCGTAGCTTAAGCTACTCCTTTTGTTGCTTGATGTTCTACTGCGTTGGCTGGTGTTATCTCTCTCATAACTGCCACTACTAAGTATACTTATATCAAGCTGTTCTTGGCGTGAGCCACGCCTTCTTTCAAATTGAGAATTCAAAACAAAAACCTTTTCCCTTCTTCGTTTTTATCTCAATTCTCTATCCAATAAATCTCTCTAATTGTGGATTTTACCATAAATTGCGGAAAATTGCCAGTTTCGCTAGTTATATAGCAACTTACAGTAAATATCATCTGATATTATATAGTCATACGCCTTTGTGAAAAACTAGTACTAGTGCTACTTCTATTAATTTCTCTATTCAACATCGACTCACTATTATACTTAGTTTCGAATTTTCTAGGTTTGAAATCCGTAATTTGTTTATACATAACGTTGCTCTTATTAAAACATACCCTTGCATTATCCATTAAATATAAAACATGTGGGGTTATTTCTTCAATCCTATTTGCAATTTCTGCAAATCTCACTTTATCTTCTTCTAACAAATACTCCTTATCACCCATCAAGTTGTCAAAAACGCTTATATTGTCATCTAATTCTTCGAGTTCTGAAGTTGCATTTTCCAAATCACCTAGTCCCTCCTCTAACAATTGCCCACCTTCGCCATATATGAAATCCTGATCAACCTGCTCTATAAAATTACACGCTTCTTCTGCTAACATATTTATATTGTGCGTATATTTATCCATGTTATCTCTATAGTAGTTTATTCTATTATTTACATAGTTTATATCGCTATATTTCTCACTTTTATACAGTGAACATTTTTTTAGATAAATAATGTCATCTTTTAATCTTTCATTTTTTAGTCTTTGCAATTCTTTTTGCGTTGAATTTATTAATCCATAAGCAAAATTACATATTTCTCTATCTATATAAACTCTATTCTCATCGCTTCGAATTAGTTTTTTCATCACGTTTAGTGAATCATTATTTAATCTCGCATCAGCAATAACATTTTTCAATGCCAAAATTTTTCTATTATAATCGCCTTCTATTTTTCTGCTATTATTAATATTATATACATCAGTCACTTTAATAATCTGATTTTTATACGCATCAAATTTGCTTATATAAACATTTGCATGATTAATGATATCTCTATTAACCTCTATTTGATTGTCAATATTATTTATAATAAAATTATCACTTTTATTGTGCTTATTTTGTTCTTCATATTTTCCATATTCTGTCTTAATCATGTGTTTAGTATTTTCCAATCTATTTTGAAGATTATGTAACGTTTTTCTATATCCCGTGGATTCGTTTTTAGCTGCAAGTTCTGCAAGATTTATAGAACATATATTTATATCATTATTCAAAATGTTTCTTATATAATTTATCCCAAAGTAATAATCTTCTACATCAATATCTTCATTTAAAATTCCTCTCATTTTATTTAAACAAACTTCTCTAGCATTTTCTAATACTTCAAGCTCCTTTAATAAGAATTCATTTTTCTTCATTAAACTTTTAAACGCGCTTCTGTACATATCTGTAATATTGTGATTATTATTATTTGTCATTATATTCTACATCACTATTCTCTTTTGTTGATGTTTAACTGTAGCGCAGAGTTAGGCTGCGCTTGTTCTCTATAACACATTTGCGTTGCGTGTCAACCAATTATTTTGGTCCACATTAGGTTTAAGTTTCTTTCATATTGAGATTATTTTTTATACTTCCTGTCATCTTGTCGCCCTCCTTTAAATAATTTTGATATATTAAAAACTCATATAACAGGAATTTTCTCTGTCTATTTCTAATTCAAAAATTTTTTTATTTTTTTCCCATTTTTAAAGAATTTTTTCAAAAAAAGAGACCCAATCAAACGTTGAGTCTCTTGAAAATCTTATTTAGTCACATCTCTTTATAGTTTATAATCATTATCACATTCTATTATGATTTCCATTAAAAATAGGATTAAAATTTCTTGGAACATATGCATTTTGATTCTGCCCATAAGACTGTCCAGCAATCGGTTCATGTGAATCCACGAAATCATATACTTGATTGTAACCAAATGCTTGGCTGTAAGTTGTAGGGATAAAAGAACTTGCTTCACTCTTTATTTTATCTGCGTCATGAATCTTTACTAAATGCGACAATACATAATCCTCATTAAATATTTGATCTATAGAGTAGTTAGCATGACAAACCTCCAATACACGAGATTTATCAATCTTCCCTCCTTTAATCAATTTATCTTTTAAATTCTTCGCTTTATCTATATCACTATTTAGTATTTTTTTGTTCTTATTCAAACGTAAAAAGCACTCATTCCCATTTTCGCCTAAAATATTTAAATCTTCTGCTCCTATTTGCTTTATAAATTTGTTGCACTGATTGATACCTCTCTCAATTCTATTATCAAGCTCTTTATATTTTTCTATACTTTCATTACATTTCTGGTATATTTCAGTGATTATTTCTAAACGTTCTTTTTCATTTTTAACATAGCGAGAGGTCCATTCGATTTTTTTCGCAATTTCTCTAAGTTCATTTTCTGGAACTTTATTAAATTTTTTATTGGTATAATCTAGAATCTTAATAACTTTATTTTTAATTGAATATATATTAATTAAATCGCCTAATCTTTTTAAATTATAATACTCTTCTTTTAATTGCGTTTTATCAATTAATCTTAGATTATAATTATATATATCAAATTCACCCATATGCGCGTGAGAATATTTACATAATTGTCTATTTATATATAACAACTTTTGCTCCAACACCTTATTGTACAAATCTATTTCATTAGACAATTTTTTTAACTCAGAACAAACTAATCCTTGTTCATTAGTCAGAGATTTATTAAACGTTTTATTCATTACTTTAGAATAATGATTCTCCCATTCGACCGTATTCTTTTTATATTTTTTTTCATTTTTTAACGAATATTTCAGAGCATCATCCACTAAATTCGCCATGTTACTACCTCCATTATTATATAAAATCATATTACTTACATTTGGCTATAAAATATGTCTCGTACCTTTAATCTTCTACTATGCCAAACCTTTTAGTCCAATAGTTATTGCTATCAAACTATATATTATCTATATATATTTCAAAAAAATCTCTCATTTTTTTCCATTTTCCCAAAACAATTTCAAAAAAAGAGACCCAAAACTTGAGTCTCTTGAAAATCATATTAAACTATAGGCATACCACCCATTATTTCTTGATAGAATTCATAAAGTCTGGCATCTTGATGTTGAGCTCAGGTACACTACTCTCTGTAGGAGCTGCAGGTGTAACCTGTCTTGGTACCTGGCCTGTTGGAGCTGCTGCTGGTCTGTTAACAGCTGGAGCTGTATTAGTCACACCTGACTGACCTGCTGGAGCCGCATTGCCACGAATACCTGCAAGTAAATCAGCGCTAGACTGTCTAGGCTGTGAACCGTACATCATACCTGATGTGCTGCGGAATGCACCTGCTGGTGCTGTAGCTGGCTCGCCAAGACCTGTAGCGATAACAGTAACAGAAACCTCGTCGTCCATATTTTCATCGACAGTGATACCAAGAATAATGTTGGCATCTGCGCCAGTCATATCCTGAACGTAAGACGTAGCCTCGTTTGCATCGTTAAGACCAACGTCACCACAGATATTGACGATAACATCTGTAGCACCCTGGATGCTTGTCTCAAGAAGTGGAGAAGCAACAGCAGCCTTAACAGCCTCGAGAGCCTTCTCATCTCCCTTGGCAGAACCGATACCTACGTGTGCTAATCCCTTATCCTTCATAACAGTCTGAACGTCTGCGAAGTCAAGATTGATGAGTGAGTTCTTGGTGATAAGATCAGTAATACCCTGAACAGCCTGGTGAAGAACTCCATCAGCCATACGGAAGCTCTCTCCAATGCCCATGCTCTTGTTGCAGATTTCAACAAGCTTCTGATTAGGGATAACAATGAGTGTATCAACGTTTTCCTTGAGACGCTCAATACCGTTAAGAGCATTGTTCATACGTGGCTTTCCCTCGAACTGGAAAGGCTTTGTAACAATACCAACAGTAAGAATCCCCTGTTCTTTAGCGATCTTAGCAACAACTGGAGCAGCACCTGTACCGGTACCACCACCCATACCACATGTGATGAATACCATGTCAGCGCCCTTGATTGCTGAAGAAATATCCTCAGCGCTCTCCTCAGCTGATCTCATACCAACCTCTGGATTGGCGCCAGCACCCTTTCCACCTGTGGTTTTCTCACCTATAGCCAAAAGAGTAGGTGCCTTGCACAAATCAAGTGCCTGCTTATCAGTGTTAATTCCAATAAACTCGACTCCCCCAATACCCTCTTCAACCATACGCTTTACAGCATTGTTGCCAGCTCCGCCTACGCCAACAACAATGATTCTGACAGGAGCACCTGTCTCGTCAGTCGTAATGTTAATCAAAACCATATCCTCCTTTTATTAAACCTCTACGGGAGGTCGAAAATTCTCTAATACCAAAATACTACTATAATATTATAGTTTTTCAGTATATTTCGCAACCTTTTTTAACAAAAAAATGAGTTTTATTCAGACTTATCCACATCTTTCTCAAATACAATATCTGTGTTCTGATTTGAAAATTTCTCAAGATGTAGTGTTCCGTACATACCTTCGATGTTTGGGAGAATCCACACAACCCTCTGTATTTTCTCCTCCAGATAGATGCTGCTGCCCAAGGCGATTCGATAGGTGTCATATTCAAGCGTAATGTGACCATTATCGTCATAAATTATCGCATTTGGCATCAAATCTTCTTTCTTTAAAAGCTTGATTAAAGATGTCAAATATCCTATCTGGGATTCACCGATAGAAAGCTTTGAACCAACCTTTGGCTTCTCACAGCTAACTCCATCCACCTTCATGTATCCTCTATCCACATAGGTCTCACTGATTTCTGTAATCATGCCATTGTAGTTAAAGTACACGTATTTCTCATCAGACTCCTGATAAATATAACCAAGTATAGGCTTTTCATTACAAATGATTGTAAGAGAATTCCTTCCTGTCATCTTCACTTCAAAGGAATCTATAAACTCTGCATCCCCTTTGGGATGTATTTTATTTTTTAAAAATGCATAAACTGTATTTCCGCAATATTTGTCATCTAATATATACCCCCTGATTTCCTCTGGGGTATAAAGGTCCGTCCCCGTAACCTTAACCTTGTAAAGGGGACATAAGAAATATGCTGCAACTCCAAGCAGAGCTGCCAGTATAATAAGCGCAAGAACAAATTCTACTATAAATAGAAAAAATGCACTTCTTCGCCTTCGTCTTCCACCACGTCTAGACATAAGCTTCTCCCTTATTCTCTATTGATAATCTCTCCGATATTTAAAGCGACCTTACTCTCAATTTTCGTCGCTAAAGTCCATGTTTTTGGACACACTCAAGGCAAGTCCCAGCTCCGTCAGCAAAATAGCCACCGAAGTTCCACCGTAACTGATTAACGGAAGTGTTACACCGGTATTTGGTATTGAATTGGTAACTACGGCAATATTCAAAATTACCTGAATTGCAATGTGAGCCATTATTCCTATGCAAATATATGAACCAAACATATCCTTTGCATGGCTTGCAATAAACATAAGTCTGTAAAGCATAAGGATATATAAAAGAATAATACAAACCGCACCAAACACACCAAGCTCCTCACAGATGATAGAAAAAATCATATCATTCTGCGCCTCAGGAACAATGTATTTTTGCATACTCTCTCCTAAACCTTTGCCAAACAATCCGCCACTACCAATGGCATACAATGCCTGTAATGTTTGAAATCCTGTACCAGTCAGGTACTCCTCCGGATGAAGCCATGCGTCAATTCGACCAGCTCTATAGCTGGCAAGGGCGATGTAGATAATAACAAGCACTAATGCACCTGCTGCCGCCCCAACGAAATGCCACATCTTTGGCGATGCAATAAATACCATGATAAAGGCAATGCCCATGATAATAACCGCCGTTGAAAGGTTGTTGTAACCTACTATTGTAAATATTGGCAGAATCAGCACCAGAGTCATGATAGACCCCTTGAAGCTTCGCTGCGCCTTTGGTGCTCTGTCAATAATACTTGCCAAAAGAATAATAACTGCAACCTTGGCAATCTCCGAAGGCTGCACCGAAATACCACCGATGTTAAACCATCTAGATGAATCGTTAAGCCTTGTACCTGTAAAAATAACCAGAATACAAAGCACATTTGCCACAAGATAAAATGGCCATGACAAAGCCGACCACCTTCGGTAATCTATCTTTGCTGCAAAAAACATTCCGATAAATCCCAAGACTGCGGCAATCAACTGCTTTTTCAAATAGTAGACAGAATTGCCCATTTTAAGCGATGCTGCATAAGCCGATGTGCTATACAACATAACAAGTCCTAGTGCCAAAATGAAAATCACAATAAAAAGCAAAGTGTAATCAAAGTTTAGCAATTTTTTAATTTTCCTTCGCTGCCGCGCCGCTTTTAATGATGCAGCAAGTTCTGGATCTCTACTCATAACTTTGTCCTCTTGCCCCTATACCAAGAAATATGCAAAGATACTTAGGAAAATTGTAACGGTTGTAAACACCGCAACAACCTTTACCTCAGACCATCCACCAAGCTCATAGTGATGGTGAATTGGTGCCATTCTAAAAATTCTCTTGCCTCCTGTCATCTTGAAATATCCCACCTGAAGCATGACCGATAAGACCTCAGCAAGATAAATAAGTGCAACCAAAAGAATAAAAAGAGGCATCTGAAGAATATAGGCTGTTGATGCTACAAAACCACCTAAAGCAAGTGAGCCTGTGTCTCCCATGAAAATCTTGGCTGGATGAACATTGAACATCAAAAATCCAAACAAAGCTCCCATCATCCCGGCAATTGCTGGTGTGATATCTGAAGACAAATGCATGGCTACAATTCCAAAGAATGCTGCAATGGCAAGAGTTACAGATGTCGCCAGTCCGTCAAGACCATCTGTAAAATTAGCTCCATTAACTGTTCCTAGAACAGCCAAATATAAAAGCACTATTGCAAGCCAGCTGATATCAACAAACGCTCCTGTTACAGGGATTCTAAGTTCCAAAGATATATCTGAAAACTTCACCATGTATACTGCAAAAGCCGTTGTAAGGAAAAGCTGTCCAAACATTTTCTGCCAAGCTTTAAGACCATCAGAACTACGCTTAAGCGCCTTTAGCAAATCGTCAAAAAAGCCAAGGATACCAAAGCCTAGTGTTAGAAAAATAATAGGATATATATGAGGTGCCTTTCTTGCAAAGAAAAATCCAACTGCAGCAAAGGCAATAAGAATCATAATTCCACCCATAGAAGGGGTGCCGTTTTTGAGCTTGTGCTCCTTAATGTACTCTCTTTCTGTGTTGCCCATTTTAAGCCTTCTGAGAAGGGGAATGCACACTGGTCCCAGTAGTACAACAATAAAAAACGCAACTATCATAGGTACAAATACTTCTAACATGTTATATCTCCAATTCTCTATCTCTTTTATTACACTCTCTAGTACTGCCAACTGTCTCTCATTCAACTGACAATATTTTTAAATCTTTAAAATCTCTCTATTGTATCTCATCCTCAGGCTCGTCCTCTGGGTTTGCAGTAGAACCTTCGCCCTCTGGTGTATCGTTTGTTGCCTCAGATTCCTCCTGAGCACGGGCAGCTGCCTGAGCTTGTGCCTGCTCTGTAAGGGATGCTGCTGCCTGAGCTTCCTCATCTGCTGTCAGCGATGATTCAACTCCCATATAAGGTAAAATCTGGTCAAATATCTGATGAACCATCTCCTGAGCAAAACTACTATGGGCCTGATCATCTTTAAGTGGCTCATCCACGATTACATATACTACTACTTGAGGATTGTCCACTGGTGCAAAACCTATAAATGAAACAAGGTAATTACCAGTCCCTCGTGGTAACTTCTCGGCTGTACCAGTCTTACCACCAATGTGATAGCCTGTGACACCTGCTGTGCTTCCGGTACCATCAGATACTACAAACTCCAGGTACTCCTTCATCATCTCAGTAACTTCAGGCGACACTGTCTTTTTCAAAAGCGTTGGCTCTATATCCTTAACAGTGTTGCCGTTGGAATCGGTAATCTTTGTAACCAAATGTGGCTTGTAAAGCTTACCTCCATTGATAATTGAACAAAAACCTGAGCCCAGCTGAACCATAGTGGTATTAAAGTTTTGTCCGAAGGAGTTGGTAGCCAGATTGACCGCAGAATTCAATTTCTCCTGACTATAAATAAGTCCAGCAGTACTTGCCTCACCAGGCAAATCTATACCCGTCTTTTGACCAAAGCCAAATACCGACTGGTAATTTGCAAAAGTCTCTGGTCCAATTACTCTAACCATTTGCATCAAAGCATCATTGCAGGAATTAGAAAGAGCATCTGCAATTGTCTGCTGGCCATGTCCACCCTTTTTCCAGGCTACACAGTGAATAACTGTAGCATAACCTGGAACCATTTCTCCACCATCACAGAAATAGGTTTCATCACCCTTTAATGCTCCAGACTCTAGACCCATGGAAACAGTAAATGGCTTGAAGGTAGAACCCGGCTCGTATGTATGAGTAATCGGAAAATTCTGCCAAATCTTGTTTAGCTCATCCATCTTTTGCTCTTCGTCCATGCCTTCGATATCCTCCTTTGTAAAGAAGGGAGTCAAATCCCTAGGATTGTTCAAATCAAAGCCTGGATATTGAGCCATGGCAAGTATCTCGCCTGTGTTTGGATTCATAACAAGGGCAGCTGTATTCTTGGAGCCAAAGGCTCTTTGGTCATCAGGATGTGAACTGTTCCAATCCTCTACTGCCTTGTCATTCCATTCCTTGATGGCAGACTCTGCCACCGCCTGTATATTTACATCCAAAGAAAGGACAATATTGTTGCCGTTTGTTGCGTCTATAGTGGTCTGCTCTAAGTTGCTATCAGAGTTAAGATAGCCATAGGTACGACCATTTACACCATTTAAAACATTGGAATATTTATTCTCAAGACCTATAACACCAACATTACCGCTACTTGCATAGCCAATAGTTGCTGCGGCTAAATTTCCGTATGGGTATTGACGAATATATTCCTTTTCAAACCAGATGCCGTAAATCTTGCGCTTGTTGGCGTCCGATTCCTTTAGCTCCTGAAACGATGCCATCTCCTCGTAAGAAACCTTTTTGGCAAGGATAAAGTACTCTGACTTAGGATGGTCCTCCAATTGCTTTTTCATCTTATCGATGTCAATCTCTGGAAAACAATCCTTTACTGCATTGACAGTCGCTCTAACAGCGTCCTTATCAGGGTCGTCATTGTGATGGGCATTAAGAACCTTGCAATCTAAAATGACGTTGTATACATCCACGCTGGTAGCAAGCACGGTACCTCTGACATCAACAATGTTGCCTCGTTGAAATGGAATGGTAGTACTGTCGTAATCCTGCTGGGACAAAACTATCTTTTCGTATTTGGCCCCACTAGTGTGCTGAATGTACATTACTCGCCCTATTAGAACGACAAAAAGAATACAAACACCTCCATATACCAACCAGAGTTTTCGTTGCATTCTTTTTAGAATCTTATTATTTGGTTTAAGTCTGCGTCTTTTATTATCAGCCATAACTGTATCTCAATTCTATGGAATGTCATGGTACTGACTCATGTAATCAGAACCATCTACATTATAATACACTATTTGGCTATTGGTTGCATACACCATACCCAAATCCTTTATGGCTTTATCCTTTATTTCTGAAAGATTTGTAGTTGTGGCTATTCTGCTTTCGGTAGCTTTGTTGTCGGCTTTGACTGAAGAAAGCTGATTCTCCAGGTTTGCTATATTGTTCATTCTTGTAGAAACATTGGTCTGTAATGCTACATAGCCAACAAGCATTCCCACTGTCAGCATAACTGCCACCATCATGTATCCTGTAAGGAGACGATTCTTTCTAAGAGCTGCGGCACGTCTGCGGTCAGTGATACGCTGGCGGCGGATTGCATCCTCGCGCTTTTCGCGCTCGCGCTGTTCACGAGTAGGCAGACTTCTAGCAGGACGATAATATGACTCTTCTGTTTTTCTAACTGCATTTCCCTGTTGATAATAATAAGTCTTTAATTCCTGCATATCCTTACTCCTTTTTTGCCGCAAGATCTTGCAAAACATTCTTAAAATCTCATCTGCCTATTGTCTGGGATTTAAAGAATTTTCTCGAAAACTCTAAGCTTCGCGCTTTTAGATCTAGAATTCTCTTCCAACTCCTTGGCGCTTGGCAAAATAGGCTTTCGTGTAACAACCTTACCCTTTGATTTCTTACCACATACACATACCGGAAAATCCTTTGGGCATGTGCATGGATCCTCGTTCCTCTTAAATGCCACCTTGGTGATTCTATCCTCCAGTGAGTGGAAAGTTATGATACATAGCCTTCCGCCTGGATTAAGCAAATCAATCATGTCGTCGATGTGGTCTTCCAAAACTGTAAGCTCTCTGTTGAGCTCAATTCGAAGTGCTTGATAGGTTCGCTTAGAAGGATGTCCCTGTCCCACTTGAGCCTTCTTTGGAATACTCTCGGCGATGATTTTATTAAGCTGGCCTGCTGTAAGTATTGGAGCCTTTTCTCGCTCCTTTACAATGTTTTTAACTATCTGTTTGGAGAACTTTTCTTCTCCGTATGCGTATAGGACTCTCACCAAATCCTCTGGCGCATATGTGTTAACAATGTCTGCCGCCGTCATTGGATTGTCCTTGTCCATTCGCATATCAAGTGGTGCATCATCCACTCTGTATGTGAAGCCTCTGTCGGCCTCGTCAAGTTGGAAGCTCGATACTCCAAGGTCCAGCATGATGCCATCCACTCCGGTAACCCCAAGCTCTGCCAACCTTTCTGTCATGAATTCGTAGTTGCTATGAATAGTTGTGACCCTGTCTTTAAAAACAGCAAGTCTCTCGCCGGCTGCCTTAAGTGCATCTGTGTCTTGATCAAATCCATAGAGATGACCAGTTGTTAGTCGGCTTGCAATTTCATAAGAATGTCCACCTCCGCCTAATGTGCCATCCACATAGATACCGTCCGGCTTTATATTCAAATTATCTACTGTCTCATTCAAGAGAACACTATAGTGATTAAACTCCATATTTCCTAAATGTGTTCCTCCATTTGGCGCTAAATTCCAAGTCCAAGCTCTGCCATGTGCTCAGCAATCTCGTCCATATCATCGTAAGTACCCTCTGTCAACCAGCGTTCCTTAGACCATATTTCAATTCGATTTAAAACACCTACAGAAACTACTTCCTTATCAATCCCAGCGTATTCCTTAAGGGTTGCTGGAATAAGAACTCTTCCCTGCTTATCTATGTCGCACTCGGCTGCTCCTGCAAAGAAGAATCTCGAGAACTTTCTAGCGTCCTTGGTGGTAAGTGGAATCTCTCTAAACTTTTCCTCGATGGTCTGCCACTCACTAAGTGGGTATACAAATAAGCATCCATCGAGACCTTTGGTGGCAACGAAACTATCTCCAAGCTGTTCACGAAACTTGGCAGGCATAATAAGACGGTTTTTCGCGTCTATATTGTGACTGTATTCCCCCATGAACATGAGATACTTTCCTCCTTTCCACCACTTCGTGACACTTTTATTCCACTTTCCTCCACTTTTAACTACATTTTAAACCACTTTAGGCCATCTTGCAACCCCAAAACCTTGAAAAATCAATGTTTTCTATATGTGGTGGAATGTGGTGGGATTTTTTATTTCAGACACAAGATATGTGAAAAAAGACATAAAAAAAGACATTGGAAATCCAATGTCTTTAAAAAAATACAATTTTAAATTATATAAAAGCAAACAAATTTAATTATCTAGAAAAAAATAAGGTAATTAAACCTGCCCATTTACCTTAGCCTTCTTCCAGTTATAGAAGTACAAACCAGCGCCTAAAACAACTAGAATTGCCGCCAACACTTGGGATACTGCAAGATTAGTGCCCCAAAGCTTAAGCTGATCTACTCTAAGTCCTTCTATCCAGAAACGCCCTGCACCATACACTACTAAGTAAGTAAAGATAATCTGCCCGTCAAACTTTTTATTCTTGCGTGTGCAAAGCAAGAAAATAAGCAACGCCAGATTCCAAAGCATCTCATACAAGAATGTAGGGTGAACAGAAATATAGCTGATTCCGTTCATCTTAACCAAATGCTCCGTCATCTCCTGTGTAATCACGCTGCCATGACCACCTGTATAAAGCAAATTCTCATAAGGTAAAAGCATTGCGAAGAAACCGTCAGTGTACTGACCAAAGCATTCTCTATTAAAGAAGTTGCCCCATCTACCAAATATCTGACCGATGATTACACCCATTATGGCAACATCAAGAACCTTTAGTGTCTTGAGATGCCTAATTTTGCTGATGATAACTATAGCAGCAATTCCCGCTAAAACGCCGCCATAGATAGCAAGTCCACCCTGTCGGATGTTGAATATGCTACCAATGTTATCCTTGTAATACTCCCATGCAAAAATCACATAGTAGACTCTGGCACCAATAACACCGCAAACAATTGTGATAATGCAAATGTCCAAAAACTTATCCTCATCAAAGCCAACCCGCTTTGCCTCTTTAAGGATAAAGCTTACCCCAACCAGCATACCAAGGGCGATAACCACTCCGTAAAAAGCAATGAAAAAGGACCCAATATGGAATCCTTTTTCAACGTTATCTAATGTAATATGCAGATTAGGGAAAATAATACTATTTTCCATCTTATTCTCCTCTGTTACTACTACTCTACGTCATTGAAAAGCTGGTAAATCTCAATCTTTAATGCATCTGTATCTGTCATCCCCACGAAGATACAGCCATATTCATAAACGTCGTCTTCAAGCTTGTTTACTCTGACGACCTTAAAAATTGACTCGATGGTCTCCTTGGTCCAAATCTGAACCTTGGCATCAAAGCACGCACCAACTTCAAACTCAATGCCTGGAACTCTAAAAGCAAGCCCCGTCTTTGAGATATTGACAACATCAACTTCCATATATTTAACTGTAGTGATGTTGGCCTCGTCTATTCTTTCGATTTCGACTTTGACATCAATATCAAGACGTTTATTTTTTCTCTTCTCCTCCATGGCTTCCCTCCCAATACAAATTATTAGTTACGCCTTAAGATTAATTCCTTTGCTCTTAAGCTTCTCAACTATCTCATCAACTACCTTCTGTACCTCATCGTGAGTAAGCGTACGCTCATCATCACCAAACAAGAGTCGAACTGTAATTGACTTGCTTGAGCCATCTGAATAAACATCAGCAACGCCAACCTTCTTTAAGATGCTCCAAGCTTCCTTCTTTATTGTATCATTTATTTCAGAAAATTTCTCGGCTACAAACGATAAATCTACTTCAATTGAAGGATATTTTGAAGGTTCAACGTATGAAATAGGCTCTTGTGCAATATCTGCAAGGGCTTCAACATCGATTTCCGCAAATACGATGGCAGCCTTTTTATCAATCTTCTTAGAAACAAGAGGGTGTGCTACACCAATCTCACCTATCTCTACCCCATCGAGAACAAGTGCATTAAGATTCTTTGGATGCTCATATGAGTGAGCAGCTTCAAGCTTCTTGTATGTAAGTGCTTTGTGTCTAACATCAGCAACTGTCTCCGCAACCATATCACGAAGCTCAAAGTAAAGCGCCTCAAGAGACTTTGTCTTTGAGAATAATGTTATGCAAAGCTTTTTCTTTTCATCGCAAAGACCATCCGACTTAAGACCTTCAACAACACGGCCAACCTCAAAGATTCCAAAATCAGTAGCATAGCCTGTGTTGTAATTAACCTGGCAAAGCTGTGTAGGAATAATTGAACGTCTAAGTGTTTCTATATTAGGGTTGGTAGAGTTTGCAAGCTTGATGTTTTCCTCTACTTCCATTCCAAGCTTCTTGTACTCATCAGCATACTGCCATACATATGAGTGTACCTCGTGAAGAGAAAATCTCTTTACAAGTATATCCTTGATTCTGTCCTCAACATTCTTGGTCTCATCCATGCGAACTGGATAAAGAGGAGCAGTTGTAGTAACCAAATCAAAGTTATCGTAACCGTAAATACGTGTAATTTCCTCTATGATATCTGCCTTAAGACTAACATCCTTAGTTGCACGATAAGATGGTACATCAACGTGGAAGTTGTCACCGTCCTGCTTTACGCCAAAGCCTAAAGCTGTAAGTGTCTCAACGATGTGCTCGTTGGTGATTTCGATTCCTGTGTACTTATCAACAAATGCCTTGTCAAAATCAAGTGCAACCTTAGGATAATGGAATGCATACTCGTCTGTAAGAGCCGAAACAACCTGCACACCTGGGTCAATCTCAAGAAGAAGCTTCATAAATCTTGCGATGGCAACTGTTGTCATCTCAGGATCAAGACTCTTCTCATAGCGAGCACTAGCATCTGTTCTGTGTGCCAGTCGCACCGCGCTCTTTCTGATAGAAGCTGCATTAAATGTAGCAGACTCAAGTGTAAGAGTAGTTGTATCTTCAACGATTTCTGAATCAAGACCACCCATGATACCAGCAATAGCAACTGGTGTGTTGTCGTTGCAAATCATAAGAGTGTTCTCATCGATATTGCGCTCTACTCCATCAAGAGTTGTAAATGTAAATGGCTTATCAAATCTCTTAATACGAATCTTGCCAACCTTACGAGAATCAAATGCGTGCATTGGCTGTCCCATTTCAAGCATAAGATAGTTAGTAAGGTCAGTAAGAAGGTTAATACCTCTCATACCACAATAGTAAAGACGAATTCTCATATTCATAGGTGCAACATTCTTCTCGATGTTGGCAACCTGAAGAGATGAATACCTCTGGCAGAGCTCGTCCTCGATTTTCATATCAATCTTGTCAAGATTGTCATACTTGCTAAGGTCGATTGTTGGAAGCTCCTTAAGTGGACGCTTTGCAATTGTAGCAAACTCTCTTGCGATTCCGTAGTGACCCCAAAGGTCTGGTCTATTGGTAAGAGACTTGTTATCTACCTCAAAGATAATGTCATCAATCTCATATAAATCCTTGATATCAGTACCGTTTGCCACGTCCTCTAAGATATCCATGATACCGTCGTTGTTGTCAGAGATTCCAATTTCCTTCTCTGAGCAGCACATACCAAAAGAATCAAATCCAGCAAGTGGTCTTGGGGCAATTGTAATATCGCCAATCTGCGCTCCAACCTTTGCAAAGGCTGTCTTCATGCCAACGCGAACGTTTGGTGCACCACAGACAACATCTGTAAGCTTACCATCGCCTGCATCAACCTTTAATAAGTGAAGCTTCTTTGACTCTGGGTGCTCTTCTACTGACTTAATCTCAGCAACTACAACTCCAGATAAATCTTCACCTTTATGGAAAATATCATTTTCAACCTCTGCTGTTGCAAGAGAGAACTTAGAAATAAGCTCCATCTTGTCTAGACCTTCAAGGTCAACAAAATCAGAGATCCAATTCATTGAAATAAACATCTGCTTCGCCCTCCCTTACTGCTCGTCATCTGTGAACTGAGCAAGGCTGCTAAGATTTCCGCTGTTCAGATCACGAATGTCTTTAATACCATATTTCATCATTGCAAGTCTTGTAAGACCAAGACCAAAGGCAAAGCCTGTATACTTATCAGGGTCGATTCCACCTTCTTCAAGAACCTTTGGATGAATCATGCCGCATGGGCAAAGCTCAAGCCAACCTGAATGCTTACATGAAGGGCAACCCTTACCGCCACAGTTAAGGCAGTTGATATCAAGCTCAAATCCCGGCTCCACAAATGGGAAGAAACCTGGACGAAGTCTAACCTTGATATCACGTCGAAATACCTCAGAAAGCATTGTCTTCATAAAATAGATAAGGTTTGAAATAGAAATATCCTTACCCACCATAACACCTTCCATCTGGAAGAATGTGTTCTCGTGACAAGCATCTGTAGCCTCGTTTCTAAAGCAACGACCTGGGAAGATAGCCTTGATAGGCGTGCCATCTTCGATAAGCTGCTTGCGATACTTCTTGTAGATAGCATTCTGGGCAGCAGTTGTCTGAGACTTGAGAAGCTGACCGTTTTCAAGATAATATGTATCCTGCATATCTCTAGCAGGATGATATTTAGGAATATTCACTGACTCGAAGCACTCGTAATCAGTAACCACCTCACTATAATCCTCAACAGTAAATCCCATTGATTTAAATATAGTCTCACACTGACGCTGAACAAGAGTGATAGGGTGATAACTACCCTGCTCAAAATGCTCAGGAAGGGAAATATCAAACTCAGGAACCTTGTCGATTTCCTTTTGAAGCTCTAAAGCTGCAATCTCATCCTTCTTAGCTGCAATCTTGTCTGCAACAGTGTTTTTAAGCACGTTAATTTTCTGGCCAAACTCCTTTTTCTCCTCTGCAGAAAGCTTGCCCATTTCCTTCATGGCAGCTGTAACGCTACCCTTTTTGCCTAGATATGAAACACGAATGTTTTCAAGCTCTTCAGAGTTCTTGATGCTCTGAAGTTCAGCTTCAAACTTGGCACTCAATTCAGATATAATGTCTACCATCGGTGGCCTCCCTAAAAAATCTATATTTAGGCTCAAAAACCTAATAATCTCACTAAATTAAAATTTTAACAGTTAGTAAATTTAATTACAACCCAAACAATTGCCTCTAGCTGCCTGATGATAAGTCTGTAATCATCATCGCATCACCGAAAGAAAAGAATCTGTACTTTTCCTCCACTGCCTGCTCATAAGCAGCTAACACATGTTCTCTGCCTGCCAATGCGCTTACAAGCATAATAAGTGTTGATTGAGGTAAATGGAAATTGGTAATCAGGCAATCAATCACCTTGAACTTATAACCCGGATAAATAAAAATCTGAGTCCAGCCGCTCTTTGGTGTAAGTGGCTTGCCCTCCTCAGCAGCCGACTCTAATGTACGGGTGCTGGTGGTGCCAACAGATATTACTCTACCACCATTTACCTTGGTCTCGTTGATAATATCACAAGCCTCCTTGGTAAGCTCGTAATACTCTGAATGCATGTGATGCTCAAGCACTTCCTCTTCCTTAACTGGTCTAAATGTACCAAGTCCAACATGAAGGGTAACCTCGGCAATCTTGACACCCATGGCTCTCACCTCTTCAAGAAGCTCTGGCGTAAAGTGCAATCCTGCTGTAGGAGCAGCTGCCGAACCATCAAACTTAGCATAGACTGTCTGATATCTATCCCTATCCTTGAGTTTATGTGTAATGTATGGTGGAAGTGGCATTTCTCCAAGCTTATCCAATATCTCCTCGAAAATCCCATCATAACTAAACTCGATGATACGGTTTCCCTCTTCAACAATATCAACAATCTTTCCTATTAAAAGACCATCACCAAAGGATATCTCCATACCAGGGCGAGCTTTCTTACCTGGCTTAACCAGACATTCCCACCGGTTGTCGCTAAGTCTCTTTAATAGAAGTATTTCAACTTTTCCGCCGGAACCAACCCTGGCACCGTATAATCTTGCTGGAATAACTCGAGTATTATTGATAACCAGGCAATCACCTGGTTTAAGATATTCCTTTATGTCATAGAAATGACGGTGTTGAACTTCACCTGTAGTCTTGTCCAAAACCATCAATCTTGAGTTGCTTCGTTTTTCTAATGGATCCTGAGCGATAAGCTCCTCAGGAAGATAATAATCAAAATCTTTTACTAACATACTATAATCTTGCCACTATTCGCGGCAAAATACATGCTACAAACAGTGACTTTCCCACTATCTAATAATAATTTTGCTGTCTTACTACAGCCTAGCTAGTTTAGCACAGAATCCTTATCTAGTCTACTTTCCACTATTTATTACGCTTAAAGGCACTTTTAAAGTTGTTCCATGCATTTTCAAAGGCGTCCTTAAAGAATACATTGGCCTCAGCAGCCATAAGCATAAAGTACATGCAAAAATAAAGCCAGAACATAAAAAGCATCATAGTAGCAAGAGCACCATACATCGAAAAGGTATTAAAGACTCTCACCCAAATTGTCAAAACCAAACTAAACACATACCAGCTAATGGCACAAATAATTCCGCCTGGAAGCTGGCTCATAAATTTAAGGTGCTTGTTTGGAAGCACAGTAAATAAAAACGTAAATACGATAACCAAGAATATAAACACAAATATTCCTCTAAACAGTGGCCTAATACCTACCATATAAGCGAGAATACCGTAGTAGTTCTGTGCGTAGTACTGAAGCTGCTGAGTAAAGACAAGCATAAGCATAATTACTACTATTACTGAAAGCAAAATCAAAGTGTACAAAATCGCCTTTAATCTTCTGGCGAACCAATTTCTAGTTTCTTCTATTTTATTAACCTGATTGAGACCTACCATCAAGTTCTGGAATGCCTTTCCTGATGACCAAATGGCCATGACAGCAGAAATGGAAATTGCGCCAACTGATGCCTGGGTAACCAGCTTTACCACCTTGACAATATAAGGCGAAAAATCATCTGGCATAACCGCATAAATCAATTCATTCATGTATTGGCTAATAGGTGGCACATAACCCGCAATCCACACCAAGAGCATAATAAAAGGAATCGATGACATAATCATAAAATATGCTGTTTGGGCAGCATAAGCTCCGATATTGTCTCGTCCGCATTTATCCAAATATGTTTTTCCATATCCTAAAAATGTCCACATGGCAATCATCTCCTCCAAGTGTAAATTTTAGCAAAATCCAGAGGCATTTTAAAGTCCCACCTGTTGCTGTGTTAAATCCCTCCCCTATTTGGTATCTACACCTTAGTTGCCTTCATGTTCCATTCATTAAATGGAATTAAATAAAAGAGAGTCTGTAGCTATCAAGCTCTATATGTATCCAAGCTTCACGTGTTAGTGAAGCGGGATATATATAGGCTTGAGAGCGTAACAGACTCTCAAAAAATCCAATAAAAAATCTAACCCAGAGTGCCGGGCCTATCAATTGACTCCTAGCTCTGGCTAGGTGGATCGCCGCAACCGATCTTTTGCCTTCCACTGCTAAGGAGGCCTGACAGCCAATCAGAAATATAGGCATTCCATTTAAAGTAAATGTAGGTTCAATAAGGATAAGTTAAATCGTACATCCCAGGTTAGATTAAGCTTCGGTATGTTTACTACCTAAAATTATAGTACACCATATTTGTGTTAAAATAAAGAACGTTTTATGCTCAAATTAAGGCGTAAAGTCCTTTAAATCCTAGAGCTGTGGACCTGCAGAAACAAGTGCCTTACCAGCATCGTTAGATGTGTACTTAACAAAGTTCTTGTTGAATCTTGCAGCAAGATCCTTAGCCTTCTCTTCCCACTCAGAAGCGTTAGCGTATGTATCTCTAGGATCAAGAATCTTTGGATCTACGCCTGGAAGCTCTGTAGGAACTTCGAAGTTGAACATTGGAATAGTCTTTGTAGGAGCGTTCTTGATGTCACCATTAAGGATAGCATCGATGATACCTCTTGTATCCTTGATTGTGATACGCTTGCCTGTTCCGTTCCAACCTGTGTTAACAAGGTAAGCCTTTGCACCAGACTTCTCCATCTTCTTAACGAGCTCTTCAGCATACTTTGTTGGGTGAAGCTCAAGGAAAGCCTGTCCGAAGCAAGCTGAGAATGTTGGAGTAGGCTCTGTGATACCTCTCTCTGTACCAGCAAGCTTAGCAGTAAATCCTGAAAGGAAGTAGTACTTTGTCTGCTCTGGTGTAAGGATAGATACTGGAGGAAGTACTCCGAACGCATCTGCTGAAAGGAAGATAACGTTATCAGCATCTGGACCTGCAGAAACACCATTTACCTCAGATGCAATATTGTTGATGTGCTCGATTGGATAAGAAACACGAGTATTCTCTGTTACGCTCTTATCATCAAAATCAATCTTACCAGCACCATCTACTGTT
Source organism: Pseudobutyrivibrio sp. (assembly GCA_024697025.1). Classification (GTDB taxonomy): domain Bacteria; phylum Bacillota; class Clostridia; order Lachnospirales; family Lachnospiraceae; genus Pseudobutyrivibrio. Next base: position 107,141 of record JAILGH010000022.1, read on the forward strand.
ACGTTCTCAAGAAGAGCATCTCTCTTGATAGCGTTGAAGATATCTGGCTCAGACTCTTTATCAAGGCCGATAACCTTTGCGTAGCAACCACCCTCGAAGTTGAATACACCGTTATCATCCCAGCCGTGCTCATCATCACCGATAAGACGACGCTTAGGATCTGTAGAAAGTGTAGTCTTACCTGTACCAGAAAGACCGAAGAAAATAGCTGTGTGCTTTCCATCCATATCACAGTTAGCTGAGCAGTGCATTGAAGCCATTCCCTTAAGTGGAAGGAAGTAGTTCATCATAGAGAATATACCCTTCTTCATCTCTCCGCCGTACCATGTGTTGATGATAACCTGCTCCTTAGATGTAATATTGAAAGCTACGCATGTCTCAGAGTTAAGACCAAGCTCTTTATAATTTTCAACCTTAGCCTTTGAAGCGTTGTATACTACGAAATCTGGCTCAAAGTTTGCAAGCTCTTCTGCCGTTGGCTTAATAAACATATTCTCAACAAAGTGAGCCTGCCAAGCAACCTCAACGATGAAACGAACAGCCATACGTGTATCTTTGTTTGCACCGCAGAAAAGATCTACAACATAAAGGTCCTTGTTAGAAAGCTCTTTCTTTGCAAGCTCTTTAACCTTTTCCCAAACTTCTTCTGACATTGGATGATTATCATTTGGATAACCCTCTGTTGTCCACCAAACAGTATCCTTTGAATTTGCATCCATAACGATGTACTTATCTTTAGGAGAACGTCCTGTGTAGATACCTGTCATAACATTAACAGCACCAAGCTCTGTCTCCTGTCCCTTCTCATATCCTTCGAGAGAAGAATCCATCTCTGCTTTGTAAAGCTCTTCGTAAGAAGGATTGTGAACAATATTAGTTGTTCCTGTGATGCCATACTTTGTCAAATCAACATTAGCCATCTTGTCATACCTCACTTTTCTCATTAAAAATTTTATTAGCTAACCCCTTATCTGTAGGGCTAAAAACTAATTTTCGCTATTTAACATTCTATCTTTTCGTTATTTTATTGTCAATGAATTAGCGGAAAAACTGTACGTATATTTATACAATTTTTTCTTAAAAAATTTAGCAAATTGCCAAGTATAAATTTTTTCTTAATTTTGCTGTATTTACTTGCATTTTTTATCTAATAAATGGCACAATTAACCTTGTCTAACTACCTATATTTATGGTAGTATACTGAAAATCGCAATTTAGCGTACTAAAGTGATAAAACATATGCACATCTGTGTATTATTAAATAGGAGGAAAATAATTGATGGTAATTGAGAACTACAGTGAGATTACTCCTGAATTGGAAAGACTGGCCGAACTTTCCAAGAAATCCTCATATATAGATCCAGAGCTATACACCACCTACGATGTTAAGCGCGGTCTCCGTGATTTAAATGGTAAGGGTGTCTTAGTTGGTATTACCGAGATTTCAGAAGTTAATTCCAAGAAATTAGTGGACGGCAAAGAGATACCTTGCGATGGTCAATTATTCTATAGAGGTTACAATGTACAGGATTTAGTTAAGAATCTTCCTACTGAGCAGCATTATGGTTTTGAAGAATGTGCTTATCTTCTATTGTTTGGCACTCTTCCTACTAAGGCTCAGCTAGAGGAGTTCAAGGACATCCTTGCTAGCTACCGCTCTCTTCCAACTAACTTTGTTAGAGATATGATTATGAAGAGCCCATCCAAGGATATGATGAATTCACTTGCTCGTTCTGTACTTGCTTTGTATTCATACGATGAGAAGGCTGACGACACTTCTGAGCCAAACGTGCTTAGACAGTGCTTACAGTTGATTGCCAACTTCCCATTGTTATCAGTTTACAGCTATGCAGCTTACGACTATTACTACAATGAGAATTCGCTTATCATTCATCAGCCTAGACCAGATTATTCTACAGCGGAGAACATTCTCCACTGCCTTAGACCTGATAGCAAGTTCACTCCACTCGAGGCAAAGCTTCTTGATGTAGCTTTAATTCTTCACATGGAGCACGGTGGCGGTAACAACTCAACCTTCACTACTCACCTTGTTTCATCTTCTGGAACCGATACATACGCAGCTATTGCTGCTGCCCTTGGTTCGCTTAAGGGACCAAAGCACGGTGGTGCCAACATCAAGGTTGTTCGCATGTTTGAAGACATGAAGGCTCACCTTAAGGATTGGGAGGACGAGGAAGAAGTTTCAGCATACCTTAGAGCACTTCTTCACGGAGAGGCCTTTGACAATGCCGGCCTCATCTATGGTATGGGTCACGCTATTTATTCTGTATCTGATCCACGTGCAATCACTTTCCACTCTTTCGTTGAAAAGCTTGCAGTTGAAAAGGGTATGGAAAAGGAATATCAGTTATACGAGACAGTTGCCAGACTTGCTCCAAAGATTATTGCTGAGGAGCGCAAGATTTACAAGGGTGTTTCACCAAACGTGGATTTCTACTCTGGTTTTGTTTATCAGATGCTTGGCATTCCTGGAGAATTGTTCACTCCTATATTTGCCATCGCTCGTATCGCTGGCTGGAGTGCTCACCGTATGGAGGAGATTTGCCACCGCGGCAAGATTATGCGTCCTGCATACATGACAGTGTGCCAGCACAAGAAATACGTTCCAATAGAGGACCGCACAGCAAACTAGTCACATATGTTTTACTTTTAATCAAAATATCAAGAGGATCTGAAGCTTATACAGCAACAGATCCTTTTTTCATACTAAAATCTTATTTTTTCGACAGGTAATCCGACATCTTTATCCAATCAATTTCCACCTTGCCATCTACTAAAGCATAGGCCTTTTCAAATACGTTTTCATAATTCTCATAGCTGACATAATCTATCCCCTCATCTACACTTGGAAGTATTCCAAATATTAATTCAAATACTCCACCGCTATTTAAGTCTACAATTCTATAATACCGGTAAAGATTTTTTCCGCACCGGAAAGTTCATACTTTCCTAATTGTACAACTGATATGTTATAATCTTGGCATAAACTTGTTAGTATTTGGCCATGAAATGAAAGGAGCAAATATGGCTAACGAACTAACCTACAAAGATGTATTAAAAAATAAAGAATATAAAAAGCTTTTATTCTCCAATCTAATAAATAGATTTGGCGACTCAGTAGATGCCATCGCATTTACCTGGCTGGTTTATCAGATTACAAACAGTCCTTCCTGGACTGCCCTTATATTTGGCCTGAACCTTTTACCTAACATAATAGTCCAACCATTTGTCGGACCAATTGTGGAACGGCTGAACAAGAAAAAAGTTATAATTTTTACTCACGTTGCTAGAGGCTTTGTAATTTCAGTTTTTGTACTTATGTACCTGTCGGGAATAGTCAATCCATACATACTGGCAGCCTTTACTCTAACCATCACAACCATAGAATCATTTAATCTTCCGGCGGCGGGAGCATTTATTCCCAGTGTTGTTAAAAAGGATAAATTGGCTCATGCAATGAGTTTAAACTCAAGCCTATCCAGCGCCGTGTCTTTAGTTGGCGTAGGTTTGGCTGGTGTCATTATTGCAAGACTTGGAGTGCAGGCTGCAATGATAATTGATGCTACAACATTTTTTATAGCAGCAATTGCTATCGTGCCTATAAAGACACTGACTGTCGAAGGTCAGACTGATGAAACAACGGAAAATAATATTTTCCAAGAATCCTATCTTTCTCTTTTAAAGGATGGATTTCGCTACATGCTAAAGAAAAAGATTATATTAAATGTCTGCTTTGTTGCAGTGTTTATGAACTTCTTTATCGTCCCAGTCAATGCTCTTCAGGCTCCTATCGCAAAGGAAATATTCGGACTTGGCAGTGGACTTTTAAGCGTAATGGGAACAGCAGGTGCCATCGGAGGTATTATTGGTGCAATTATCACACCATCCATTATGAAACGATTTTCTGTAAAAATGATTATTGTAACAGGCGGCACCATAGTAGGATGCTTCATGTACATCATGTCCCTGGGTAGCATGTTTAAAGGGAGCCCTATCATAGGCTATCTCTTGGCAGGAATATGCTCTTGCATGATGCTTTTGGCTGCAACCATCATATCAGGAACAATTAACATTCAATTTGAAAAAACCTGCGACCACAACTATCTGGCCAGAGCGAACTCGGTTCTTGGAGCTGCTTCCATTGCGGCTGCTCCTATAGGTTCCTTTATAGTCAGTGCTGCATCTATTCGCCTAAGCACTGCTACTCTACTAGGGCTGTTTGGACTTATGATGATTGTATTGATGATTTTTGTATTCTTTTGTAAAGCAAATTTTGAAATAGAACAAGGAGATGTTACCTATGCAGATCAAACTTGCAGAGAACATAAAAAAATATCGTAAAGAAATGGACCTTACTCAGGAAAGGCTGGCTGATACCATGGGTGTAACTGTGGGTGCAGTATCTAAATGGGAAAATGGAAGCAATATCCCTGACATCCAAACCATGATGGAGCTTGCCAACCTATTTAATATTTCGTTGGATGAATTTGTGGGCTTTGATATGTCTTCCAAAAAAATCGAAGATATGTGCAAAAATATAGATGACTTAAGCCTTGACCATCACTTTGAAGAAGCAATCAAAGAAGCAAAGGACGCCCTTTCCCGATACCCTCATACCTTTAAGGTACTATACTCCTGTGGGGATATGTATTATAGGAAGATTTTGGAAGGCCTTGAAATGGACAATGTAGAAAATGACGATGTTGAAAATGCAATCGAAATATACCAGACTGCCCTTAATCACCTTGACCAAAATAAAGATCCCGAGGTCAGCGATTATACTATCCAAACCAGACTTGCTCATATGTATAGCCTTATAGATTCAGAAAAGGCCCTTGAGTTACTTAACGAAATAAACTACAACGGATGCCACAACAATGAAATTGCCCTGTTGCTTCTAGAAATGGGAAAAACCACTGAGGCTTTGGATAAATTTACCTATGCCCTACTGCAAAATTTTCTAGAACAAACAGTTATATCATCCAACACAGCCTGGGCCCTTGTGGAAACCAACAAAAAATCCAACCTAAAAAAAGCAACAGAGCTTATAGATTCTCAAATCGCCTTAATCAATGCTTACAGTTATCAGGATAAGGTAGATTATATGTATAAATTAAAAATTCAACCTCTGATTTCCAAAGCATGTTTCTTAGCTCTTCTTGGGGAAGAGGATAAAATGAAAAAAGTAATTAGCGAAACCTATCAGCTGGCAAAAGAATTTGATAATGCAGATACTCCTAGAGATATTGCTGACTTCTTTAAATTCTATTTCACCACAAGAATTATACCTATATATGACTCCTGCAGCGAAAAGGCAATAGAAAGCGCAGAAGTTTTCTTACAAAAGAAAATCAAAGATTCAAAGGGAAAACAGAAAAAAAGCTTCCAAAAAGTACTAGATTACTGGAACGCCATAAAGGAATTATAATAATTCTGTCGCCGAGACACATATTTCACACGAAGTGTGTTTTTTACCTTATAGGAGATTGCAAAGCAATTTCCTATAAGGTAAAAAAGACTCCAGTAGCCCGAAGCCTACTGGAGTCTTAATAATTTATTTTAGTATGCAACACCCTGTGCAATCATTGCCTCAGCAACCTTCTCGAAACCAGCGATGTTAGCACCAGCAACATAGTTGCCTTCCATGCCGTACTTCTTAGAAGCGTCATCACATGCGTGGAAGATACCTTCCATGATGCCCTTAAGCTTAGAATCAACTTCCTCGAATGTCCAGTGAAGTCTCTCAGAGTTCTGTGACATCTCAAGAGCTGATGTAGCAACACCACCTGCGTTAGCAGCCTTAGCTGGTCCAAAGAGAACGCCTGCGTTCTGGAATGCAGCCACAGCCTCTGGAGTTGAAGGCATGTTAGCACCCTCAGCTACAGCGATAACGCCGTTAGCGATAAGCATCTTAGCATCTTCTTCGTTAAGCTCGTTCTGTGTAGCACATGGAAGAGCGATGTCTACCTTGTACTGCCATACACCGTGCTCACCGTTCTTCTTCTCGTGATACTCAGCTGATGGTCTAGCTGCAGCATACTCTGTAAGACGAGCTCTCTTAACTTCCTTAACTTCCTTAAGAAGGTCAACATCGATTCCTTCTGGATCATAAATCCAACCTGTAGAATCTGAACATGTAACAGGCTTAGCACCAAGCTGGTATGCCTTCTGAATAGCATAGATTGCAACGTTACCAGCACCTGAAACAGCTACTGTCTTACCCTCAAATGATGTGTTCTTAGCTGACTTAAGCATTTCCTGTGTGAAGTAGCAAACGCCATATCCTGTAGCCTCTGTACGAGCAAGTGAACCACCGTATGTAAGTCCCTTACCTGTAAGTACGCCTGTGAACTCGTTGCGAAGTCTCTTGTACTGACCGTACATGAAACCAATCTCACGTCCACCTACACCAATATCACCAGCTGGAACGTCTGTATCAGCACCAATGTGCTTAGCAAGCTCTGTCATGAATGACTGACAGAATCTCATAATTTCCATATCTGACTTGCCCTTAGGATCGAAGTCAGAACCACCTTTACCACCACCGATTGGAAGTGTTGTAAGTGAGTTCTTGAAAATCTGCTCAAAACCTAAGAACTTAATAACTGATAAGTTTACTGAAGGATGAAGTCTAAGACCTCCCTTGTATGGTCCAATGGCAGAGTTAAACTGAACTCTGTATCCGCGGTTGACCTGAACCTTGCCCTGATCATCAACCCAAGATACTCTAAACTGGATAATACGCTCTGGCTCAACGATACGCTCGATTACACCAAGCTCCTCTAACTTAGGATTTGCGGCAACAACTGGCTCTAATGACTCTAAAACCTCGCTAACTGCCTGAAGGAACTCCTTCTGCTCTGCGTTTCTTGACTCAAGTCCGTCATAAACGCGCTGTAAATAACTACTTTTAAAATTCATGTTAAATCTCCTTCCCAGATTAATAGTCCAGAAAATGCCGACTCTTGCCACCCGACATATTCAAAGACGATTTTACATCTTTTAGCGCTTTAAAGCAATAAATTTTTTCATAAAAAAGATGCCTAAACAGGCATCTTTTTCATCGTTGTAATTATATATCTAATTTTGTATTTCCGCCAAGGAAAGTTGGTAAAGATTTACCTGTTTTTTTCCACTGTGAATACTCTGCTGTAGCAGCAAACATAACATCACCTGATGAGTTAAGAGCAGTCTCAACTGAATCTTGAACAACACCAATAATGAAACCAACTGCAACAACCTGCATTGCCACATCAGCATTAACGCCAAATAGTGAGCATGCCATAGGAATAAGAAGTAATGAACCACCTGCTACACCTGATGCTCCGCAAGCACCAAGAGTTGCAATAAATGCAAGAATAAGTGCTGTTGCAAAAGATACTTGAATACCAACTGTATTAGCAGCTGCAAGGGACATTACTGCAATTGTGATAGCAGCACCATCCATATTGATTGTAGCTCCAAGTGGAATTGACACTGCATACATCTCTGGGTCCATACCAAGCTTCTCGCAAAGCTCCATATTTACAGGGATATTAGCTGCAGAACTACGTGTAAAGAATGCAGTAACACCTGATTCTCTTAAGCATCTAAATACAAGTGGATATGGATTTGTTCTAAGAACAATTGCAGCAAGTAATGGATCTACAATAAGTGCAACTGCAAGCATGCTGCCTACAAGAAGAATTAAAAGCTTGCCGTAATCTGTAAAGATTGACATACCATTTGTTGAAACGTTCTCATATACAAGACCCATAATTCCAAAAGGTGCAAGGTTAATAATCCATCTAACTGCCTGAGAAACTATCTCAGCAAAATCAGCCATCATCTGCTTTGTGTTATCGCTAGCAATTCTCTTTGATGCAATACCTAAGATAACAGCCCAGAAAAGGATACCGATGTATCTACCTTCTGCTAATGAATTAACAGGGTTAGAAACCATATTAATAAGAAGATTTGACAATACCTCTCCTACACCTGTAGGAATAGTCTCAGCTTCTGCTGCCTCTGCAAGGGTAAGCGTCTGAGGGAATAAAAAGCTGCCAACTACGGCAACAACCGAAGCAAGAAGTGTACTTGTCATATAAAGAATAATAACAAGACCAAATCTACGGTCAAGCTTATCATTGCCTTGAGCAAGTGCTGAAACAACTAGAACAAAGACAAGTACAGGTGCTACCGCCTTTAATGCTCCAACAAAAATGCTTCCAAGCAATGCGATGAAAGATAGATTATCGAATAATAATCCCAGGATTACACCAACAATAAGTCCACAAATAATACGAACGATAAGACTTATGCTGTTGTACTTTTGAATAAGTTTCATAGTGATTTAACTCCCTTGATTTATTTTTTAACATTTTAACACTTTAGCACGTTAAAGAAAAGAAGTTTTTACACTATTTTATCAAAAAGTTAAATCTTGAATAATTTCTGTATACGACTGATAATCATGCCCGAAAGAACGCCAATAACGATTCCCGACACTGTTCCAATAACAATTAGAAATGGCAAATAATAAATCAGGCTAGAAGTTTCTAAAACAAACATCGCAACTATAATCTGTCCGATATTATGACACACTCCACCTAAGACACTGACGCCAGTTACAGAAAAGAGTTTTGTTTTCTTGCCAATGACCATGGCTAAAAAAGAAAGGCCTGCACCAGCAAGAGAATATATCATCATTGCAAGATTTCCAAAGGTCAATCCAACAAGCACCACTCTTACTATAGAAAGTAAAAAGGCGTTTTTAGTACCTAGAGTGTAAAGTGCAACCATGACAACTAAATTAGCAAGTCCAACCTTTGCCCCTGGTATTCCTATATTAAGGGGAAGCAAAAATTCCACGTAAGACAATACAAATGCCAAGGCAACTAATAGGCCTAAAAATGCAATTTTGTTAGTTTTCATAAAGCCTCCTCGACTTACTAATTAGTAGCTGAATCAATATCGTTTTCTTCGCCGCCTTCTATTGTAACCACCAATCTGTTTGGCAAACAAACAATGGCGTCACCAGCATAGTGAATATGGAAATGATTTACACAGATTTGATCTCTACAGCTAGCCTCTGAAATCTGAACATATCCATCCTCGATAACTAACACATTATAAGAACCATCAGGAAGCTCTATACGCTCCTGTCTATCCTCATCCAGTGGATATCTGCCATATTCTTCACCATCAATCTTTACCAAGACATAAGCTTTGTCTGCTGTGTCTTCTGTGCTTGCTTTTTGCCGAAATGCCATAGATGCCAATCCGCCAAGAGTAATTACTAATATAACTGCAATTAAAATAATATCGTTTTTCTTCATGTTTACTTTACTATACTCTCCTCAAAATGCTCCGAGTAAACTTTGGTGCCATCATGATACACCCACATAGCCTCAACATTATCCAAGCTATTAACGAATTCCATGCCCTCTTCCAGAGTCATATTATAGACAGCTGTAGATAAAGCATCTGCTGCTCCTGAATCATCAGTTAAAATAGAAACTGCAGCGAATGTTTCAGATGGGAATAATGTGTCAGGATTAATGATATGACAGTATACCTTGTCATCAACAACATAATAACGCTGATAATCACCAGATGAAACTACACATTGTCCATCATTGATATCAACCTTTTCGATGTATTCCTCGCTACTACTCAAATCTGGATTTTGAATAGCTATTCTAAATTGGGTGCCATCTATTCGTGTGCCAAGACCAGAGATATTTCCACCTAAGCTAAGAAGGATATTATCCATCCCCTGCTCGCGGCAATAGTCCATTACTCTCTGAACTGCATATCCTTTTCCAGTACTGCCCACATCAAGAGACATTTCTGGGTCAGCAAGATAAACTGTCTTAGCCTCTTCATCTATGATAACATCATCAATGTTTACATGCTCATTTGCAGCCTGAAGCTCAGCCATATTTGGAAGGCTTGCACGTTCAGGATTATCACTTCCATATTCTCTGTACTCATGCCAGATTGAAAGAACTGAACCCATGGCAACATTAACCTTGCCATTAGTCTTTTTATACATGTCCTTACTGAATTTAAGTAAGTTAATTATCTCTTCATCAACTTCTACAGGAGCGATTCCCGCATTATCATTGATGGTTTTGATATTGTTAAGCCCATCGTAATCGTTATAAATATCATATAAGTTATTATAAAAAACCAAACGTTCCTTAATTATTTCCGCCTGATTTGAAAATTCAGTTTCATTATGTGCATACCCTACAATTTCTGTTCGGGTATCAAAAATATCCAAAAATGTCGCAGTATATTTAATTTCTTCACTAGAATCTGTTCCGTCTACCTTAGAACCAAATATCTTTCCAGACTGAACAGCTACTATAAAAACTATTAATAAAACTACCAGCAATATAGATGCTGCTTTAATACGATTCATAAAAAACATCCTCTAAAAGAGACAAATAATTTAGGGAGTGTGCATGGCGCACACTCCCCATTGCTATTTAATTATAAAGTTCTTACTTAGCGCTTGCAACTGCCTTTGCGATAACAGCGTTAAAATCTGTGATATGAACAGATACTGAAGCTGCAAGGTCAGCGTCTGCTGCACGACCTTCTTCTACAGCTGTGTTCTGTACTTCTTCAACAGTCTTTCCTACTGTGTACTCAGCGTAAGCTGCAGCCTGCTCGTTCCACTCCTTACCGATTGAAGAAGCAGATCTCATACCGTACTCATCGCCAAGCTCGTTCTTGCTCTTTACATCAGCATTCTTATCAGCTGTGATAACACCCTTTGTATCGAATGCAATCTTAGCCTGAACAGCATCGATGATTGAGCTTGTGATTACGCCATCACCATTTACTGTAAGAACAGAGATTGTAGTGTAAGCCTCTGCATTACCATCAGCATCTGCTGTAGCATCTACAGACTTAGCAATGTTTGTTGTTACACCAAGACCAAGCTTATCGCCAGCTACTGCACCACCAGCTACAGCATTTTCCATAGCCTCAAGTACTGCTGCCTGGAAACCTGTTACGTGGATAGAAACTGAAGCAACTAAGTCCTCATCACCAGCATAGCCTTCTGAAATAGCCATGTTCTTGATGTCGTCAGCTGTCTTACCAACAGCCCAATCTGCAAATGCATCAGCCTGCTCATACCATTCCTTACCGATAGCTGAAGCCTTCTTCATACCATACTCATCGCCAAGCTCTCTCTTTGACTTGTACTCAGCAGCAAGATCAGATGTGATCTTTCCGTCAGCGCTGATACCAATCTTTGTCTGTGCAATATCAATTACACACTCAACAATTGCTCCGTTTGAATCTACAGTTACAGCTGCGATTGTAGCATCAGCCTGTGCTGTTCCGTCACCCTCAGCTGAAGCATCCTTAGAATCAGCGATTGATACTACTGTACCAAGACCTGTAAGGAGCTCTCCTTCGGCAGCTACTGTTGCTGGCTGTGCGGCCTCTGTTGACTCTGCAACTTCTGCGTTTGACTGCTGTGTTGTTGTGGTTGTTGTGTCAGCTGCTTCCTCAGAACCACAGCCAACGAATGCTGTTGCTGCTAAAGATGCAACACACATTAATGCGACTAAATTCTTTTTCATCGTTTAAACCCTTTCTTATATTGATGAATTAGTTAATATATATATAGCGGTAACCCGCTACAATATCATGCTTTAAGGCCAACAAAAGCTTTTGTTAATAGGCCACCTAGAATTTCTTCTTTTTCCTTTGGCATATTAAGTTGAGTTAAGATATCTTTAGCTCTTTTATAATAGCTTTCTGCCATTTTGTGGGTAAATTCTACCCCATTATTTCTTTTGACTGCTTCAAAAACTTCTTCTTTAGTCAAATTGTTATTTTCTGCCTTATCAATTAAATCTGGCTCTTTTTCAAAGGCATGTATTAGTGGCATGGTAACTACTCCATTTTCGTAATCTGACTGAACAGGCTTTAGCGCTGTCTCTGATGTATTTTCATAATCAATACAGTCATCTGTCAGCTGGAAAATGATACCCGTATATCTTCCAAGTCTTCTATATAACTTTTGGATATGTGGGTCATAGTTTGCAGCCAGTGCCCCTGCGTGATAAGAAGCCTCAAATAAAGCTGCTGTCTTACCATCTATTATAGATAGATATCTAAAAACTTTCATCCTAAAGTTTCTATTATTAATATTTTGTCTGAGCTCACCAAGGGCAATACTCTGAACATATCTAGAAAAATCAAAACTTTTATAGATATCTTTATCAGCGATTTGTGAGATTTCTCTAATGGCTGCTGCCAATAAGAAATCACCACATATCACTGCATTTCTCTTGCCTGCTCTTTTTTGCAACGTAATCTGGCCTCGTCTAGTGTCTGCATCGTCCATGATATCATCATGAACTAGTGTTGCAAGATGGAGAACTTCCACTGCTGCCGCGAACTTTATTGCATCTACTGGGATAGCCCCATCATCGTTCATAGAACAGGCAAGTACAGCCCTGGCACGCATCATCTTTCCTGTAGTCTCAGTAAGATATGATACGTACCCTGTAATAAGGCTTGGACCTGATGTTATAACCTTTGAAATCTCTTTCTGAACCTCTTTAAAAGCAGCCTCAAAATCATTCAAATGATTAGTCATTATATAAATACCACTTTCTCGCCCACTTGACTTTCTGCCACTTCTTCTTTAGGAATGGCATTAAGTAGTAATCAATTCCAAGTGTATATCCGCCACCGAAAAGTACAGCTAATCCGGCAAAAATCATCCAGAACGTGCTTAAATATAAACCTGTTGTTGTAACAAACATTGCCTGTAATACAAGTGATATACCTGCTGATAAGAATGTAAAGCATCCGCCCATAAGGCCAAGACCGATAAGGATCTGAAGGATAACAATTACAATCTGCATAAACATCTGCATACCATCGCTTGCAAGAACTACGTTCTGTACGAACCAGTCTACAAATGGCACCTGAATCTTGAAGGCAATATCAGAAATTGTTGAATGTGCTAAATCAACACCTGAGACAAGGATAGTTTCAAATAATTTGAAGTTCCAGTCAAAAATAACTGTTCCAGCTGATGTTACTGCATCTGCTGCGCCTGAAACTGCTGTTGATGCTGATGCCACTGCGTCTGCTGCCGCTGCTGCACCTGTTGATGCTGATGCTACTGCGTCTGCTGCCGCTGCAACCTCTGTTGATGCTGATGCTACTGCATCTGCTGCGCCTGGTGTAACTCTTCCAAGTAATGAATCGAACCAAGAGTTAGCTCCACCAAAGAATCCTGCTAACATAGGAGTTGTGAGCCATCCCTCTACAATCTTCATTACACCTTCGTATACCCAAACTGCACCAAGCCATAGTCTAAGCGCAACAAGCATAAAACTTGGTGTTCTATTTGAAAAATGTCCGCCAAGGAAGCTTCGATTATTTCTGATAGTAAAGAATTCATGTTTCAAGTATGAGAAAATCTTTGTCCATCCCATAACCTGAATGAAATAAACAATATTAATAAAGTGCTTTGCAAACATAGCAAAGAATGAAGCAAAGTTCATCTGATGTTTAGCCATACCGCCACGAGCAACACCGTATCTACCACCGACACATACCATTACACCGTGGAATTTTGGATTGTAAGATTCCAATTTTCCTTTTTTTGTAATAGTTGAAACGATATTCTTAGCAACTGTAGCTGCTGAGTGCTCAGCATTCTCAACCATCTGAGGAACTGGACGCTCTTCGCCTGGTGCTGTGTAAAGCATATTGTCACCGATAACATAAACATTATCGTGCTCAACTGAACGTAAATGCTCATCAACCTGAATACGACCTCTACCACCGCTTGTAACTTCTTTAGCGATTTCTGTTGTGATATCTGAGCTTTCAATACCGGCTGTCCAAATTACAGTTCCGGCAACGTGCTGTGTAATCTCATCATTCTTCTTAAGCTTAATGAAGTTCTCACCAACACCAACAACGCTGGCATTCATTACAACTTCTACACCCATTTTTCTGAGACGTCTGTCTACTTTATTAGAAAGCTTCTCAGGTAAGATAGGTACTGGACGTGAAAGACCATCAACATCAACGATAGTTACTTCCTCACGATTAATATTAAATCTCTTGCAAAGGATTGGAGTGTACTCTGCAAGCTCACCAACCATCTCGACACCAGTAAATCCGGCACCTACAACGTAAAAGCTTAAAAGCTCCTTACGCTTTGCTGCATCTGTCTCATCTGCTGCCATTCTAAAACAATCGTGAATTCTGTCACGAAGCTTTACTGCATCGTCATAAGACCAAAGTGAGTATGAGTACTCCTGTGCCCCTTCAACGCCAAAGTATGTTGGCTTTGAACCAGCAGCAACAACAAGGTAATCATAGTCATACTGTGAAACCTTACCTTCAACCTTGTTATTTGCAAAGTCTACTTTTGTTACAGTATCAAGAACTACATTAACCTTACGACCAGCAAAGATCTGGTCTAAATTCATTTTTACGCTTTCTTCTCCAACACGACATGCTGCCACCTCGTGAAGCTCTGTTAGCATCGTATGGTATGGATGCTTATCAATTAAAGTAATCTCTGTTGAATCAGCAAGCTTTTGCTTACGAAGCTTTTTCTCAAGCTTCTTGGTAGCAAGCACGCCTGCGTAACCTGCTCCAATTACGACAATCCTAGTCATATTAATAATAATCCCTTTCTTTAATGCATTTCCTAAGTAGCGCGCAAAAGGATTTTGCGCAATGCATCGTTAATATTATCACAAAATGTTGCGCATAACAAGATTTTATGTTATTAATTTAACGCAAATATTATTTTGGACCACCTTTTTTCACGTTTTTATATGAAAGACAATTATTTACTTAAAATGTAAAATTTATGCAAAAAGGAGAAAAACATGATAAGAAAATTCTTAAAGTTTATAGAAATTCAAACAAAAATTACTAGCCTATTTGCCTTTGCAAATACTATGGCTTTCATTTTATATCTGGGGCATATAATTAATACCCCACTTATGATTATATTTTTTATTTCTATGTTTATATTCGATTTGACAACAACTGGCATCAATAATTACATCGATAGCAAAGACTATCCTGAGATGCTTCCTATACCAAGAAAAGCGGCTTTTATCTGTATTATCACTATGCTTTCTATTAGTTCAATTCTAGGATTATATCTTGCATATCGCGCCGGCATTGTAGTTCTACTTCTTGGAGCATTTTGCTTCATGCTTGGAATTTTTTACACTTTTGGTCCTATTCCTATTTCTAGAATTCCGCTTGGTGAATTGTTTTCTGGAATAGCTTATGGTATGTTTATTCCATTTTTAATGCTCTATATCAATAATCCAAGCTACTATCTCACTTTAGGATTAACTGGTGGAACCCTTAATGTTTCTATTGAGCTAATTCACTTTTTAGAATTTTTAATTTTTTCTTTAGTGATGACACTTACCACTTCAAATATTATGCTTGCCAACAATACTTGTGATGTAGAAAAAGATGAGGCTGTTAATCGCCTTACTCTGGTTCATTACATTCACCGTCCTATGGCAGTAAAGCTTTTTGGCCTAATTTATTACGCATGTTACCTTTCAGTTATTTTGATGGTAATTTTTAAAATACTTAATCCATTTGCCTTGGTATTTTTACTTTCAATTATTCCTGTTAAAAAGAATATAAACTTATTCAAAAAAGAACAGATAAAGGAAAAGACCTTTATCTGCTCAATTAAAAACTATATTATCATCAACTTGGCATACTTTGCATCAATATTATTTGCTACAGTTATGCTTTAAACGTTAATTTCTGCCTTAACACCTAGAATGTCTTTGTTAGCATCTAAGATTGGAGTAATCACGTCTCGTAGATAAACCTCTACCTGACGTGGGCTACGTCCAACATATCTGCTTGGCTCCATTGTTGACTCAAGCTCTTCAAGTCCCATTGGGAACTCATCATCTGCTGCAATAAGCTCAAGAAGGTTGTTCTCTTTACCTTCTACCTTAACATTCTTACCAGCTTCCATGGAAAGTGTACGAATCTTCTCGTGAAGCTCCTGTCTATTTCCACCAAGCTTTACAGCATCCATCATGATATTTTCTGTTGCCATGAATGGAAGTTCTGACATAAGACGCTTTGTAATAACCTTGTCGTAAACTACAAGTCCGTCTACTACGTTAAGACAAAGATCAAGAACACCATCTGTAGCAAGGAATCCCTCTGCAATAGAAAGACGCTTGTTAGCTGAATCATCAAGTGTACGCTCAAACCACTGTGTAGCTGATGTGATGGCAGGGTTAAGTGCATCAATCATTACATATCTAGAAAGAGATGCAATTCTCTCACTTCTCATAGGATTGCGCTTGTAAGCCATAGCTGATGAACCAATCTGGCTCTTCTCAAATGGCTCTTCAACTTCCTTAAGATGCTGAAGAAGTCTGATATCGTTTGACATCTTATGAGCACTCGCTGCAATACCAGCAAGGATGTTGCAAACTCTAGTGTCTACCTTACGTGAGTATGTCTGGCCTGATACTGGATAGCAAGACTCAAATCCCATCTTCTTAGCGATTGTAGGGTCAATCTTGTCGATTGTATCATTGTCTCCATTGAAAAGCTCAAGGAAGCTTGCCTGTGTACCTGTTGTACCCTTTGAACCAAGAAGCTTAAGTGTTGAAAGAACATAATCTAAATCCTCAAGGTCCATAACGAACTCATTAAGCCAAAGTGTTGCACGCTTTCCTACTGTTGTAGGCTGTGCTGGCTGGAAATGAGTAAATGCAAGTGTAGGCTGTGTCTTGTATTTCTCAGCAAATGCTGCAAGCTCTGCAATAACATTTACAAGCTTCTTTCTAATAAGAAGAAGTGCATCACGCATGATAATAATATCTGTATTATCGCCAACGTAGCAGCTTGTTGCACCAAGATGGATAATACCTGCTGCCTTTGGACACTGCTGTCCGTATGCATAAACATGGCTCATTACATCGTGTCTTACCTCTTTTTCACGAGCCTTTGCAACATCATAGTTAATATCCTCAATATGCTGCTTCATCTCATCAATCATATCCTGAGTGATAACTGGCTTGCCATCCTGTGAAAGGCCAAGTTCCATTTCTGTCTCTGCAAGGGCAATCCAAAGTCTTCTCCATGTCGAAAACTTCTTATCCTGCGAAAAAATGTACTGCATCTCCTTGCTAGCGTATCTCTCTGAAAGTGGGCTGCTATATCTATCTGTACTCATAAATCTCCAATCCGCCTGTTACACTCACAAGCATAATATTTCTCCGCTCATAAATTATTCGCTTGAGAAAAATTATAGCTTGTTAGTTACAGGCTCATCTAAATATTTTTACTTATCGTATTCCCCACGAATATCTTCAGTTGGCGGCTCCATTGGGTAGTTGCCGTCGAAGCAACCATGGCAGATTTCGAGGCCGTCGACCATCTGGCTGAGACGGTCGAACTTAAGATAGCCAAGTGAATCAGCTCCGATGATATCGCGAATTTCCTCTACTGAACGGTTGTAAGCGATGAGCTGCTCACGGCAAGGTACATCAGTACCGAAGTAACATGGCCATAAG
>JAILGH010000029.1 GCA_024697025.1 Pseudobutyrivibrio sp.
CAGCTTGGAAGGCTGATGTTCTACCATTGAACCACACCCGCATATTATTATTTATTTCAAAGTCGGGGTGACAGGATTCGAACCTGCGACCCCCTGGTCCCAAACCAGGTGCTCTAGCCAAACTGAGCCACACCCCGATAAAAGTGTTGGTCCTGCGTGTTTCTTACGTCTCACGCGAACAATAAGGAGTATATATGAGAATCCCGCCTTTGTCAACAACTTTTGTAAAATTTAATTGTTAGAATTTATCAAAAAATATCTGAATTAAACAACAAGTCTATTCTGCCCATTAAAAGCAGAGAAACAGGCTATGGCCTGCCTGTTTCTACTCCAAAATATGACTTAATCCTTGACCGATAATTGTCACCACATGATCGTCCGCCAAACTATAGTACATCTGCTTACCTTCACGACGACTCTTTACCAACTTGTTGGTGCGAAGAATCTGCAACTGGTGGGACACCGCAGACTGGGTCATGCCTAGCGCCTCTGATATATCGCAAACGCACAATTCTGCCTCAAATAAGGCTATGAGAATCCTCACCCGTGTGCTATCACCAAACACCTTGAAAAGCTCCGCCAAATCATATAATACGTCCTCATCTGGAAGCTCTTTTAAAACCTTGTCCACCATATCGCGGTGTACGCAGTTTTCTTCACAGCACTCTGCATGTTTAACCATTATACTTTACCACTCTTTCTAAAACCTATTTATATAGACTTTACCCTAAACTACTTTACTCGTAAAGCACGAATTGCATTTAAAACTGCAATTACCATTACTCCAACATCTGCAAAAATTGCAAACCACATATTTGCAATACCGACTGCCCCAAGCAATAGGCAAATAACTTTAATTCCAATTGCAAAGTAAATATTTTCATATACTATGCGTATGCATTTTTTAGAAATACCAATTGCCTTGGAAATCTTCATTGGGTCATCATCCATAAGCACCACGTCTGCAGCCTCAATAGCGGCATCTGAGCCCAAGGCACCCATTGCTATACCAATATCTGCCCTTGATAATACAGGAGCGTCATTTATGCCATCTCCAACGAATACAAGCTGGTCCTTGCCTGTCACCTTTTCAAGAAGAGCTTCAACCTTAGAAACCTTATCGCCAGGCAGAAGCTCTGCGTAGTACTCATCAAGTCCCAACTCTGCCGCAACTGCTTCTGCAACAGTCTTGTTGTCACCTGTAAGCATAACGGATTTACGAATTCCCGCTAGCTTCATTGCTGCAACTGCATCCTTGGATGTAGCCTTTAATTTATCTGAAATAAGAATATATCCACGATACTCTCTATCGATTGCCACATGTATAACCGTACCTGAAACTGGCGCTTCATCCACCTTGATTTCCAAGGATTGCATAAGCTTGATGTTTCCACAATCTACCTGAATGCCATCAACCTTTGCCTCGACACCGTGACCGGATATTTCCTTTACGTCACTAACTCTCTCGGCAGCGGAACTATCGTAGTCCTTTGCCCCCTCACTCTTCTTGTAAGCATCCTTTAATGACAATGAAATTGGATGATTTGAATAGCTTTCTGCTAAAGCAGCATATTCCAAAAGCTTGTCGGAACTTACGCCAACTGGATGAATTTCTGTTACTTCAAAAACACCCTCTGTAAGTGTTCCTGTCTTATCCAAAACCACAACCGCCGCTTTTGATAAAAGTTCCAAATAATTTGAACCCTTCACCAAAATACCAGCCTTGCTTGCCCCACCGATTCCTGCAAAAAATGTAAGGGGAATACTGATTACAAGGGCACATGGACAGCTGATTACAAGGAATGTAAGGGCTCTGTATAACCACTGTCCCCAGATTGGGTCCTTGCCCAAAATCAAAAGTACAACAGGTGGTATAATCGCTAGAGCAACCGCCAGGTAACAAACCACCGGTGTATATACTCTAGCAAACTTTGAAATAAAGTTTTCTGGTTTTGATTTTTTAGAGGAAGCATTCTCCACCAAATCAAGAATTTTGGATGCTGTAGATTCTCCAAACTCCTTAGTAGTCTGGATAGTAAGAACACCAGTCATGTTGATACAGCCTGAAAGTACCTCTGTGCCAACTACTGCACTTCTAGGCACGCTCTCACCAGTTAAAGCTGATGTATCGAGGGATGAACTTCCATTTATAACAACACCATCGATAGGCACCTTTTCACCAGGTTGAACAATGATTTCTGTTCCAACAGCCACCTCGTCTGGGTCAACCTGCTGAAGCTTTCCATCCACCATGATATTTGCATAGTCAGGGCGAATATCCATAAGCGCTGATATGTTGCGACGACTCTTGCCTACTGCATAAGATTGGAACAGTTCACCAATTTGATAAAAGAGCATAACTGCCACGCCCTCTGTGTATTCTCCAAGAGCCATGGCACCAATAGTTGCCACTGCCATCAGAAAATTCTCGTCAAATACCTGGCGATTCATAATTCCTTTAAAAGCCTTTTTCAAAATGTCATATCCTATTACTAAATAAGGAATCAAAAACAGTACAAATCTAAGCCAGCTTCCCTTCTCAAGTGGAAGTAAAAGTAGCGCTATCATCAGCACTGCTGCAATTATTATTCTTACTAATACTTTCTTCTGCTTCTTGTTCATTACTTATAACTCCCAAAAAAACTTTTAATTACATTTCCAATAACTGCTTAATAGGTTCATCATAAATGTCCCACAAGAAGGTATTGTCTAAGTTGCAATTAAAGATAAATTTCGCAATCGTCCTCAACTGCCTTGCAGTTCTTTAAAACCTCTGCCATAACTGTATCAACATCTGAGCCATCTTCAAACTCTACGCTCATTTTAAGTGTCATAAAGTTTACAGTTGCGTTTGCAACACCGGCTGTATTCTTAGCAGCCTCCTCCATCTTATTTGCACAGTTTGCGCAATCCACATCAATCTTGTAAGTCTTCTTCATTATATCTTCCTCCTGAATATTTTATTTGAATATATGAATGATTGTTCATATGTTTGATTAAAATATAAACCCGCTGAGCAATTATGTCAACAGGTTTATGTGAAAAATCTATTATTTTTTAATGGCATCGTAAATAGCGCCGGTAATGTACTTGTAACCACCCTTTTTGAAATGAACACCATCAGTGTACATATCTGCCATGTCGCCAGTTATACTATACAAGTCAATCACCTGTGCCCCAGTGTTTGTAGCCACTTTATCAACTATTGGTCCAAGCTCGTTATCTACAACAGGAATCTGGATGGTGTACTCTGCCTCATCCCCGTTTATCGGATAGACATGTGGGCTTTTCATAATATAAATGGTTGGATTGGTATCTAAAGCCTTGTAAGACTCAACCAACTTCATCAAGCCATCCTCATACTTACTTGCATCCCAGTTTGCCACCTTGCTGTCGTTGGTGCCAAGCATGAGAATCACAATATCCGGCTCAGATTTAAGGGATTCTTCATAAGGCTTAGAATGAAGATATGGCAAATCTCCCGCCTCTGATGCCGTGGCATTTCTAAGGCCAAAATTATTAACCAAATATCCTACTCCAAGCTTTTTCTGTAATTGAGATGGATAGCTGTCGATGTCCCTTGTTTTAAGAACTCCACTACCATAAGTAAGGCTGTCCCCGACACAGGTAATCTTTATGCGCTCATCCTTTCCACCAAACATTCCGCTGTAAAATAAAACTATAAATAATGCTACAACCGCAACTAATAAAACTATCATTTTTCTGTCAATAAAACCTCGTGCCAATTTCTTAATAACCATAACTCATCTGGCCTTCCTAAATAATTATTACATACAGCTTTTGCGTTCCACTAATTCTGGGGCAAGAAGCACATGGGCACCCTTCTTGGAGATGCTACCATTAATGAGACCTATCAAAGTCTCTGCCGCCTTTTTCCCAAGCTCCTCTTGGGGATGGGCGATTGTTGTGATTCCTTTACTGTGGGCCAACAATGAATTGTCAAAACCTGTAACTGATATTTCTTCTGGGACCTTTTTGCCAATGGCCTTTAGCCCATTTATAACTGCAGATGCAATCTCGTCGTTGTAACAAACAACTGCGGAGAAAGGTAAATTTAATTCGCATATACGAAGTAACCCCTCCATAGGCTTTTCACCTTTATCCTTGGTGTGATACCAGGTCACCAAATCCGGATCATATTCTATGCCATTTTCCTGCAAAGCCTTTACATAGCCCTTGTGACGCAGTATGCCCTGAGTGTCATCGGCCTTAAAAATCCCTGCAATCTTTCGATGGCCTAAAGCTATCAGATGCCTAGTAATAAGTCTGCCACCCTCCACGTCATCAAGCATAACATGGGGCCTGTCTAACATGGCCTCATAGCAGCCTTGGATAAACACATAAGGAATCCCCATCATATCCATCTGGTCATAAAGCACCTGGTGTTGACAGCTGATTGCACTCTGACTTGGCTCGATTATCATTCCATCTATATTTTTGGATAATAACTCCTCCATACACCAGGCCTCCCCCTTACGAGAATTGTTGGTGGTTTTTAAAAGAATGCTATAACCATTGTCCGACAACACCTGATTAATGCCCTGAATTACCCTTGGGAAAATGTAATCAGACATGTAGGTAGAAACAACAGCTATATTCTTGCTGTTGCCCCTTTTGCTGCGACGACGTGCCACAAAAGTCCCGCTACCGTGTTTAGCATAGAGATACCCCTCCTGCTCTAGCTCTAAAATGGCCTTGCGAACCGTCTGCCTACTGACACCATATCTGTCAGAAAGCTGGTTCTCAGATGGGATCTTTGTGTCGACCTCGTACTTGCCTGCATTTATAGCCTTTTTAATATCGTTTACTATTAATCCATGTTTCGAATTAACCATAGAATAATAATAACAAAAGGGCCAAGGAAAGTTAATTCCTTAGCCCTAAATTTTTATTATTTTGAATTAAAGATTCTTAATTCTTTCGATAGCACGTGCTGTGTTCTCAGCTGTACCAAATGCTGTCAGTCTGAAGTAGCCTTCACCTGAAGGTCCGAATCCAGAACCTGGTGTACCAACAATCTGTACATTCTCAAGAAGATAATCAAAGAACTCCCAAGAAGTCATCTTGTCTGGTGTCTTTAACCAAATATATGGAGCGTTCACACCGCCATACACTTCAAAGCCAGCATCCTTAAGACCTGTGTAGATAGTCTTAGCATTGTTCATGTAGTAGCCAACCTGCTCCTTAATCTGAGCCTGTCCCTCTGCAGAGTAAACAGCCTCACCAGCACGCTGGATAATGTAAGGTGCACCATTGAACTTAGTACCGTGACGACGAGCCCACATACCGTGAAGTGATACGCCATCAAATACTAAATCCTTTGGTACTACTGTGTAACCAAGTCTAACGCCTGTGAAACCAGCATTCTTAGAGAATGAATGAATCTCAATAGCACATGTCTTTGCGCCTGTACACTCATAGATAGAATGTGGAACATCTGCCTCTGAAATGTATGCCTCATAAGCAGCATCAAAGATAATAAGGCTGCCATTTTTATTTGCATAATCAACCCAAAGCTGAAGCTGTGACTTGGTAAGTGTTGTACCTGTTGGGTTGTTTGGTAAGCAAAGATAAATTACATCTGGAGTCTCCTTAGGGAACTCTGGAACAAAGTGATTCTCTGCTGTAGTTGGCATGTAAATAAGCTCTGACCACTTGCCAAGCTTCTCATCGTAAGTACCGCAACGGCCTGCCATAACATTTGAATCAACATATACTGGATAAACTGGATCGCAAACTGCAATCTTGGCATCTGCTGAGAAAAGCTCCTGAATATCTGCCGAATCAGACTTAGCTCCGTCTGAAACGAAAACCTCATCTGCACTGATATCGCATCCTCTAGCCTGATAATCATTCTTAGCAATTGCCTCGCGAAGGAATGAATATCCTAAATCTGGAGCGTATCCGTGGAATGAAGAAGCCTGTCCCATTTCATCAACTGCTGAGTGAAGGGCGTTAATCATAGCTGGTGCGATTGGCTGTGTAACATCGCCAATACCAAGTCTGATGATGTCTGCATTAGGATTTGCCTCGCTATATGCAGCAACCTTCTTTGCAATTGTTGAGAAGAGATAGCTACCTGGTAGCTTTTGGAAATTAGTGTTTACCTTGAACATGTTTGCCTCCTGTGCATTAATTAATTTTAACTATTTCTTTGACGATTTTCTCGTAGGACAAATCGCCTCCAAATAAATCTAAGCTTGAGCCAACAGTAAAATCCATGTTGCCCTCAGAAAGACTTCTGATGAGCTCTATGTCACTGTACTGGGATACACCTCCCGCGTATGTAACAGGCACAGACTTGTACTTTGAAAGATATGCAACCAAATCCTGGTCGATACCCTTTTGTCTGCCCTCCACATCAGCTGCATGGATTAAAAATTCGTCGCAATATGAAGCTAATTTATCAAGAAAATCAAAGGTAATGACCTCCTTGGAAACCTTCTGCCAACGATCTGTGACTATATAATATTTGTCATCTACTCTAGTGCAGGATAAATCAAGAACAAGATGCTCCTTGCCTACTGCCTGGGAAATGCGCTTCAATGCATCAAAATCAACTCGGCCATTATTAAACACGTAGGATGTAACAATAATGTGGCTTGCGCCAGCAGCAATAAAATCACTGGCATTGCTATCATCCACACCGCCACCATACTGCAATCCTCCTGGATATGCTCTAAGAGCTTCCATGGCTGCATCCTTTGAAAGCTCGTATTCCTTAGTGCCCTTTTTATTAAGGTTGATAATATGTCCACCCTTTAGCCCATCACTCTTGTACAAACAAGCGTAATAAGCTGCAATATTGTCGGCGACGAAGTTTTCCTTTGGAGAACTATCGTCCCTTCCCAAATCCGACAATGTGGAACCTACTATCTGTTTTACCTTTCCATTGTGAATATCGATGCATGGTCTAAATTGCATTAAATAGTCCTCCCAGATGTGTAAAGTCCTGCAACTATCCTAAATTCTGCAAATCACTTCACAGTATAGTTTGAGCCAGAAATATTTTCAATAACTGTTTCGTAAAATTTAGTAGCAATTTTCTGTAAATATTCGGTATCTTTCACACCTGAAGACTCATAAGGCGAATGCATTGCAAGCTGTGGCAAACCTATATCCACACCGTTAATAGAAACATGGGCGTTTGAAATATTGCCAAGCGTTGAACCTCCAGCAACATCTGAGCGATTAACAAAGGTCTGGTATGGCACCTTGGCCTTATTGCATATCTCAGCAAAAATTCCGTATCCCAATCCATCTGTCATGTACTTTTGGCTAGCGTTAAATTTGATAACTAGCCCCTTATTTATAAACACCTTGTTGGTAGGGTCACTCTTTTCAGCATAATTTGGATGCAACGCGTGAGCATTGTCTGCAGAAACCATAAAGGAATTTGCAATAGCTTCAAGCAAAGTTGAATTATTACCACCGAGTGATTCGTTTATACGAATTAATGTATCATAAAGGAAGGTTGAATCAGCTCCCTGCTTGGTGCCGCTACCCACTTCTTCATTATCAAATGTTACATGTACCTGCACTGCAGTCTGAGAATTCTTTGCCCCAAGAAGTCCCACCATAGAACTGTAAGAGCACTGCAAATCATCAAGCCTTCTGCAAGAAATAAATTCATTCTTGGCACCCCAAACACGGCCTGGCTCTCTGTTGTACAAGAAAAGGTCTGAGCCAATTATGTCATCAGACTTTACCTTAAGCTCCTTTGCCACAAGCTCCTTCAAGTTGAATTTTTCATCCATGGAAATCAATGGAAGTAAATCCTTTTGAGGGTTGTATTTGTAACCATCGTTAGCCTCGCGATTCATGTGAATGGCCAGAGATGGCAGCATACAAAGGTCCTTATCTATATCAACTAGCCTAGTCTCAAGCTTGCCCTCTGCAGCCCTTACTACAGCACGTCCTGCAATGGATAAAGGTCTATCGAACCATGGCGCCATAAGCATACCACCATATTTTTCAGTGTTAAGCTTAACGTAATGGCCCTCCTTCATCTCTGGCTTCTCCTTGATTCTAAAGGTAGGAGAATCAGAATGAGACGACATAATCATGTAGCTTTTAACTGACTTTTTAGGGACCCTAAAGGCAAGAATTGACGAGCCATTTCTAGTCACGAAATAATTGCCTCCAAGCTTAATTTTCCAGGGCTTTGACTCGTTAAGTTCTTTAAATCCTCCGTCTAAAAAAGCCTGTCTCTCATTTTCAATAGCATGAAATTGTGATGGACTTTTTTCAATAAAATCAAACAACCCCTTAACTGTATTGTTCATATTATTTCCCCTCTTTCTTTATTGAATATCCAAAGGTACCATGTGGCCTAGTAAGTCCAAAATAAGTGCCGTGGGAATATGCCAATAGGCCTGCTTTTTCAAGCTCAAAACGTCCTGTTTCATTCATATATTTTTCATCAGCGTGTACGCAAAGCACATCAGCCACAAACATTGTGTGACTGCCATATTCATGAATCTCCTTCACCTTACACTCAATGTTTACTGGAGATTCTTCTATCATTGGCGCGTCAATCTCGTCTGCCTCAACCTTGTGAAGCCCAAGCTTTTCAAACTTGTTCACGTCTTTGCCGCTAGTCACTCCGCTGTAGTCTGTGGCAAAAGCCAAATCCTCAGTGGTAAGATTGATAACAAACGCTCCAGTCTCTTTTATCA
This sequence comes from Pseudobutyrivibrio sp., assembly GCA_024697025.1. Taxonomy (GTDB): domain Bacteria; phylum Bacillota; class Clostridia; order Lachnospirales; family Lachnospiraceae; genus Pseudobutyrivibrio. The sequence goes on from JAILGH010000029.1 coordinate 8,700, forward strand.
TATTGTAGGAATGACGCTCTGGACGTACTGATATATAAGCCATTGGAGGATTAGTGCACACTGTGCCTGTCCACGCAACTGTAAATACATTATCCTCTCCATCCTTGCTGCGACAACTAACCATAACAGCAGGCAGCGGATAAATCATGTTGCCCGGCTTCCATTTTTGCTTACTCATGGCAAACCTCCTTAAATCATAGTCAAATCACTACTTAATATACATGTTACGCCTAGGATAATCAAATGAGATAGCCTTTTTCTCTATGGGGTATTATGGAAAAATTTTATATTAGATAGACAGAAAAAGCCCTGCCTTAGTTTAATTAGGGGCCTAAGGCAGGACTCTTCCCGAAAAAAGATTAATAGCGACTACACTTTGACATGGTCGAATATCCGTAAATCATAATGCTTGGCATACATATCCTCAAGGGAATCTATCACTATGCTGCCACTTACGATAAGCTTGTCAAAAGTAGGCTCAGTAGCCTTTTTGACATAATCCCGATAACTCATGTATGCAAATACCTCCATCAATGTGGCGTTTTGCTTGTAGATACTTTCAATATCTATAATATCCATGTTAGGCAAATAGGCATCCGCGCTAATGGAATAGGACCTTACTGAAATAATCGGCCTATCGTCACGGCTGCTTTCATGGAATGTGGCAGTAATCTTGTACGTCTCGGCACTGCCACCTCCAATGACACAGCTGCCTAGCTCCATGGTAGTATCAGGCGTAACTTCGATGTCATAATTGTCGTAGTCAGAAAATGGCAAGACATTTGCCATCTTTTTATCACTCTCTTCTTTAGGTAAAATTGCAAACTGCTCCACCGCGCTGGCAATCTTTTGCAATTCACTAAACAAAGTCATGTTGCCAATATTGATTGCTGTGTGCTTGGCATAATCTGTCAACTCCACAAAATCATAATTGGTTTTCTCTGAAAAATCTGCTGGCTTTACCGCATCTAAGCCAAGCTCACTAAAGCTATAATCCGGATTCCCTTCCTTCATATAAATCATAGCTTTCTTAAAATCTTCGAAGCTGCATTTGTGCAGGTCTATCTCATTTACCTCACTATGCTTTATTGCCCCTTCATCGTCTCCTTCATTATTAGCTTCAATCTGATATTTTAGATGCGTTCTAAAAACAATATCATCCATCGCCATAATAACCTATCCTCCACTTTAATAAATAATAGCATATCTTGTGTTTTAACTTCAACCAATCACTACATTTTGTGATTATTTCATTAAAATATACTAAAAACCAAATAAAAAAACTGGGCACTTTTAGGGTCAATGTCATTAAGTTAACATTGGGATAATGCTTTGGATGAGAGAAACGGGAATGAAGATGATAACCTTCATTCCCGTTTCTTCCTTTTTAGGCATAACAAACAGGCGGATCTAAAATCCACCTACTAATCATGTTTTATT